>NZ_NKIG01000121.1:0-7872 GCF_002255865.1 Pseudomonas sp. PGPPP1 | reverse complement strand
ACACGCAGAGACGCACGACTTCGAGTTCGTGCATTTTCAGGCGTGCTTTGCGAGCGCGACGCAGTCGAGTAACTTTTTTGTCGGTCATTTGCTATGCCCTACTTCTTCTTGGCTTCTTTACGACGGACGACTTCGTCCGCGTAGCGCACACCTTTGCCTTTGTACGGCTCTGGTGGACGGAAGTCGCGGATCTCAGCAGCCACTTGACCTACCAGTTGCTTGTCGATGCCCTTGATCAGGATATCGGTCTGGCTAGGGGTCTCAGCGGTGATGCCTTCCGGCAGTTCGTAATCCACTGGGTGCGAGAAGCCAAGGGCCAGGTTCAAAACCGTGCCTTTTGCTTGCGCTTTGTAACCAACACCGACCAGCTGGAGCTTACGCTCGAAGCCTTGGCTTACGCCTTGGACCATGTTGTTTACCAACGCACGCGTGGTACCGGCCATTGCGCGAGTTTGTTGATCGCCATTGCGAGCAGCGAAACGCAGCTCACCAGCTTCTTCAACGATCTCAACGGACGAATGGATGTTCAGTTCAAGAGTACCCTTGGCACCCTTCACCGAAAGCTGTTGGCCTGCGAATTTGACTTCGACACCGGCTGGCAGCTTAACGGGGTTCTTAGCGACGCGAGACATGCTTATCCCCCCTTAGAACACAGTGCAAAGAACTTCGCCGCCGACACCGGCAGCGCGCGCAGCACGATCCGTCATCACACCTTTGTTGGTGGAGACGATAGACACGCCCAGACCGCCACGAACTTTCGGCAGATCTTCAGCGGACTTGTACTGACGCAGGCCTGGACGGCTAACGCGCTTCACTTCCTCGATGACCGAACGGCCTTCGAAGTACTTCAGCTCGATGGACAGCAGTGGCTTGGTTTCGCTGCTGATCTGATAACCCGCAATGTAGCCTTCGTCTTTCAGGACTTTGGCAACAGCTACCTTCAACTTGGAAGATGGCATGCTTACGACGGACTTTTCAGCCATCTGGGCATTACGGATACGAGTTAGCATGTCCGCTAACGGGTCCTGCATACTCATGGGCTAGACGCTCCTAATACAAAAAAATTAGCCTTGCGGCTACATATGTCGCCGAGAATCTCCGGGTAAAAAACACGGGCTCAGGCGAGCCGCGTATTTTAGACACACTCCGGAAATGAAACAAGCCCCAAAAGGGGCTTGTTCCAGATTCAAGGTCACCGGCGGTCGTTATCTTTCGATACCTACCACCTGGACTTCGAAAGTACTTACCAGCTGGCTTTAACCAGACCTGGTACGTCACCACGCATTGCCGCTTCACGCAGTTTGTTACGGCCGAGGCCGAACTTGCGGTAAACGCCGTGTGGACGACCGGTCAGGCGGCAGCGGTTACGCATGCGCGAAGCGCTTGCGTCACGTGGCTGCTTCTGCAGAGCTACTGTAGCTTCCCAACGCGCTTCTGGACTTGCGTTCAGATCAACGATGATTGCTTTCAGTGCTGCACGCTTCTTGGCGTACTTGGCAACCGTGAGCTGACGCTTCAGCTCGCGGTTTTTCATGCTCATCTTGGCCATGGTCCTACTCCAATCAGTTGCGGAACGGGAATTTGAAAGCACGCAACAGGGCGCGACCTTCATCATCGTTCTTGGCAGTGGTGGTCAGGGTGATGTCCAGACCGCGGAGAGCATCGATCTTGTCGTAGTCGATTTCCGGGAAGATGATCTGCTCTTTCACGCCCATGCTGTAGTTACCACGACCATCGAAGGACTTGGCATTCAGGCCGCGGAAGTCGCGGACCCGAGGCAGGGAGATCGACAGCAGACGATCCAGGAATTCGTACATACGCTCACGGCGCAGGGTCACTTTGACGCCGATCGGCCAACCTTCACGGACTTTAAAGCCAGCGATGGATTTCCGAGCGTAGGTCACAACGACTTTCTGGCCGGTGATCTTTTCCAGGTCAGCAACAGCGTGCTCGATGACTTTTTTGTCGCCGATCGCTTCGCCCAGACCCATGTTCAGGGTGATTTTGGTGACGCGCGGAACTTCCATCACGTTCCCGAGCTTAAGTTCTTCCTTAAGCTTGGGGGCGATTTCCTTCCGGTAAATCTCTTGTAGTCGTGCCATGGTCTTATCTACCTAGCAGTGTTCAAGCATCAACCGCTTTTTGGGTCGACTTGAAGACACGAATTTTCTTACCGTCTTCTACTTTGAAACCAACGCGGTCAGCCTTGTTGGTTTCGCCGTTGAAGATGGCGACGTTAGAAGCGTGCAGTGGCGCTTCTTTCTCGACGATACCGCCCTGTACGCCCGACATCGGGTTAGGCTTGGTATGACGCTTGACCAGGTTCAGACCACCAACAACCAGACGGTCATCAGCGAGAACCTTCAGCACCTTACCGCGCTTACCTTTGTCTTTGCCGGCGATCACGATGATCTCGTCGTCACGACGAATCTTTTGCATGTCGGATCTCCTTACAGCACTTCTGGGGCGAGCGAGACGATCTTCATGAACTTCTCAGTACGAAGTTCACGGGTCACTGGCCCAAAGATACGGGTGCCGATCGGCTCTTGCTTGTTGTTCAGAAGAACAGCAGCGTTGCCATCAAAGCGGATAATGGAGCCATCAGCACGGCGTACGCCGTGACGAGTGCGGACTACAACAGCAGTCATCACTTGGCCTTTTTTCACTTTACCGCGAGGAATTGCTTCCTTGACGGTAACTTTGATGATGTCACCGATACCAGCGTAACGACGATGGGAGCCACCCAGCACCTTGATGCACATAACACGGCGAGCGCCGCTGTTATCGGCCACATCGAGCATGGATTGAGTCTGAATCATATAATTTCTCCGACCCCTAGTCCTTAGACTTCCACAGCGCGTTCGAGAACATCAACCAGTGCCCAAGACTTGGTCTTGGCCAGCGGACGAGTTTCACGAATAGTGACCTTGTCGCCGATGTGGCACTGATTGGTTTCGTCGTGCGCGTGCAGCTTAGTCGAACGCTTAACATATTTACCGTAGATCGGGTGCTTAACGCGACGCTCGATCAAAACGGTGATGGTTTTGTCCATCTTGTCGCTGACAACACGGCCAGTCAGCGTACGGACAGTCTTTTCGGCTTCAGCCATGATCACTTACCTGCCTGCTGGTTGAGCACAGTCTTCACGCGAGCGATGTCACGCTTAACTTGCGAGAGCAGATGAGACTGCCCCAACTGGCCAGTTGCTTTCTGCATACGCAGATTGAACTGGTCGCGCAGCAAGCCGAGCAGTTGCTCGTTCAGCTGCTGTGCGGATTTTTCACGAAGTTCATTCGCTTTCATCACATCACCGTCCGTTTAACAAAGGAGGTGGCGAGCGGCAGCTTTGCAGCAGCCAGGGCGAAAGCCTCACGCGCCAGCTCTTCAGAAACACCCTCGATTTCATACAGGACTTTGCCTGGCTGAATCTGGGCTACCCAGTATTCCACGTTACCCTTACCTTTACCCATCCGCACTTCGAGAGGCTTCTTGGAGATCGGCTTGTCCGGGAATACACGGATCCAGATCTTGCCGCCACGTTTTACGTGACGGGTCAGAGCACGACGCGCTGACTCGATCTGACGAGCGGTGAGACGACCACGAGCTACAGACTTCAGCGCGAACTCGCCGAAGCTGACTTTGCTACCGCGCTGAGCCAGACCACGGTTGTGGCCTGTCATCTGCTTGCGGAACTTCGTACGCTTAGGTTGCAACATTTGGCGTACCCCTTACTTAGCAGCTTTTTTACGAGGCGCTGGTGCTTGTGGTTTCAGTTCTTCTTGGCGACCACCAATTACTTCGCCTTTGAAGATCCAAACCTTTACACCGATCACACCGTAAGTGGTGTGAGCTTCGTAGTTGGCATAGTCGATGTCGGCACGCAGGGTGTGCAGTGGCACACGACCTTCGCGATACCATTCAGTACGTGCGATTTCAGCACCGCCGAGACGACCGCTCACTTGGATTTTGATGCCTTTGGCACCAATGCGCATGGCGTTCTGTACGGCGCGCTTCATAGCGCGACGGAACATTACGCGACGCTCCAGCTGCTGAGCTACGCTCTGCGCAACCAGCATACCGTCGAGCTCCGGCTTACGGATCTCTTCGATATTGATGTGCACAGGCACACCCATTTGCTTGGTCAGGTCCTGACGCAGTTTCTCAACATCTTCACCTTTCTTCCCGATAACGATACCTGGACGAGCGGTGTGGATGGTGATACGTGCAGTTTGGGCCGGACGATGGATATCGATACGGCTTACGGACGCGCTTTTTAGTTTGTCTTGGAGATACTCACGCACCTTCAGATCAGCGAACAAGTAGTCCGCATAAGTCCGACCGTCTGCGTACCAGACGGAGGTGTGCTCCTTGACGATTCCCAGGCGAATGCCAATGGGATGTACTTTCTGACCCATCTCTTCGACTCCGTTACTTGTCAGCAACCTTGACAGTGATATGGCAAGACCGCTTGACGATGCGATCAGCACGGCCTTTGGCACGTGGCATGATGCGCTTCAGCGAACGCCCTTCGTTGACGAAAACGGTGCTGACCTTCAGGTCATCAACGTCTGCGCCTTCGTTATGCTCGGCGTTGGCTACGGCCGACTCCAGCACTTTCTTCATGATCTCGGCGGCTTTCTTACTGCTGAAAGCCAACAGGTTGAGCGCTTCGCCCACCTTCTTCCCGCGGATCTGGTCGGCGACCAAGCGGGCTTTCTGGGCGGAGATTCGAGCGCCCGACAACTTAGCGGCTACTTCCATTTCCTAACCCCTTAACGCTTGGCTTTCTTGTCTGCCACGTGCCCACGATAAGTGCGGGTACCGGCAAACTCGCCCAGTTTGTGGCCGACCATGTCTTCGTTAACGAGAACTGGGACGTGTTGACGACCGTTGTGTACTGCGATGGTCAGACCGACCATTTGTGGCAGGATCATCGAACGACGCGACCAGGTCTTAACTGGTTTGCGATCGTTCTTTTCCGCCGCCACTTCGATCTTCTTCAGTAGGTGAAGATCAATAAAAGGACCTTTTTTCAGAGAACGTGGCACTGTCGTATCCCTCTATTTACTTGCGACGACGGACGATCATTTTGTCGGTACGCTTATTACCACGAGTCTTCGCGCCCTTAGTCGGGAAGCCCCATGGCGATACCGGATGACGACCACCAGAGGTACGACCTTCACCACCACCGTGTGGGTGGTCAACCGGGTTCATGGCAACACCACGAACGGTTGGGCGAACGCCACGCCAGCGTTTGGCACCAGCTTTACCCAGCGAACGCAGGCTGTGCTCGGAGTTCGAGACTTCGCCCAGGGTCGCGCGGCATTCAGCCAGCACTTTACGCATCTCACCAGAACGCAGACGCAGGGTCACGTAGACACCTTCACGAGCGATCAGCTGAGCCGAAGCACCAGCGGAACGAGCGATTTGCGCGCCTTTACCTGGCTTCAATTCGATGCCGTGTACGGTGCTACCAACTGGAATGTTACGCAGCTGCAGAGCGTTGCCCGGCTTGATCGGTGCCAGGGCACCTGCGATCAGCTGGTCGCCAGCGCTCACGCCTTTAGGGGCGATGATGTAGCGACGCTCGCCATCTGCGTACAGCAGCAGAGCGATGTGAGCAGTACGGTTTGGATCGTATTCGATACGCTCGACAGTGGCAGCGATGCCATCTTTGTCGTTGCGACGGAAGTCGACCAGACGATAATGCTGCTTATGGCCACCACCGATGTGACGAGTGGTAATACGACCATTGTTGTTACGACCACCAGACTTCGATTTTTTCTCGAGCAGCGGTGCGTGAGGAGCGCCTTTATGCAGCTCCTGGTTGACCACCTTGACCACAAAACGGCGGCCAGGGGAAGTCGGTTTGCATTTAACGATTGCCATGATGCACCCCTTCCTTACTCAGCACTGCTGCTGAAATCGAGATCTTGGCCTGGCTGAAGGGAGATAACTGCCTTCTTCCAGTCATTACGCTTGCCCAGACCGCGAGCAGTGCGCTTGCTCTTACCCAGAACATTCAGGGTAGTAACACGCTCTACTTTCACGCTGAACAGGCTTTCGACGGCCTTCTTGATTTCCAGCTTGGTTGCGTCAGTTGCAACCTTGAAAACGAACTGGCCTTTCTTGTCAGCCAGAACCGTAGCCTTTTCGGAAACGTGCGGGCCAAGCAGAACTTTAAATACGCGTTCCTGGTTCATCCCAGCAGCTCCTCGAATTTCTTCACGGCCGACACGGTGATCAATACCTTGTCGTATGCGATCAGACTAACTGGATCGGAACCTTGCACGTCACGTACATCAACGTGTGGCAGGTTGCGAGCAGCCAGGTACAGGTTCTGATCAACAGCTTCAGACACGATCAAAACATCGGTCAGGCTCATGTTGTTCAGTTTGCCCAGCAGATCTTTGGTTTTTGGACTTTCAACAGCGAAGTCCTGAACCACGACCAGACGATCAGTACGCACGAGTTCAGCAAGGATGGAGCGCAGAGCTGCGCGATACATCTTCTTGTTGAGCTTCTGAGAGTGATCCTGTGGACGAGCTGCGAAAGTGGTACCGCCGCCACGCCAGATTGGGCTACGGATAGTACCGGCACGAGCACGGCCAGTGCCTTTCTGACGCCAAGGGCGCTTACCGCCACCACGTACGTCGGAACGGGTCTTTTGCTGCTTGCTACCCTGACGGCCGCCGGCCATGTAGGCCACGACTGCTTGGTGAACCAGCGTCTCGTTGAATTCGCCGCCAAATGTCAGTTCGGAAACTTCGATCGCTTGAGCGTCATTTACATTTAATTGCATGTCAGCTTCCCCTTAACCGCGAGCCTTGGCCGCTGGACGTACAACCAGGTTGCCGCCAGTAGCGCCAGGAACAGCACCCTTGACCAACAACAGATTGCGTTCAGCGTCGACGCGCACTACTTCGAGGGACTGCACGGTCACGCGCTCAGCGCCCATATGACCGGACATTTTTTTGCCCTTGAATACACGACCAGGAGTCTGGCACTGGCCAATAGAGCCCGGGACGCGGTGGGAAACGGAGTTACCGTGAGTGTTGTCTTGGCCACGGAAATTCCAACGCTTGATCGTACCCTGAAAGCCTTTACCCTTGGACTGACCGGTTACATCAACCAGTTGACCAGCGGCGAAGATTTCAGCGTTGATCAGATCGCCAGCCTGGTAGTCGCCGTCTTCAAGACGGAACTCCATAACAGTGCGACCAGCTGCAACGTTTGCTTTAGCGAAGTGACCTGCTTGAGCAGCAGTCACACGCGAAGCACGACGCTCGCCGACAGTGACTTGCACTGCACGATAGCCATCGGTTTCTTCAGTTTTGAACTGGGTGACGCGATTCGGCTCGATCTCAATGACCGTGACCGGAATGGAGACACCTTCTTCGGTGAAAATACGGGTCATACCGCATTTACGACCGACTACACCAATAGTCATGTTGTAAACCTCATGAGTGTACGGGGCTTTCACCCGCTATGGCCGCCCATTTCAGAGCGTTACACGACTAAGACCCAAGTCTTAGCCGAGGCTGATCTGTACTTCCACACCGGCCGCCAGATCAAGCTTCATAAGTGCATCAACGGTTTTATCCGTTGGCTGGACGATGTCCAGTACGCGCTTATGAGTACGGATCTCGTACTGGTCACGCGCGTCTTTGTTGACGTGCGGGGAGACCAGAACGGTGAACCGCTCTTTACGGGTAGGCAGTGGAATTGGACCACGCACTTGAGCACCAGTACGTTTCGCGGTTTCCACGATTTCCTGGGTGGATTGGTCGATCAGGCGATGGTCAAAAGCCTTCAACCTGATACGGATTTGCTGATTTTGCATTGGATTTCAGACTCCGGCTGCTATTCCCA
>NZ_NKIG01000028.1:0-80925 GCF_002255865.1 Pseudomonas sp. PGPPP1 | reverse complement strand
CTACCCGGTCCCAGCGCGGGCCACGCCTTGGGACCCTATTTGGTCTTGCTCCAAGTGGGGTTTACCTAGCCACGAACTGTTGCCAGTCGTGCGGTGCGCTCTTACCGCACCTTTTCACCCTTACCGGTACCGAAGTACTTAGGCGGTTATTTTCTGTGGCACTTTCCGTAGGCTCACGCCTCCCAGGCATTACCTGGCACTTCGCCCTATGGAGCCCGGACTTTCCTCCCCCCCCTAATTTTCATAGAAGGCAGCGACTGTCCAATCGACTCTCCGCCGCGCAGGTTAACGGCACGGCGGCCTCAGGACAAGTAATAATAGTCACCAAGGCCATCACGTTCAGACGGAATACCGGTTTAACCCCGGAACTATTCAGCTTTCTGTTTATCCAGCGCAACTTGATACAACACATTCTTGCGCAGACCGGTAATTTCTGCAGCCAGGGCCGCGGCGCGCTTGAGAGGCATCTCCTTGAGGAGCAGGTCAAGAATACGCATGGCCTCGCTGCCGACCGCATCTTCGGCCTCCGGCGCCGTCCAGCCCGCCACCAGCACCACACACTCGCCACGCTGTTGATTGCTGTCGCCCTCGACAAATGCACGCAACTCCTCCAGCGGCAGCCCCTTGAGGGTTTCGAATGTTTTAGTCAGTTCTCGCGCCAACAATGCCAGGCGCTCGCCGCCAAACACCAATTCCATATCTTGCAGACATTCAAGGATGCGGTGCGGCGCTTCGTAGAAGATCAAAGTACGCGGCTCTTCCTTTACCGCTTCAAGACGCGCACGACGCCCCACTGCTTTGGCCGGCAAAAAACCTTCGAAAATAAACCGATCTGAAGGCAGCCCCGCAGCCGACAATGCAGCAATCAGCGCGCACGCACCCGGAACAGGCACTACATTGATACCAGCGGCCCGCGCTTGGCGAACCAAGTGGTAACCCGGATCAGAAATCAGCGGCGTTCCCGCGTCGGAGATCAGCGCCACATCGTCACCGGCCAGCAGGCGCACGATAAAGCGGCTGCCTTCTTCGCGCTCGTTGTGCTCGTGACAGGCGGCTAATGGCGTGCTGATACCAAAATGCTGCATCAACCGCTGGGAGTGCCGGGTGTCTTCCGCCGCGATCAATTTAACCTCGCGCAACACTTTCAGCGCCCGGGCACTGATGTCGTCCAGGTTGCCAATGGGCGTCGCCACGACAAAAAGCGAGCCTGCAGTGGAATTCAAAGGACCTGGAGCAGTCAAAACGCACACCTCGATGGTTGGCAAAAGCCGCATTGTAGCGCGTAGATGCTTTGAAAATATGCCATCACGGTCGATGCCGTTTCCGCCGCCGATTGCCTACAACAGCCCAATACCAACATTTGCACGACCTAAATCGACGGTTTCACACCAGTAACATCGCGCCTGGGCCAGTGCTTGGGTACAATTCCACGCTAATTTGATCGGTATCAGGAACACTTACATGATCGCTTGCCTGCGGCTGCTCTCTGCCCTCTGCCTCGCTGCCTTACTGGCGGCTTGCGCCAGCTCGCCCTCGTCCAGCCTTGGCGAACTTCCACGGACCCCGGATGCCAGTATCGAGCAACTGCTCGAACAGGCAACAACCGCCAAGACGCCAGAAAAGGCCGCATTGCTGCGCCTGAGTGCGGCAGACATGGCTTATAAACAAAACAACCCTGGCCGCTCGTCGCAAATTCTTGCCCAAGTGCCCCTGGACGCCCTCAAGCCGGCAGCACAAGTGTTCGCCAGCACCCTGGCCGCCGAGCTGGCCATGGCACGCAACCAGCCGAAGGCTGCGCTGACTGCCTTGAACCACGCTAGCCTGCAAAGTCTGAAGGACCTGCCGACTGAACAGCAGATTCGCACAGGTACCGTGCATGCTCGTGCTTATGAGGCTGATGGCCAAACCCTCAACGCTGCCCGCGAGCGTGTCGCCATGGCGCCACTGCTCACTGGCGATGCAGCCCAAAGCAATCACGAAGCCATCTGGACTTTGATTGCCGCACTACCTGCCGAACAACTGCAAGCCAGTGGCAACCCGACCCTGGACGGCTGGATCACCTTGGCCCAAGCGGTCAAGGGTGCCGGCACGCTGGAGCAACAACAAGCCGCTATCGACACCTGGCGCGCGCAGAACCCCGGCCACCCGGCTGCCGTGCAGTTGCCAACACCGCTGACCAAGCTCAAGGAACTCGCAAGCCAGCCCTTGAGCAAGATTGCCCTGCTACTGCCCCAAGAGGGCCCCCTGGCTTCCGTGGGCAAGGCACTGCGCGAAGGCTTCATGGCCGCTCACTACCAGGCTGAACAAGCCGGGCAGAAGCCCCCGGTGATCGAGTTCTATGACAGCTCGCGCCTGACTTCCATCGACGACTTCTACGCCAAGGCCCAGGCTGCCGGCGTGCAATTAGTCGTCGGCCCACTGGAGAAGCCGCTGGTCAAGCAGCTCAGTGCGCGCCCGCAACTGCCGATCACCACCCTGGCACTGAACTACAGCGAAACCGATCAAGGTCCAGCGCAATTGTTCCAGTTCGGCCTGGCCGCTGAAGACGAAGCTCGCGAAGTCTCGCGCCGTGCCCGTGCCGACGGCCTGCATCGCGCTGCCGCGATGGTGCCCCGTGGCGAATGGGGTGAGCGCGTCTACAAAGCGTTCCGCCAGGATTGGGAAGCCAACGGCGGCACCGTCATGGGGGTCGAGTATGTCGACCAGCCGGTCGCCCTGGCCCAGCAGATTGCCGATCTGTTCCAACTGCGTAAAAGCGAAGGCCGCGCCAAGAGCCTGCAAAGCACCGTTGGTACTGACGTAGCGGCACAACCGTCGCGTCGCCAGGACATCGAATTCATCTTCCTGGCCGTCACTCCGCAACTGGCCCAGCAGATCAAGCCGACCCTGAACTTCCAGTACGCCGGTGATGTACCGGTCTACGCAACGTCCCACGTTTTCAGCGCCAGCGGTGACCGCAACCAGTACCTGGACATGACCAATGTGATGTTCTGCGAAACGCCTTGGCTGCTCAACACCACTGACCCGCTGCGCAACCAGGTTGCGGCGCAATGGCCACAAGCCAACGGCAGCCTGGGCCGCCTGTATGCAATGGGTGTGGACGCCTACCGCCTCGCGCCACGCCTTGGCCAGCTCAAGGCCCTGCCGGACACACGGGTTGACGGCCTTTCGGGCAACCTGGGTATCAGCGCCAACCAGCGCGTTGATCGCCAGATGCCATGGGCGAAGTTCGTCGGTGGCGAGATCCAACGCCTGCCGGACACCCCGCGCTGATGCCCGAGAGGTCCAGTGCGCAAAGCGGCAAGGATGCCGAACTTCAAGCTCTGCAACACTTGCAGAAACAAGGCCTGCGCCTGCTGGCGCAGAACTGGTTGTGTAAACGCGGCGAGCTTGATCTGGTCATGCTTGACGGCGATACAGTAGTATTCGTCGAAGTCCGCTACAGAAAACACGCACAATGGGGTGGCGCGCTCGCCAGTATCGACGGGCGCAAGCGTCAGAAGCTGATACTCGCCGCGCAGTTTTTCCTGCAAAAAGAGCATCGCTGGGCCAACTCCCCCTGCCGTTTCGACGTGGTTGCCATAGAAAGCACACCGTCAGGCAAGGCTGATCTGAACTGGCTCAAAGATGCCTTCGACAGCTGATTCGCCGGACATCTTCACCACACACTTTTGCTCTTTGCTTTGCGGGCTGCACATTCCTGTGCCAAATAGCCGCGCTAATTAAGGTCACACAGATGGACATGCAATCCCGAATTCGCCAGCTTTTCCAGGCCAGCATCGACACCAAGCAACAGGCGATGGACGTACTTGCACCGCACATCGAGCAAGCCAGTCAGGTCATGGTTAATGCCTTGCTTACCGAACGCAAAATGCTTTCGTGCGGCAACGGCGGTTCGGCCGGCGATGCCCAGCATTTCTCGTCCGAATTGCTCAACCGCTTCGAGCGGGAGCGTCCGAGCCTGCCGGCTATCGCCTTGACCACCGACTCGTCGACGATCACCTCGATAGCCAATGACTACAGCTACAACGAAATCTTCTCCAAGCAGATCCGCGCCTTGGGCCAACCAGGCGATGTACTGCTGGCGATTTCCACCAGCGGCAACTCGGCGAATATTATTCAAGCGATCCAGGCCGCACATGATCGCGAAATGATTGTCGTAGCATTGACCGGACGCGATGGCGGCGGCATGGCCTCGCTGTTACTGCCCGAAGATGTTGAAATTCGCGTCCCGGCCAATGTCACCGCACGTATTCAGGAAGTCCACCTGCTGGCGATCCACTGCCTGTGCGATCTGATCGACAGCCAACTGTTTGGGAGTGAAGAATGACCGTTAACCGCCTCGGCCTCTTGGCCATTACGCTGTGCCTCGGCATCAGCGGCTGCAGCACGGCGATCACTGCGACACGTGACACCCCTATTCAGGACGACAAGGGCACCCGCACCTTCGGCAGCAAGATTGACGACTCGTTGATCGAAACAAAGGTCGAAGTAAACGTCGCCAAAGCCGCAACGGACTTGGGCAACGGTGCGTCGCGTATCGTCGTAACCAGCTTCAACGGCGTGGTGCTGCTCGCAGGCCAAACGCCGCGCGCCGACCTCAAGGCCCAGGCCGAGCAGGCCGCTGCGTCGGTTCAGCGGGTCAAGAAGGTCCACAACGAATTGCAGGTCATGGATCCGATCACCCTGCTTGCCATCAGTAATGACGCGCTGCTGACCACCAAGATCAAAGCGCAGATGCTCACCGACAATGCGATCCCCGGCTCGCGTATCAAGGTCGTGACGGACAACGGCATCGTTTACCTGATGGGCCTGCTGACCCAGGCAGAAGCCACCCGTGCGTCCAACCTGGTACAGGGCGTATCCGGCGTGCAGAAAATCGTGAAGGTGTTCGAATACATCGACTGATGTAATCGACAGCCACAAAAAAGGGCGCCGTGCATTGACTGCACGGCGCCCTTTTTATTAGCCGTTGTTTACTGGTACTGCGAGTACGGGTTGCCTTGGAACTGGTTGTTCTGTTGTGGCGCCTGTTGCTGGGTGCCCGGCTGGCCGTACTGCTGGCCAGGGATTGGGCCCAGGTTAACTTCCACGCGACGGTTCTGAGCGCGACCGTTGACGTCGGCGTTGCTGGCAATCGGGTTATCCGGACCGGCACCACGGGCACTCAGGTTTGCACCGTTGACGCCTTGGGAGGTCAAGTAGTTGGCCACGCTCTGCGCACGACGCTGGGACAGATCCATGTTCAGTTGGCGGCTACCGGTACTGTCGGTGTAGCCCACAATCTGGATGGTGTTTTGGTTGAACTGTTTGAGGGAGTTGGCCAGGTTGTTCAGCGGCTGATAGAAGCTGCTGGAGATCGCATCCGAGTTGGTCGCGAAGGTGATGTTGCCCGGCATGATCAGCTTGATCTGGTCACCCTGGCGCTGAACTTCAACTCCAGTGTTGGCCATGCTCTCGCGCAGTTTCTTTTCCTGTTGGTCGGCGTAGTAGCCATAACCCGCGGCACCAGCACCCGCCACCACCGCACCGATCAGCGCACCCTTGCCACGGTTGTTATGGTCAATGGCAGCACCGGCCAACGCACCGGCAAGAGCACCGAGACCACCGTACTTGGCGGTTTTGCTCATACCGCTGGATTCATTATTCGCCTGTCCCTGGCTGCTGCCGTCATAAGGATTAGGTGAAGCGCAGCCGGACAAAAGGGCTACGGCGGTGGCGACTACAAGCAGACGACGCGGAGTGAACATGAAGAGAGCTCCTACTTTTTGCATTCTGTGGTGCAGAGGACATTGGCAATGGACCTTTGCCGAGTTTGGAACACGACAAATGGCAAAAATTCCGTGAACACTCGCGCAGCTGTAACGAAACGTTAGCCCGCATTACCGCTGTAGAAAACGTAGCAGACCCAGCCTGAACGCGACCTGCGTTTTTACTACAACAGATTACCCCTCATGAAACATGCATCAGCCCGCTTTCACCTCCTCAAGCCCGCACAAATGGATTCTCGCGCATCTCATCGCCCAGTCGCGTGTCCGGTCCGTGGCCGGTGACCACCGTGGCACTCTCGTCCAGCGTATAAAGCCGCTGTTTGATCGAGCGCACAATCGTGGCCTGGTCCCCACCCCACAGATCTGTACGCCCCACGCCACGACGGAAAAGCGTATCGCCGGCGATCAGCAGCTTGGCGTCGGCAAACCAGAAACTCATCGAGCCCGGCGTGTGACCCGGAGTATGCAAGGCAACGCCACAGCCGCAGGCTAACTCTTCATCATCTTCCAGCCAACGGTCTGGCGACGGCACGGGGGTATAAGGCACGCGAAACATCTGGCACTGCATTTCCAGGTTGTCCCACAGAAACTGGTCTTCCTTATGCAGGTGCAAGGTGGCGCCAGTTTTCTCTTTCAACTGACCCGATGCCAGGAAGTGATCGAGGTGGGCGTGGGTATGGATGATGCTCACCACCTTGAGGCCCAGCGCGTCCAGGCGGGCCAGGATCAATTCATGGTTGCCGCCCGGGTCGACCACAATGGCTTTTTTAGTAATGGGATCGCCGATGATGGTGCAGTTGCACTGCAGGGGACCGACAGGGAAGGTTTCGCGTATGAGGGAAGGCTGTGCGGTTTCCATGAACGGGCCTCTGGTGCAAATTAACTGGGGGGTTGGGCAGTATCGCCAGGATAATTGCACTATTAAAACAGACTGGGACCGCTTCGCGGCCCAACGCAAGCAAGCTCGCTCGCCACAAGAAGCTTACTCACACAAAAACTCTCACCGCAAATGGTCAAGCGCTAACCAATCAACCTCAACTCCTGTGCCCGCGCCACCGCCTGGGTGCGTCGCTCCACGCCGAGCTTGCTGTTGATATGGCTGGCGTGAGTCTTGACAGTGTGCAGGGAGATAAACAGTCGGTTGCTGATCTCCTGGTTGGAGCAACCTTGGGCGATGAGTTGCAGCACTGCCAGTTCCCGGGCGCTCAGACTTTCATGACTAGGTGACGCGTGCACTTCAGCAACGGTAGGCAGAAGTGCCAGAAGGCTCTGATTCAGCAAGCCATGGGGATCCTTGCTGAGTTGCTCGCGCATCCAGTCCGGGTGATTTTCCAGCAGCCTCTGGAAAGGTTGCAACGCCCCTCCGGCGCCAGCCTCAAGCGCTCGGGACAGTACCGGCCGCGCCTTGGCTTCCTGACCGCATTCCAGCAGCAACTGCGTCTGCTGGGCGAATGCCATCAGTGCAATCATCTGCCGCCCACAGCTATGAGCGTGTTGCGCCAGTTCGTCGAGCCGTTGCAAAGCAGCGTCGGGTTGATGACGAATGGCATCAAGCGCGGCTTGTTGCAGCCCGATATGTTGCGGCAAATGCGGGTGGAATTCCGGCGCAGCGGCAGCATGCTCGCCGTTGTAAGTCTGCCCCAGCCGCGTCAACCAGGCATCGGCCAGGTCGGTGCGGCCTTGGGCCAGCCACAGCTCGCATTTGATCAGGGTGATCATCGCCAGATAGTAGATCGGCGGCACGTCCCAGATATGCATCAAGCGTTCGGCTTCGGCGAGTTCGGCGAAGGCTTTGGAAAAGTCATTGCGCCGCCCTTCGAAGCTGGCGATCACGCAATGGCCGATCAGTACGCTGATGTCGCGACAGGCGCGCGCCTCGGCCAGACCCGCCCGCAGGTGAGCGATACCGGCGTCAGGTTGATTACGCATTAACAGCAAATAGCCTTCGTACAACGACAGTCGCGCGCGCACCGCATACAGCCTCTGCGGCGCCAGACCGTGCAAACGTTGCAGGCCCTGACGCACTTCATCAAGGGCACGCAGGATTTCGCCGCGAGCCTGCAATACCCGCGCGCGGTCGTAATGGGCCAGGGCTTCGAACAAAGGGTTGCCGACGCGCTGCGCCAGTTCCAAGGATTCACGGTTCAGGCCACGGGCGCGCCACAAATCGCCATCGGCGATGGCCAAGTTGGACAGCGTCGACAGACACACCAGGCGCTGGCCGTAACGCCGTTGCGGCAGGCTTTCCAACGCCTCACTGCAATAGCGCTGAGTCAATTCACGATCACCTCGGCCCCGAGCGATAATCCCGCTCAGCGCCAGCCATTGGGCCAGCATTGAGCGCTGTGCAGTGGCCGAGGGCGCCGGCAGGAAGCGACTGAGGTACGCGGACAATTCCTCCGCCGCATCCAACTGGCAGGCCAACCCCAAGGCCCAGCTGTACAACACGATCAAGCGCGGTGTGCTGATCAGCAGGCTGTCGGGCAAGTCCATTTTCCAGCGCAGCAACATGCCGACATTCTGCTCGGCCAGCAGTTGCTCTTCGGACAGGTTCTGCACCAGGTTGGCCGCCACGTCGAGGTGCCCGGCGCGTAAAGCCTGCTCCACCGCCTCATCGATCAAACCCTGGGCGTTGAACCAACGACACGCGCGCAGGTGCAGGCTGGCGGCTGGCAATACATTGCTGCTCGCACGGCGGGTACGCAGCAGGTCGGAGAATAAATGATGATAACGGTACCAGTGGCCCTGCTCGTCCAAGGGCACCAGGAACACTTGGTGCGCTTGCAGATAACGCAGGATTTCGGCGCTGTCATGAGCTTCGCGCACGGCGTCACACAGTTCGCTGCAGAAACGGTCCTGGGGCGCAGTATCGAACAGGAACGCCTGCACTTCGGGTGGCAAGCAATCGATCACCTCCTCCAGCAGGTAGTCGCGGATCAACCCTTCTCCACCGTGCAGGCTTTGCGGCAATGCGTCTTCGTTGCCGGCTTCGGAAGCCGCCAGCAGCCAGAAACGCAAACCGGCTACCCAGCCTTCGCTGCGGCGGATCAGGTTGTCGAGGGCCTCACCACTCAGGGAACTGCTGTGGCGATCCAATAGCGCCTGGGATTCGGCATGGGTCAGGCGCAGGTCTTGCTCGTGCAACTCCAGCAAGTGCCGTGACAAGCGCAAGCGTGCCAGATGCCAGTCAGGGCGCTGGCGACTGGTGACCAATACCAGCAGGCCATCCGGCAAATGGTTGAGGAAAAACTGAAGACAACGGTCCAGCACCGGACCCTGGGCCAGATGATAGTCATCCAGCACCAGTAACAATGGCGCGCGCGTGGACAGGTGAACCGCGAGCTCATCAAGCAGGCCATCGAGCCATTCTTCAAAGGCAAAGGGCTGGTGACGCTGACGCATTTTCAGCAAGCCCAGGGATTGAGCGCCGAGTGCGGGGAAATAGTGTTGCAACCCCTCGAGCAGACGCTCAAGGAAGCGCCCCGGGTCGTTGTCCCGAGGGCTCAGCCCAAGCCACAGACTTTGCCAGTGGGCCGGCAGGCTCTGGCAGAACTCCACCGCCAACGAACTCTTACCGAACCCCGCCGGGGCGCTGACCAGCAGCAACCGTCCTTCGAGGCCAGCGCTCAGCCGTTCACACAGGCGGGGGCGCAGCACATAGCCGTCAGGCAGCGGAGGCCTGTAGAAGCGACCTTCCAGAGTCGGGATTACCGCACTGGCAGGCCCTTGGATTCGGGACAGATCAGTCATCGCCGGGCTCTTGTAGAAGGCTGTTGTCGGCATTGCAGATGTCCGCAGACTAGCGGTAAAAGCAGCAGCTTTGTAGATCTTTGCAACATTTGCCTGAAAAAGAACTGAGACAAAAAATATCGCCACAAACAAAAAGTGGGAGGGGGCTTGCTCCCGATAGTGGCGGATCAGTCAATACACGTGCTGACTGTCACACCGCTATCGGGGGCAGGCCCCCTCCCACATTGAGTTACTCGTGCCGCTTAGCGAACACCGTCCTGGCGCAGGGCCGCTGGGGTGAAGTCGCTGGTCGTGGCGGTGAAGCCGAAATCATAGGCCTGCTTCTCTTCGTTCTTCATGCCCAAAGCCAGGTAGCGGCCGGACTGCAGGTCGTAGAGGGTTTCCAGGGCATACCACGGCACCTGTTTGTCGTAGTAGTTCTCGGCATGGGCCTCGGCGACGCGCCACAGTTGGCCGCGACCGTCGTAGTGATCGATCACTGCCGCTTGCCAGGTGTCTTCGTCGATGAAGAAGTCACGCTTGGCATAGATGTGGCGCTGGCCTTCTTTCAAAGTGGCGACCACATGCCAGACACGGCGCAGCTCGTAGCGCGTCAGGTCCTGGTTGATGTGGCCGGCCTTGATGATATCGGCGTACTTGAGTTTCGGATCGTCGATCTTGTAGCTGTTGGAGGCGATGTAGATTTCCTTCTTGCCTTCCAGTTTCCAGTCGTAGCGATCCGGCGCACCGTTGTACATGTCGAGGTTATCGGAGGTACGCAGGCCGTCGGCGGCGGTACCCGGCCCGTCATAGGACACTTGCGGCGCCCGGCGCACACGGCGCTGGCCTGCGTTGTAGACCCACGCCGAACGCGGCTCCTTCACTTGGTCCAGGGTTTCGTGCACCAGCAGCACACCACCGGCCAGACGTGCCGGCGCGGTCACTTGCTGCTTGAAGTAGAACAGCACGTTGCCCGGGTTTTTCGGATCGAAGTCCTTCATCTTGTCGCGGAACACGAACTGGTCGCGGAAGTACACAAGGCTGTAGGAACCGTTGGTTTGCGGCGTGGCCTGGGTCACCAGGCGGGTCACGCTGCCACCGCGATAACGGGTGATGTGGTTCCAGATAACTTCCACGCCGCTTTTCGGGATCGGGAACGGTACGGCGGTTTCAAAGTTTTCCAGGCCGTTGCCGCCCGACACCAGGTTGGTGGTGGTGGCGTTCTTCTTGATGGCGGCGAACACATCCGCCGGCACGGTAGCGCCGCGATGGGTCGGGTAGACCGGCATCTTGAAGGTTTCCGGGTAACGCTTGAACATCGCGTACTGCCCCGGCGCAAGCTTGTCTTTGTACTGCTCGACGTTCTGCGCGGTGATGGTGAATTGCGGTTGTTCACTGGCGTATGGGTTGGCCAGGAAGCCTTTGGCATCCACAGCACCCGCGTTGGTAGGCAGTGGCGACCACTTAGGGATAGTGCCCGCCGCGTTACCGGCCATTTCAGCGCCCATCGGGGTCAGGCTCGTACCCAGCTTGGCGGCTTCATCCGCCGACACTGCCGCCATGACGTTGCTCGCCAGGATCGACAGTCCAAGCACACCGACGTGCAACAGACTTTTGGTTATTTTCATGTTCTGGTTCTTCCTGAAAATACAGTGTGCTTAGAAGTTCGCGCCGAAGCTGAGGGCGACGAAGTCGCGGTCACTTGAGGTGTTGAAGTCGCCACCAAAGAAGTTGGTGTAGGCAAGGCTCGCGGTATAGGTGTTCTGATACTCAGCATCCAACCCCAGGCTCACTGCTTTGCGACCCTCTTCAAAGTTGCCACCAGGACCTGGCGAATAACCACTCACGTCATGGGACCACGCCACGTTGGGTTTGAGGTTCACACCTGCAAAGACATCCGGGTATTCCCAGATTGCGCGGCCACGGTAGCCCCAGGACGTTGAGGTAGTGAAGCCATCATTATTGCAATTGGTAGTACGGTTGCTGGCATCAGCACCAGGACCCGCACCGGTGATCGTGCCGGAGTTAAGCGTTGTACAGAGAGCACCTTGTCCAGGGCCATACACAGGGTCTCGTCCGTAACGCGCTTTGTCGCGGCTTTCCAAGCCACCCACATGCGTCACACCCACTTCGCCGACCAGCGTAAGGCGGCTGGCCCCCATGACCTGATCGAAAAAGTGCGTGAAGGTTGTCTGGAACTGAGTGATTTCTTTACGACGATAGCCGTTCAGGTCGGTGTCGGCAGCGCCCTTGAGCGGAGAAGCAGCGCCCAGACCAATCAACGGCGTGACGCCCGCGTAGAGAATGTCCGTGGTGTTGAGTTGCACAGGTGCGTTTGGTCGGTAGCTGAGTTCTCCGCTCCAGGCGGTGCCGGTAGGTAACGTCGTGGAGAAGCTCAAACCATAAAGGCGAATATCCTCTGGGTACTCGACGAAGTAGCTGGAGTTGCCTGCAACGATAAGGGGACGCAGGCCAACCGCCGGGGTAGGCGTCAGGGCATTGGCTGCCGCGTAAGTACCGGCCGACGCGCCACGCGCACTGAAAATCGGTGCCCGGCTGTGATAGTTCATGAAATAGGCGCCGAACTCGGTGTCCAGCGGTTCGTAGTTATAGTGAAACGCCACGCCGAACTGACCACTGTCGCGCGCATCACGATCAGGCCCACGCTTGACCAACACGCCCTCTTCGTTGACGTTGACCCCAAAGTTGTTCAGCAGCGGCAACGCGCCGGGCTGAGTAGCGAGGAACGAACGCTTGCTGAGCAGACGGAGGTTGTCGGTACAGCCATCGGAAATAACATCAGGCTGAGAGAAGAACGTCCCGCAGTTATCCGTAACAGTCTGGTCCCATTCCAACTGGTAAAAAGCTTCTGCCGACAAGTTATCCGTCAGGGTTTGCGACACATAGAACATATTGACCGGAATCAAGCCTTCCTTGATCTCGGCCCCTGGACGACGGAATGCGGACACGTCGATCGGGTTGACGGAGTTGATGCCGCCGCCGATGAAGGTGCTTTCACCCCAGCTCACTACCTGCTTACCAAACCGCACGTTGCCGGGCTGATCGGCAATGGAATAGTTATGGTAGATAAACGCATCAAGAATCTGACCACCAGAAGACTTGGCGCCCTCTTTGCGATTGTTATCGCTGATGTCCTTGAACTCACGGCTTTCATCCTTGAGTTCAAAGTCGTACCAGTACTTGCCACGCACAAACACACCGGTATCGCCGTACTTCAGTTCAAGGTCGTGAATACCCTTGAAAATTTTCGAGAAGGTCTCACCGCGCTTGAAGTTCAAGTGACCGTCATCGGAGGTCTGGGACAACCCCTTGCCGCCGTTGTTAACGCCGATGAGGTCTCGATCAGGCTTAGCTGTCGACCAACTCGCCCCCACCGAAAGCGACGAGTCAAAACTCCCTTCGATTTCACCGATATTGAAACTGACGCCGAATGCGGGCCCGGCGAGCGTAGAGGCGAGACTGACGGCCAGGGGCAGTCTTGCCCGGCGCCAGAACTGGTTTACTGAGGTCATCGACGCTACTCCATGTGCATTATTGTTATGGCAGTGAGTTCTTTCTGTGATGCTTGTAACGGCCGGAATACAACGATTCCAATGCCGCCTGGCAACTGAACCTCCATGGCCCGAAGCGACGCATCCTTGAAAAACTCTGGGTGGGACTATAGCCAGCAGGGGGTACCGCTTGATCCCTCTAAAGTGTGATTTGCATCACCAACCCGTCTGCCACAGCCCTTTCGCCATGTCGGCGAAGGCCGACGCGGCAAGGATGGCTGAAAATTGGCAAATCACAAGTGAGGGCGCGAGATAGAGCATCGCCGTGCCACGAGGGCACGGCAAATCAGCTCAGAGGGTGGACAGGAAGGTACTGTTGTTGGCCTGCCACTCGACGATGTCAATACGGATACGTTTTTTGTCGAGCTTACCGACACTGGTCTTGGGAATTTCGGTAACAACGGCGATCTGGCTCGGAATCGCCCACTTGCTCAAATGGCCCAGTTCGACAAAAGGCTTGAGGTGCTCCTTGAGCTCGCGGGCCCCTATCACATGGCCATCATGCACCACTAGCAGCGCAAACGGACGCTCGCCCCACTGCGGATCGGCGATGCCCACCACCGCTACTTCGCGTACCGCCGGGTGACGGCTGACCAGGTCCTCAAGGGCCAGGGAGGAGATCCACTCGCCGCCGGTCTTGATCACATCCTTGATGCGGTCGCGGATATCGATCACGCCAAATGCATCCAGCGTGGCCACATCGCCGGTGTGCATCCAGCCGCCGGCCCATAGCTCTGCGCCCTTCTGCGGCTCGTTGAAATAGCCCTCGCTGAGCCACGGCGCACGCAGCACCAGCTCGCCCTGGGACTCGCCGTCGGCGGGCAGGAAGTTGCCCTCGCTGTCGATGATTGCCGCGTCCACCAACGGCCCTGGCACGCCGGCCTTGATGCGATAGGTGATGCGCTCGTCTTCGCTGCCGGCCAGTAGTTCTTCGTTGAGGTGGGCGCAGGACACCAGCGGCCCGGTCTCGGACATGCCGTACGCAGCGGTCAGCTGAATCCCACGCGCCTTCGCCGCCTCATACAACGTGCGATTGAGGGCGCTGCCACCGATGACGATTTTCCAACCGCCAAAATCGACGCCTTGGGCGGCCTTGGCGTTGAGCACCATTTGCAGGATGGTCGGCACGCAGTGGGAGAAGGTGACCTTCTCCTTGCGCCACAGCTCCACCAGGTATTCGGGGTCGTAGCGGCCGGGGTAGACCTGTTTCAGGCCGAGCATGGTCGCCACATACGGCAGGCCCCAGGCGTGAACGTGAAACATCGGCGTGATCGGCATGTACACGTCGTTGGTGCCTAGCAGGCGCACGCTGTCGATGCTGCCCATGATGGTCGACACCCCGATGGTGTGCAGTACCAATTGGCGGTGGGTGAAGTACACGCCTTTGGGGTTACCGGTGGTGCCGGTGGTGTAGAACGTGGTCGCGACGGAATGCTCGTCGAAATCCTGAAAGTCGTACTTGGTGCTGGCGGCAGCCAACAGGGTTTCGTACTCGCCTACCAGGTTAGGCAGCTCGGCCGTTTTTGATTCACCGTCAGTGAGCAGCAGCGTCTTGTCGACGGTGGTAAGTTGCCCGGCGATGGCTTGGTACAAGCCCACGAACTCACTGTTGACCAGCACAAAGCGGTCTTCGGCGTGGTTCATGGTGTAGAGAATCTGTTCCGGCGACAGGCGCACGTTGATGGTGTGGATCACCGCGCCGATCATCGGGATAGCAAACATGCATTCCAGGTAACGATGGCTGTCCCAGTCCATCACTGCCACGGTATCACCGGCCTTTACCCCGGCTTCGGTCAGCACGTTGGCCAAGCGCGCGACCCGCTCGATCAGGGTCGGGTAGGTGTAACGCAGCTTGTCGCGGTAGACGATTTCCCGGGTCTTTTCGTAGCGGGCGCCGGACATCAACAGGCGCTTGATCAACAGCGGATATTGGTACGCACCTTCGGCGGGGGGAATAACACGGGTCTGCAACATACGAATCCCTTTTATGACTGCACGGTCTTGGCTGAACGATCTGCACTGTAGAGCGCTTATGTTTCAGCTAAATCAGCCAAAGGAATGATTTGCAGCCCCCAGTGAATGCTAGCTTTGCGCCATTATCCAGGGACACTAGAGGTCAAATGTGGGAGGGGGCTTGCTCCCGATAGCGGTGTTTCAGTCGACACACGTATTGACTGATCCACCGCCATCGGGAGCAAGCCCCCACATTCGATTGTGCTCACTTGAGACCCGCGTTTACTTCATGCTCGTGAACGCCAGTTTCACGCCGATTGCAATCAACACCGCCCCCATGGTCCGATCAAACCAGTGCCCCATCCGCGCAAAGCCTGCGCGCACGCGCTGCTGGCTGAACAACATCGCCACCAGGCAAAACCACAGCGCCGTCGCCACCGCCAGATACACACCGTAACCGGCCTGGATCGCCAGCGGCGTGTGCGGGTTGATCACTACGGTGAACAGCGACAGGAAGAACAGCGTGGCCTTGGGATTCAAGCCATTGGTCACGAAACCGGCGGTAAACGCGCCGCGCGGGGTGCGCTCGCCCGCTTCACGGTGCAACTCGCCCTCGGCGACAGGCTTGGCCGGTTGCGCGCGCAGGGCCTTGAAGCCGATGTACAGCAGGTAGGCCGCCGCCGCCCATTTCAGGGCGTTGAACAACACGATGGACTGGGAAACGATCAGGCCGATACCGAGCAACGAATAGCCCACGTGCAGAAAAATCGCCGAGCCCACACCCAGCGCGGTCCAGGTCCCGGCGCGACGGCCGTGGGTAACACTTTCGCGAACCACCACCGCGAAATCCGGGCCGGGGCTGGCCACCGCCAACAGGTGAATCAGGGCTACGGTCAAAAACTCGGCGGCGTACATATTCACTCCATTAAGTAACGGATTATTTCATCTGATAGGCTCGGCAGATTACGCCTTCGAACCCTGTCGCAAAAGGTACAGTTGATGACGAACAATCGCCGCGCCGTCTTCCTTGATCACCCGTCTCTGGACCTTGGGGACCTCGACCTCAGCGGTCTGAGAGACTGCTTCAGCGACCTGCAGCTGTACTCTGATACCACGCCGCTGAATGTGATTGCGCGCCTGCAAGGCGTCCAAGTAGTTATCAGCAACAAGATTGCCCTGAACACCGAAACCCTGGCGGCCTGCCCGGACCTCAAGCTGATCCTGGTATCGGCCACCGGCACCAACAACGTTGACCTCGACGCCGCCCGCGCTCACGGCATCACGGTGAGCAATTGCCAAGGCTACGGCACGCCTTCAGTGGCGCAGCATACGATCATGCTGCTGCTCAACCTGGTGACGCGTGTAAAGGACTATCAGCGCGATGTGAGCGCAGGCAAATGGCAAGAAGCCAAGCAGTTCTGCCTGCTGGACTACCCCATCGTCGAGCTTGAAGGCAAAACCCTCGGTTTGCTCGGCCATGGTGAATTGGGCAGCGCCGTGGCGCGGCTGGCCGAGGCTTTTGGCATGCGCGTAATTCTTGGGGCCATTCCCGGGCGCCCTGCACGTGCCGACCGCGTGCCCTTGGATGAACTGCTGGCCCAAGTGGACGCACTCACCCTCCACTGTCCACTCAACGAGCACACTCGCGACTTTATCGGCGCCCGCGAACTCGCACTGCTCAAGCCAGGCGCGTTTGTGGTCAACACCGCGCGCGGTGGCTTGATCAACGAACAGGCCCTGGCGGATGCCTTGCGCAGCGGTCACTTGGGCGGCGCGGCCACCGATGTGCTGAGCGTGGAGCCACCAGTCAACGGCAACCCGTTGCTGGCCGATGACATTCCCCGGCTGATCGTCACACCGCACAATGCCTGGGGCAGTCGCGAAGCGCGGCAGCGGATCGTCGGCCAACTGACGGAAAACGCCCTGGGCTTTTTCAGCGGCGCCCCGCTGCGCATCGTCAGTTGATAAACTGCGCCCCTTTTCAAGGAGCAGACCATGGATCCGCGCAGTGAAGTACTGCTTCGTCAGGCCGAACTTTTTCAAGGCAACCTGCTGTTGGTGGGCTTGCCCGCCGACGACCTGCTGGGTCGCCTGCCCAACGCCCATGGGTGGTGCTGGCATGCCGGTGACCAGGCGGCGCTCGACGCACGCTTCCCGCAACGCAGCCAATTTGGCGTGAATGTGCCAGAGCGTGAGTTCGACGCAGCGGTGATTTTCCTGCCCAAGTCCAAGGACCTCACTGACTACCTGCTCAACGCCGTGGCCGCACGCCTGCCCGGCGCCGAGCTGTTCTTGGTCGGCGAGAAAAAAAGCGGTATCGAAAGTGCCGCCAAGCAGATGATCCCCTTTGGCAAGCCCCGCAAGCTCGACAACGCCCGGCATTGCCAGCTGTGGCAAATCACCGTTGCCAACGCGCCGCAAGCAGTGGAACTGGAGAGCCTGGCGCAAGTCTTCGAAGTGCCACTGGCCGAAGGTCCGCTCAAAGTAGTGAGCCTGCCGGGCGTGTTCAGCCATGGCCGCCTGGATCGTGGCACCGAGTTGTTGCTGGCGCATTTGGACAAATTGCCGAGCGGCCATCTGTTGGACTTTGGTTGCGGCGCCGGCGTGCTGGGGGCTGCGGTGAAACGTCGCTACCCGCACAACAGCGTGACGATGCTGGACGTGGACGCCTTCGCCGCTGCCAGCAGCCGCTTGACCCTCGCTGCCAATGGGCTGGAAGCCGAGGTGCTCACCGGTGATGGCATCGATGCTGCACCGATGGGTCTGAATGCGATCTTGAGCAACCCGCCGTTCCATGTCGGTGTGCACACCGATTATTTCGCCACCGAGAACCTGCTGCGAAAAGCAGCGAAACACTTGGCAAAAGGTGGCGAACTTCGCCTGGTAGCTAACAGTTTCCTGAAATACCAACCGCTGATTGAAGAGCATTTGGGCGTGTGTGCGATCAAGGCCGAGGGCAATGGTTTTCGCATCTACCGTGCCAAACGCGGCTGATGGCTATTTGAAAAAGAAGGCTTGCCGAATGGATTTTGCCTAGGCAGAATCCGCTCCGTCCTAGGGGAGTAGTCTCCCACGAGCGCCACGCTCGTCCGGCATACGTCAACATACTTGGTCAACAGACCATGGCGTATGCGACCCAGGAGTCCGCACAGACGGACCGGGGTTTGACAAGACCTATGACACGCACACCTTACCCGGGGCGGGAAGGCTGTACGTGTCATAGCCGTGTCGACCCGCCCCTGGAAACTTACCTGATGCTGGATTCATTACTCGTTCCTACCGCAATCGTTGCCTTGGCCGAAATCGGCGACAAGACGCAACTGCTCGCGCTCATTCTCGCTGCTCGCTTCCGCAAGCCTTGGCCAATCATCGCCGGCATCGTCGCCGCGACCCTGGCCAACCATGCGGCTGCCGGCGCAGTGGGGGCCTGGTTTGGCAGTTTTTTCTCGGATGCGGTGTTGCACTGGATCCTCGCAGCGAGCTTCTGCGCCACTGCGCTGTGGACACTGGTGCCAGACAAACTCGACGATGACGAAGCCAGTACCACGCGCAAGTTCGGGCCGTTCCTGACCACGCTGATTGCATTCTTCCTGGCGGAAATCGGTGACAAGACTCAGATCGCCACGGTGATGCTGGCCGCGCAATATCCGGAGCTGTGGCTGGTGATTATCGGCACCACTCTGGGCATGTTGATTGCCAACGTACCGGTGGTTCTGGCGGGGAATTTCGCGGCGGAGAAACTGCCGCTGACGTTGATTCGTCGACTGGCGGCTACGGCGTTTTTTGTCCTGGCGATCGTGGCGGTGTACAAGGCCATGCAGAGCAGCGGGTGGATCTAAGGATCTAAGCCTGCAAACCCAATCCAATGTGGGAGGGGGCTTGCCCCCGATAGCAGTAGATCAGTCAATGCATCTGCTAACTGACCCAACACCATCGGGGGCAAGCCCCCTCCCACATTTGGATCTTCATCAAGCCTTAGGACTTCTTGGCCTGTTGATACAACGGCATCACCTTAGGAATCGCCGCCTGCAAGGACGCGATTCGGCTGTCCGACGCCGGGTGAGTACTCATGAACTCCGGTGGCGAGCCTTCCGATGCCTTGGCCATCTTGTTCCACAGCGTGATGGCGGCGTTCGGGTTGTAGCCGGCGCGAGCCGACAGTTCCAGGCCGATCAGGTCCGCTTCGTTTTCATTGCTCCGGCTGTTGGGCAAGGTCATGCCGTAGTTGGCGACCGTGTCCGCCAATGCCAGGCTATCTTGACCCAAGCCGAACAACGCACCAGCCCCCTGCTTGGCGATCTCGATACCGTACGCCTTGGACATTGCCTCACGACCGTGCTCGCGCAAGGCGTGGGCGATTTCATGGCCCATCACTGCTGCCAACTCGTCATCGGTAAGCTTGAGATTGTCGATCAGTGCGCTGTACACAAAAATCTTGCCGCCAGGCCCACAGTTGGCGTTCATCTCATCGCTTTTGATCAAATTCACTTCCCACTTCCACTGCGCTGCATCAGGACGGAAGGTGGGCGCCTGGGCGATCAAACGCTTGGCAATTGCCTGCACGCGCTTGGCGTTGGCGCTGGTCTTGTCCAACTGGCCTTTGGTACTGGCTTCACCCAGCGTCTGCTGGTAGGACTGGGCATACATCTGGTCGACTTCCTGACTCGACAGCATGCTGAACATGTATTGCTTGCGCTCAACCCCAACGGCGCCGCCGCTGGTGGTATTGACCGACTGACACCCAGCCAGCAGCATCGCCGCAGCCAATACACTTACCGCCAATGTTCTTTTCATCAACACTCTCTCCCTGAAAAAGACGCCCTGAAAAACGCCCTCAAAACATGGCGCGTATCGTAGGCGCTCATTTGTATCAGCGCCAGATACAACAGACGCGTAACCGCGGATTTTCGGATACATCCCACGGCGCCTTCAGGTTTAGGCCGGAGTCAGGCACTCCGGCCCATTGAGCTTGGGATCGTTGACCATATTAGCCAGGACCCGCTCGCGCAGTGGGATGGGCTCACTGGCCAATAGACCTTGCAGCACATGCAACGGCGTCTCGGGATCGAGCCAGGCGGCCTGCCCTGCGGCATCAAGAATCAGCGGCCGGCGCTGGCTCTGGGCCGCCTGGGTCACCACCGCCGTGCTCAACCACACTTGTTCCTGCACAGGGTAGGCCTCCCAGATCGCCGCAAAAAACAACGTGGAGCCTTCCCCCGGCGTCAGCCAGTACGGGCGTTTGCGCTGGGTGCCGCGCCATTCATAAAAACCATTGGCGGGCAGCAGGCAGCGGCGCTGGCGAAAGGCCTCGCGGAACATCGGCTGCTCGGCCAGGGTTTCGGCGCGAGCATGGGCCGGGGTGCGGGAAAGGTCGGTCAGCCAGGGCGGCGTCAGGCCCCAGCGGGCGCGGGCCAGGGTGTGATGGCCGTCGTTCAGGCGCTGGATCAGCACCGAATCATTCGGGGAGATGTTCCACTGGGCCTGCTGGTCAGCCGGAAAGCCTGGCAAGGCAGCAAAGGAGGGATTCCAGCGAAACAGGGCATAACGTCCACACATGGGGCAACACGACTCTTGGGTAAACCGGCCGACAGCCTAACAGACCAGCACGTCGGGGAAGCTGTCGGGTTCATCACCCGGCAGCGGTTGCGCCCCGATATAGGCAGTAATCAGCTCCCGGGCATCAGCCGCCCGGTCATTGTCTACTTCCAAACCCAGAAGACCGAAGATCGGTAGCTCGCCGGTGCCGCCGAGCAAATGGCGCCCCACCAAATGTGCTTCGATGCCTTCGCTGGCGAGCATCTGTTGCAGCAGCTCGCCTTCCATCAGGTTTTCCGGTTCGTAGATTCGCTGCATGAGCTTGCCTGTTATTCGTTTTCACTGCGGGTTTCAAGCATCCACTCTTCACCATGGACCTGCAGGTCGAAAATAATCGGTCGACAACACACCTGACAATCTTCTATGTAGGTCTGATCACCGCCGGATAAATCCACCGCTGTCTCTACCGTTTCACCACAATAAGGACAATCGTACGTCGTAGTTTCCAGCATCGCAGCCTCCAAGGTGACTTGTGCGTATAATCGCCGGTCTATTTACAGGGCTATTTCCGGCCGAGCCCATTACTCGGGCCGCACCCTGATATTTCCTCTACTTACCCTAGCCGTTTCTAACAAGAGAGCATGATGGGCGAATTCGATACCATCCGACCTTACAACGACAGCGAAGTCCCGGCAGTGCTGGACCGACTGTTCAGTGACAAGGCCTTTCTGGACATCCTGACCCACTTCCGCTTCCCGCGCTTTGCCGGCGCCCTGGGCTGGCTGCTCAAGCCGATGATTGCCCGCAAGCTGCGCCGTGAATTTGCCGGCGTCACCACCGTGGCTACGCTGCAGGACAAAGTCGAGTACTACGTCGACCATACCATTGACCGGGCGACCGATGGCGTTACCTACACAGGCGTCGAACAGCTCAAATCCGGTACCGCTTACCTGTTTCTGGCCAACCACCGCGACATCGTGATGGACCCGGCCTTCGTCAACTATGCCGTGTACCACGCCGGCCTGCCGACGCCACGCATCGCCATCGGCGACAACTTGCTGCAAAAGCCGTTTGTCAGCGACCTGATGCGCCTGAACAAGAGCTTTATCGTGCACCGCTCGATCACCGGGCGAAAGGAGAAGATGGCGGCGTTCAACCTGCTATCGGCCTACATCAATCATTCGATACGCAACGACTGCCAGTCGATCTGGATCGCCCAGGCCGAAGGCCGCGCCAAGGATGGGGATGACCGCACCGAGTCAGCCATCCTCAAGATGTTCCATGTCAGCCGCAAGGACGAGCCGTTTGCCGAGGTGATCCAGTCACTGAACCTGACGCCGGTATCCATCAGCTACGAGTACGACCCGTGCGATGCAGCCAAGGCCCGCGAGTTGTATATCCGCGCCACCACCGGGACCTACGTCAAGGCACAGGGTGAAGATGACGTGAGCATTGCCCTGGGCATCACCGGCTACAAAGGCCGCGTGCACATCAACTTCGCGCCGCCCATTAGCGAGCGCTTCGAAGACACCAAAGTGCTGGCCGTGGAAATGGATCGGCAAATTCTCGGTGGTTATCGGCTATTCCCGGTGCACTACCTTGCGTACGCCCAGTGGAGCGATGCCGACCCGCAGTTGCAGGTGCCGAAGGCGGCCGACGTGTTCCCGGCCGATGAACTGGCCAAGGCGAAGGCGGAGTGGGAGCGGCGCTTGAACGAATGCCCGGCGGAACACCGACCATTTTTGGTGGTGCAATATGCGACGCCGGTGCGTAATCAATATCGGGTCAAGGCCGGAATCCCGCTGTAAACACCGATCAGAAAATGTGGAAGGGGGCTTGCTCCCGATAGCGGTGAGTCAGCTAATGAATACTTGGCTGACACACCGCTATCGGGGGCAAGCCCCCTCTTACATGGGTTCTGCCGTGTTTTAGATTCGGGTGCTGAGCCAGGAAATAGCCAGCGCCAGCACCAGGCAGGCGAACCCGATGCGGTAAGCCACACGATTTGCCCGCTCGGTACGCGCATCCAGGAACAGCATGGGCTGATCGATCGCGCGCGCTTCACTTTGCGCAGCCAGGTCAGCCATGGCGCGCTGCTCGCGCAGGCGGGTGATGGAGAGCAGCGCTGCACCGGAGCAGGCCACCAATAAAGCCACAACATTGATCAACAGTGCGGGCAGCGCCATCGCAAACCTCGGGTGAAACGGTGTCTGGGTATCGGTTCCGATATCAACCTGAACGGTAGTGGCGGCCAGCGCCAAACCGCTCCATCTTCCATGGACGGCTAATGTATCCAGTAATTTACGGCGTCACCTGAACGTCACCTTAACAAGCCACTCTGTTGCCCTTCGAACACTCAGGAGCTTGTCATGCTGCACGCGCACAACCAGGATCGGCTGTATCTAATTGCTCAAAGCGATGAGCAGGAGGCGCTGGTCGGCAGCCTGGCGTTCAACGTGCAGGACCGCCATTGGCTGGTCTATTGCGCCCTTGGCGGGCACCAGCATGCAAACTCGCCAGAGGCCGACCTGTTGACGGGTGTGAGCCTGCTGGACTTCTGTATTGACACCGCCGCGTGAAACTGCAGACGAAAAAAAACCGGGCTCATGACTGAGCCCGGTCTTTATTTGGACGGTTACTGCGAGCTGAGCAATGAACCGATGCTTGGATCCTTGAACAGGCGAGTCAAGGCGTCGCTCAGGACGTCGCTGACCAGCTTGGTGTTGGTTTCCTGGTTCGGCGACATACCGAAACGCTGGTTCAACGATGCGCCGTAACGACCGCTATAGCGACGGGTGCCAGCGGTGACATCGGACTTGAAGGTTGCGCCGATGGCGGCTTCAGTCACATAGAGACCTTCTTTAGGCGACTGATACTTCAGCTCAGCCAAGGTGATGGTCAACTGAGGAGCGCCCGGCGCGTTGGCGCTCGGGGTAAAGCCCAGCAGGCGCACGGCGGCTTCGGCCTGAGCTTGCAACTTGGGCAGCACGTCCTGACCAGTCACCGAGATAAGCGCGGTCTCCGGGTACAAGCCCCCGCGAGAGCCCAACGTTGGCGAAGGACGACCATCCACAACACGCACCGACACCGGCTGACCATGACCCACTGGCCCCAACTGCGTGGTGAGCTTCGGTTGCGGGCTCAGTTGTTGCGGGCTGTTGGCGCAGCCAACCAAGGTCAAACTGGTCACAGTGATCAAACCGAACAACAGGCGTTGCAACATGCGCTTCTCTCCAGAAATCAGGTACCGACAGGCCGGCAGTATAACGGGGCGCCCCCGCAGGGAACTAGCGTCAGTTACAACCTATGACTCGTCGGCTCGACAGCGGTTCGCTGTCACCGATATGTAATAGCCGTTACATGGGCTCGTCATCCTCGCAAGGCATGCTTGGCCTCAATCTCAGGAGGTCTATCGCCATGCATTTTCTCTGGACGCTGTTTACGCGCAAACCTGCCCTTCGCCAGTTCGCCCGGCTTGATGCGCAAGGCCGCTGCCAGGCCTTTAAAGAGTGCAGCCAGCCGCCTTTGGGCGACGGCTGGGTAGAAATTGATGAAATCCGCCTGAGCTGGATGCACCACCCGCTGCCCGCCGGCGCCCGTGTCAGCCCACGCCCGGCGCGGTCGCCGCGGCACCAGCCGTTGGCCGCCTGACCGAAGACCTAATAAAAGTCATAAAACACGCCCATTTCCCTGACGTTCTTCGCTACAATCTCCCCCCGATTATAAGGACGTCTCCTGATCGGGCCTCGCAGCATCGTTAATGCCTCGGTATTAACTCCAAGAATCGCCCACAGAGAGCCGCCCACACAGATCGAGTGAAGCTGGCGCGCTTGCTGTTTCCTTTGCAAACCACCCGCCTTTACCGAATCTGCCAGAGCTGCCATTGCGCTCGGCCACTTGAGTTGTTTGCCCGTATTGCCGCGTGTCGGCAGATGTCTTGCGGGCCAAGTGCCAGGCTGAGGCAGCCCTTTTTTGAGGTTCACGTCTTCAAAAGAGCGTGAAAAAACGGGTTTTCACAACTTCACAAGAGTGTGGCGAGCAAATGAATAGTTTGGCGTTTGTAAAAGCACCATCAGCGTCTGGAACAGCCCAACCACACAGGACTGAGTACTCCTCAACAACCGGAGCTTGAGCCTGTCCGCTACGGATTGATTGCACGAATCGCACGCTTTGACCATAAGTCGAATTGCCACAGGCGCCCATGAATGCGTTCATAGGCAGATTAGGCCGGGCAGGAAGCGTGCGCCGAAGTTGCAAAGAATTGCGAAACGGACATGGCGATCCTGGCCATGGGTAACCTGGGGCAACACGTGAACCGCCCCGTCACTCCTGGCAGCCATGCCGTCAATTTGGTGCTGCAGATTTTGGAGACGCGTTAAATGGCGCATAACGAAGCAGTCGACGTAGTACTGGTAGGGGCCGGCATCATGAGTGCCACCCTGGCCGTATTGCTCAAAGAGCTCGACCCCGGCCTCAAGCTGGAAGTCGTTGAGCTGATGGATTCGGGTGCAGCGGAGAGTTCCAACCCATGGAACAACGCCGGTACCGGTCATGCCGGTCTGTGCGAGCTGAACTACACGCCGCAGGCCGCCGATGGTTCCATCGACATCAAGAAAGCCGTGCACATCAACACTCAGTTCGAGGTGTCGAAGCAGTTCTGGGCGTACCTGACCAAAAAGGGCACCTTTGGCTCGTCCAAGTCCTTTATCAGTCCGGTGCCGCACCTGAGCTTCGTACAGGGCGACAAAGGCGTGGACTTCCTCAAGAAGCGCTTTGAAACCCTCAGCCAGCACCACGCGTTTTCGGACATGCACTACACCGAAGACCGCAGCGAAATGGCCGAATGGATGCCGCTGATGATGCCGGGCCGCCCGCTCGACGAAAAAATCGCTGCCACTCGCGTAATGAATGGCACCGACGTCAACTTCGGCGCCCTGACCAATCAGCTGCTTGGCCATCTGACCAGTTCCCCGGACGCCCAGGTCAAGTACAGCAAGCGCGTGACCGGCCTCAAGCGCAACGGCGCCGGCTGGACCGTGAGCATCAAGGACGTCAACAGCGGTACCAGCCGTGAGGTGGACGCCAAGTTTGTATTCCTCGGCGCCGGTGGCGCGGCGCTGCCGCTGCTGCAAGCTTCGGGCATCGAAGAAAGTAAAGGCTTCGGCGGCTTCCCGGTCAGCGGCCAATGGCTGCGTTGCGACAACCCGGAAGTGGTCAAGCACCACCAGGCCAAGGTCTACAGCCAGGCCGCCGTCGGCTCGCCACCGATGTCGGTGCCGCACCTCGACACCCGTGTAGTGGATGGCCAGAAATCCCTGCTGTTCGGGCCATACGCCGGTTTCACCACCAAGTTCCTCAAGCACGGCTCGTTCCTAGACCTGCCGATGTCGATTCGTGCCAGCAACATCGGACCGATGCTAGCCGTGGCCCGCGACAACATGGACCTGACCAAGTACCTGGTCAGCGAAGTGCGTCAGTCCATGGAACAACGCCTGGAATCCCTGCGTCGCTTCTACCCTGAGGCGAAAGCCGAAGACTGGCGTCTTGAAGTGGCCGGCCAACGGGTGCAGATCATCAAGAAAGACCCGAAAAAAGGCGGCGTGCTGCAATTCGGCACCGAGCTGGTAGCGGCCAAAGACGGCTCGCTGGCGGCGTTACTGGGCGCGTCCCCAGGCGCTTCGGTGACGGTGTCGATCATGCTGGAACTGATTGAGCGCTGCTTCCCGGCCAAAGCCGCCGGTGAGTGGGCAGCCAAGCTGCACGAGATCTTCCCTGCCCGGGAAAAAGTGCTTGAGACTGATGCCGAGCTGTATCGCAAGATCAACACGCAGAACAACATCAGCCTGGAACTGGTTGAGCAAAGCAACGAGGCCGAAAGCTACGCTTGAGGCCTGGCTGCAATAAAAAAACGCCCCTCGGGGCGTTTTTTTGTGGCCGGGATAATCAGCCGCGAGCGTTTTTGATCAGCTCGATGTAATCGTCCGCGTTGCGCTGATCCTTGATCAGATCAACAAAGGTCTGGCCATGCTCATCCTTGCCATCCAGGTCCAGGCCGGCTTCCTTGAAAAAGCCCAGGAAGCGCTCAAAGTCGTCGATACGCAGGCCACGATAGGCCTTGATCAGTTTGTGCAGGGACGGTGAAGTCGCGTCGACCGGCTCGAAGTCCAGGAACAACTTGATCTGATCGTCGCCGATCTCATCGCCAATCACCTGTTTCTTATCTTTACGCATTACCGACTCCAGCCTGCAGACATTTACACGGGGTTTGAAGTCTACCTGCGAGCCGCGGGCTTCGAAAGCGCTGAAGAACCAATGTGGGAGCAATCCCCCGCCACATTTATTCTTCATTGTTAGCGCTACTTGGTACGTACAACGCCGGTATGCAGGTCCGCCCAGATATGGCCGTTGGCGTAACTGAGGAACTGAACATACACCGTGTCATTGCGCAGCAAATCGACGATCACCCGGTACTGGGCCACCGGATAAGACAGCGTCAGGGTCTTGCTCTTGTCGTCAAACACCGGCTTTTTCAGGCTTTTACTTTCGGCATCGAAGTTGAGCACCACTTGGCTGATGCTCGCACCTTTGTTCAGGGGCTTGCCCTTAAGCCGGAGCATCAGTGGCGAGGTCACCGGGATAGGTTGCTGGTTGGATTGGCGCTGGTTGCCCACCACCACCGCGTACTCCGTGACTTGCAGCAACTGCTGCTGGTCAGGGCTTTCAGTCCGCAGGGTGAGGTCATCGGGAGGCAGAAATTGACCATGCATAGGCGCCGGTGCGGCGGCCAGGGGCAAACTCAGGGTCAGCGCCAGGGCGGCGCAAGTGCGAATCAACAGGCTCATGGACAGCTCCAGACGCAGGGGCCAAGCACGATAGCATGACAACCCTGCGCCGGGCCTGGATCACATACCTTTGACGGCGTAGATCCCATTGGCGTTGCGCCAGTAGCCTTTGTAGTCCATGCCATAACCGAAGATGTAGCGGTCGATGCACGGCAGGCCAACGTAATCAGCCTTAAGGTCCGGGCGAGCCTTGCGGTCGTGGTCTTTGTCGATCAGTACGGCGGTGTGCACTTTGCGTGCGCCGGCGTGTTTGCAGAAATCGATGATCGCGCCGAGGGTGTGACCTTCGTCGAGGATGTCGTCGATGATCAGCACGTCGCGGTCAATAAACGAGACTTCCGGCTTGGCCTTCCAGAACAGATCGCCGCCAGTGGTTTCGTTGCGATAGCGAGTCGCGTGCAGGTAAGACGCTTCCAGCGGAAATTGCAGGTGAGTCAGCAATTTGCCGGCGAAGATCAGGCCGCCGTTCATCACGCAAAAGACCACCGGGTTGGTGTCGGCCATTTCGCGAGTGATGTGGGCGCCAACCTTGGCGATCGCAGCTTCGACTTGCGCTTCGGTGTACAGGCAATCAGCCTCACGCATGATTTGACGGATATGCTCAAGATCAGCGGACATGGCGCTCTCCAAGGGGGTGCTGTGGCAAGAAAAGCGGGCGAAGGTACGCTTCTCATGCGCTCCGAGCAAGCCTTAATGGACTAACGTACTAGATGCCTATAGGACAACACCCTCGGATAGATTAATCTAGGCCGGTTTTTTTGCCCGCCGCCGGAGCCTTTCCCATGCCCACTCGCGAGATCCGCCACCCGCTGATCCAGCACAAGCTCGGCCTTATGCGCCGCGCCGACATTAGCACGAAGAACTTCCGTGAGCTTGCTCAGGAAGTCGGAGCGTTGCTCACTTACGAAGCCACCAAGGATTTGCCCCTGGAAACCTACGAGATCCCCGGTTGGGCCGGTCCCGTCCAGGTGGAAAAAATCGCTGGTAAGAAAATAACCGTGGTGCCGATCCTGCGCGCAGGTATCGGCATGCTCGAAGGCGTACTCAGCCTGATTCCGGGTGCCAAAGTCAGCGCCGTGGGCGTGGCCCGCAACGAAGAAACCTTGCAGGCTCACACCTACCTGGAAAAACTCGTACCGGAAATCGACGAGCGCCTGGCCATGATCATTGACCCGATGCTCGCTACCGGCAGTTCCATGGTCGCCACCATCGACCTGCTGAAGAAAGCCGGCTGCAAGGACATCCGCGCCATGGTGCTGGTCGCCGCTCCCGAAGGCATCGCCGCCGTCGAGAAAGCCCACCCGGACGTGCAGATCTACACCGCTTCCATCGATGAGCGCCTGAATGAACACGGTTACATCATCCCCGGCCTGGGCGACGCCGGTGACAAGATCTTCGGCACCAAGCAGAAGGACGCGTGAGCATGCAGGATGAATTCAACGACCCGCTTTGGCGCCAGATCCTGTCTGGCGCACAAATGCTCTTCGTAGCATTTGGCGCGCTGGTGTTGATGCCGCTGATCACAGGTCTTGATCCAAACGTCGCACTGTTCACCGCCGGCCTGGGCACGTTGTTGTTCCAGGTGGTGACAGGGCGGCAGGTGCCGGTATTCCTGGCATCGAGCTTTGCCTTCATTACCCCGATCATTCTCGCCAAGCAGCAGTTCGGCCTGGCGGCGACCATGGGCGGGGTAATGGCGGCCGGTTTTGTTTACACCTTCCTAGGGGCAGCGGTAAAGATCAAAGGCACTGGTTTCATCGACCGACTACTACCGCCTGTGGTAATCGGGCCAGTGATTATTTCCATCGGCCTGGCCATGGCGCCGATCGCGGCCAACATGGCGATGGGTAAAGGCGACAACGGTGCCGAACTGATCCCATACAAGACCGCCATGCTGATCTCGATGCCAGCGCTGCTTACCACGTTGATCGTGGCGGTGTTCGGCAAAGGTATCTTCCGCCTGGTGCCGATCATCTCCGGTGTGCTGGTAGGTTTTGCCATGTCGTTCTACTTTGGCGTTGTCGACACGGCCAAGATCGCCGCTGCGCCTTGGTTCGCCCTGCCCCACTTCACTGCGCCGGAATTCAACTGGCAGGCGATCCTGTTTATCGTCCCAGTGGCCCTGGCCCCTGCGATTGAACACATCGGTGGTGTGATTGCGGTGGGCAGCGTGACCGGTCGCGACTACCTGAAGAAGCCTGGCCTGCACCGCACTTTGCTGGGTGACGGGATCGCCACCACGGCAGCAGGCATGTTTGGCGGCCCGCCGAACACTACCTACGCCGAAGTGACGGGCGCAGTGATGCTGACCAAGAACTACAACCCGAAGATCATGACCTGGGCGGCGGTGTTTGCCATCAGCCTGGCGTTCATCGGCAAGTTCGGTGCACTGCTGCAAAGCATCCCGGTGCCGGTGATGGGCGGGATCCTGTGCCTGCTGTTCGGCTCGATTGCCGCGGTGGGGATGAACACGTTGATCCGCCACAAGATCGACCTGGGTGAGGCGCGCAATCTGGTGATTGTGTCGGTGACCCTGGTGTTCGGTATTGGCGGTGTGCTGGTGGGGACCGGAACTGGTCCAGATGACTTCGGCCTGAAGGGCATTGCTCTGTGCGCGGTGGTAGCGATTGGTTTGAACCTGCTGCTGCCGGGCAATGATGGCTGGAAGAACAAGAAGCCAGATGAGCCGTTGATCTAACTGCCAATACAAACCAATGTGGGAGAGGGCTTGCCTCCGATAGCAGTGTGTCAGTCAATACATTAACTGACTGATACGCCGCCATCGGGGTCAAGCCCCCTCCCACATTTGATTTCAGCGCCCGTTAAAGCTCGCCGAGGCCATCAATCAGCGCCTGGTTCTGCTCCGGCGTACCGATGCTGATCCGCAGGAACTGGGCAATCCGCTCCTGCTTAAAGTGCCGCACGATAATCCCTTGCTCACGCAGCTTGGCCGCTAGGCCGGCAGCGTCATGCCGTGGGTGGCGCGCAAAGATGAAGTTGGCCGCTGATGGCAGCACCTCAAAACCTTTGCCTTCCAATTGCGCGACTACTTTGTTACGGCTGTCGATCACCAACTGGCACGTCTTCTCGAAGTACTCACGGTCCTCAAACGCCGCTGCCGCGCCGACAATCGCCAAACGATCCAGCGGGTAGGAGTTGAAGCTGTTCTTGACCCGCTCCAGCGCCTCGATCAGGTCCGGGTGACCCACGGCCAAGCCCACGCGCAAACCGGCCAGTGAGCGCGATTTGGAAAGGGTCTGGGTCACCAGCAGATTAGGGTAGCGATCCACCAGGCTGATGGCGGTTTCGCCGCCGAAGTCGATATAGGCTTCATCGACCACCACCACCGAATCCGGGCTGGCCTTGAGGATCTGCTCTACTGCGTCCAGCGCCAGCACGCAGCCGGTCGGCGCATTCGGGTTGGGGAAGATGATCCCGCCGTTGGGCCTGGCGTAATCCGCAACACGGATCTGAAATTTCTCATCCAACGGCACTGGGTCGGACTGGATGCCGTAAAGACCGCAGTACACCGGATAGAAGCTGTAGCTGATATCCGGGAACAGCAGCGGCAGGTCGTGCTGGAACAGGCCGTGGAAGATGTGCGCGAGCACTTCATCAGAGCCGTTACCGAGAAACACTTTGCCGGCGTCGACCCCGTAATACTTGGCCACCGCCTGCTTGAGCAGGTCGCTGTTGGGGTCCGGGTACAAACGCAGGTTGTCGTTCAACTCGGCCTGCATCGCGGCCAGTGCTTTGGGCGACGGACCGTAGGGGTTCTCATTGGTGTTGAGCTTGACCAGCTTGGTCAGCTTTGGCTGTTCGCCGGGTACGTAAGGCACGAGGTCCCTGACGAAGGGGCTCCAGAATTTGCTCATGTGTTATTTCCCTTCTTCCAGGATTCGATACTCAGCACTACGGGCGTGTGCGCTCAACGACTCACCACGGGCCAGCACCGAAGCGGTCTTGCCCAACTCGGAAGCACCTTGTGGCGAGCAAAAGATGATCGACGAGCGCTTCTGGAAGTCGTACACCCCCAGCGGTGATGAGAACCGCGCGGTGCCGGAGGTCGGCAACACATGGTTCGGGCCGGCGCAGTAGTCGCCCAGCGCTTCACTGGTGTGACGCCCCATGAAGATCGCACCCGCATGGCGAATCGACGGCAGCCAGGCCTGTGGGTCAGCCACGGACAGCTCCAAGTGCTCCGGGGCGATACGGTTAGCCACTTCGATGGCCTGTTCCATGTCACGCACCAGGATCAGCGCGCCACGGCCGTTGATGGATTTCTCGATGATCTCTGCACGGTCCATGGTAGGCAGCAGCTTATCGATGCTGGCGGCGACCTTGTCGAGGAACTCGGCATCGGGGCTGACCAGAATCGCCTGGGCGTCTTCGTCGTGCTCGGCCTGGGAGAACAGGTCCATGGCGATCCAATCCGGATCGGTCTGGCCGTCGCACACTACGAGAATTTCCGAGGGACCGGCGATCATGTCGATGCCAACCTGGCCAAAAACGTGGCGCTTGGCGGTGGCGACGTAGATGTTGCCAGGCCCCACCACTTTGTCGACCTTCGGCACGCTTTCGGTGCCGTAGGCCAGGGCCGCGACGGCTTGAGCACCGCCAATGGTGAACACACGGTCAACACCAGCGATGCAGGCCGCAGCCAGCACCAGTTCGTTGATTTCGCCGCGCGGGGTCGGTACCACCATAACCACTTCGGTCACGCCCGCCACCTTGGCCGGAATTGCGTTCATCAACACCGACGATGGATACGACGCTTTGCCACCCGGCACGTAGAGACCGGCACGATCCAGCGGCGTGACCTTTTGGCCCAGCACAGTGCCGTCGGCTTCGGTATAGCTCCAGGAGTCCTGCTTCTGCTTTTCGTGGTAGCTGCGCACCCGCGCCGCCGCGACTTCCAGGGCTTCACGCTGAGGCGCAGTGATGCGCGTCAGTGCGAGCTCCAGGCGTTCTCGGGGAAGGATCAAATCGGACATGGATTTGACGTCCAGACCGTCGAACTGACGGGTGAAATCCACCAGCGCCGCATCACCACGCTCGCGCACGGCTTTGATGATGTCGAGCACCCGCTGGTTGACCGAGTCGTCGGACACGCTTTCCCAGCTCAGCAGATGATCCAGATGATGGGCGAAATCCGGGTCGGCAGCGTTGAGTCGGGCAATTGCAGTGGACGTGGTCATAGCGAGGGCCTCAATAGAATTGGCAAAAACTCAGGCGCCCTAAACTAGCAGTCGTTTCCGCTTGGGCACCTGAGAATTCTGGCTATGAGGCGGATAGACGGGCGCAGCCTTTCAGCTACGCGGGTAGGTCAACCGCGGTGTCGAGACTCCACTGCGGTGCGCAGGGTGTCGATCAACGCTTGGATACGGGCGTGCTGCATCTTCATCGACGCTTTGTTGACGATCAAGCGGGAGCTGATATCGGCGATGAAATCCTGTGGTTCGAGACCATTGGCACGCAGGGTGTTGCCGGTGTCGACCACATCGATGATCTTGTCGGCCAGGCCGATCAGCGGCGCCAGCTCCATCGAGCCGTAGAGCTTGATGATGTCGACCTGGCGGCCTTGCTCGGCGTAGTAGCGCTTGGCAACGTTGACGAACTTGGTTGCCACGCGCAGGCGGCCTTTAGGCTCGACGTCACCGACACGGCCGGCGGTCATCAGCTTGCACAGGGCAATACGCAGGTCCAGCGGCTCATACAGGCCCTGGCCACCGTATTCCATCAACACGTCTTTACCGGCGACGCCGAGGTCGGCCGCGCCATGCTCAACGTAGGTCGGCACGTCGGTAGCCCGCACGATCAACAGGCGAACGTCGTCCTGGGTCGTCGGGATGATCAGCTTGCGGCTCTTGTCCGGATTCTCGGTCGGCACGATGCCCGCTTCAGCCAGAAGCGGCAAAGTGTCGTCAAGGATGCGGCCCTTGGACAGTGCGATGGTCAACATGGGAAACGTCAGTCCTTCATCAGGCTATTGCTGTCCGGTCGCAAACGGCGCCAGACGCAGATCGAGGCCATGACAGCCTCGATTTGAAACAAATTCACAGCAAGCTTTTGTAGTGAGCGGGCTTGCCCCGCGCTGGGTTGCGTAGCGACCCTAGAATCTTTGGAGCGCTGCGCACTCCAGCGCGGGGCAAGCCCGCTCACTACAAACAGCAACTAGCCCGGTACGCGGCGGATTTTCGCGCCGAGCATCTGCAGTTTTTCTTCGATGCACTCGTAACCACGGTCGATGTGGTAGATGCGGTCGATCAGGGTGTCGCCTTCGGCGATCAACGCCGAGATCACCAGGCTGGCCGAAGCCCGCAGGTCGGTCGCCATCACTGGCGCGCCCTTGAGTTTCTCGGTACCGGTCACGATGGCGGTGTTGCCTTCAACCTGGATCTTCGCGCCCATGCGGTGCAGTTCGTACACGTGCATGAAGCGGTTTTCGAAGATGGTCTCGATCACGGCACCCGTGCCTTCGGCAATAGCGTTCAAGGAAATGAACTGCGCCTGCATGTCGGTCGGGAACGCCGGGTACGGAGCGGTACGCACGTTGACGGCTTTTGGCCGCTTGCCGTGCATGTTCAGCTCGATCCAGTCTTCGCCGGTGGTGATTTCGGCACCCGCCTCGCGCAGTTTTTCCAGGACCGCTTCCAGGATGGTCGGATCGGTGTCCTTGACCTTCACACGGCCACCGGTAACGGCAGCGGCAACCAGGTAGGTACCGGTCTCGATGCGGTCCGGCATCACTTTGTAGGTGGCCGGGTGCAGGCGCTTCACACCGTCGATGGTGATGGTGTCAGTGCCGGCGCCGGAGATGTTGGCACCCATGGCGATCAGGAAGTTGGCCAGGTCGACCACTTCCGGCTCGCGCGCGGCGTTTTGCAGGACGCTGCGGCCATTGGCCAGGGCAGCGGCCATCATGATGTTCTCGGTACCGGTCACGCTGACGGTATCAAAGAAGAAGTTGGCACCACGCAGGCCGCCTTCCGGCGCCTTGGCCTTGATGTAGCCACCTTCGACGTCGATGGTTGCGCCCATGGCTTCAAGGCCACGGATGTGCAGGTCCACCGGACGCGAACCGATGGCGCAACCGCCAGGCAGTGCGACTTCGGCTTCGCCGAAACGGGCAACCATCGGGCCCAGTACCAGGATCGACGCACGCATGGTTTTCACCAGTTCGTACGGAGCGACCAGGGTCTTGATGGTGCGCGGGTCGATTTCAACGGCCAACTTCTCGTCGATCACCGGCTCAATGCCCATGCGACCGAACAGCTCGATCATGGTGGTGATGTCGTGCAGGTGCGGCAGGTTGGCAACGGTAACCGGGCCATCGCACAGCAGGGTCGCTGCCAAAATCGGCAAGGCGGAGTTTTTTGCACCGGAGATGCGGATCTCGCCATCAAGGCGAGCACCGCCGGTAATAATCAATTTATCCATAAGAATCTCGACGCCTTGGGGGCTCAGGTGCGCTCGGCCCAGGCCGCGCGGCTGAAAAATTTCATAGTGACCGCATGGATGCTGCCATCGGTGATCCATGGGTTCAAATGGGCATAGATCTGCTGCTGACGCTTGACCGGGCTCAATGCCGCCAGTTCATCGCTAATCACGTTCAGCTGGAAATTGCAGCCTTCGCCTTCAACTGCAACCTCAGTATCCGGCAGCTTTCCTTCAAGGAAGCTCTTAACTTCTAGGGCCTGCATGCTCAACCTCTATCGGCGCCCAGTGCGCACGGGTCGCACATCATACAAAAAAGCCCCGCGCCTGCGAACCCCGCATAGCAGGACTCTGACGGGGGGCTTCTTTGATAATGTGTATTAAGGATGCGCCAACAGCTCGGTCAGACCGGAAACTTCGGCAATTTCGCGCATGTCTTCAGGCAATGCACGGATGCTGACCGTTTTTTTGGCCGCCTCGGCATCTCGCATGAAGCACAGCAGCAACGACAAACCCACGCTGCTGGACTTGGTCACCGCCGAGCAATCCAGCACCAGCTCAGGCGCAGTACTGGTCTTGATCAATGCCTGGCCATGCTTTCGCAGGCCTGGCCCGGTGCGGTAATCCAGCACGCCACTGATGTACAGCTGGCCTGCATCGCCAAGACGAACAGCCGACTCGGTCATTGCGCAGGCTTCCCAGCGGCTTGCTTGTCGGTCTCTTCCTTGGCCTTGGCCACTTCACCGGCCCAACCATTGATGGTCTTGTCCAGGTCGTTGCCATTGCGCTGCATGGCGTCGGCGAACTGGTCACGGAACAGCTTGCCGATATTGATGCCGTTGATGATCACGTTACGCAGCTTCCACTCGCCGTTGACCTTCTCCAACGTGTACTGCACAGGGTAGACCGCGCCGTTGTTGCCTTTGACGCTCATGTTGACGCTGGTGCGATCGCCCGACTCATCGCCCGCTGGCGCCACGGTAATGCCCTGGTTGTTGTACTCAAGCAGCGCGTTGCCGTAGAACTGGAACAGGCCCTTCTTGAAGTTTTCCTGGAAAGTCAGCATCTGCGCCGGGGTGGCCTTACGCGAATACTTGACCGTCATGATGCTGCGGGAAATGCCTTCGGCATCGACCACAGGGCCGACAATGCTGTTCAGCGCGTCGTAGAACTTGGTCGGGTCTTGCTTGTACTGTTCTTTGTTCGCCGTCAGGTCAGCCAACATCTTGTTGGTCGTGTCCTGCACCAGGTCGTGCGCAGAACCCGCCGCGTTAGCCATCAGCGGCAGCGCTGCAAGCAGTACCAGCAGGCCACGTCGCAAGGTAGAGATCATGAACAGATTCCTCATTTGGCGTCTTTATTGACCGTATTGAGCAGGAATTTACCGATCAGGTCCTCAAGCACCAGCGACGACTGCGTGTCGTGGATGGTCGAACCATCCTTGAGCAGGGCTGTTTCCCCACCCACGCTGACACCGATGTACTTCTCGCCCAGCAGACCCGCAGTGAGGATAGATGCCGTGGAGTCGGTCGGCAGATTATCTACCTTCTTATCCACTTGCATCGTCACACGGCCGGTAAAGCTGTCGCGGTCCAGATCGATTGCCGTGACCTTGCCGATGGTTACACCAGCCATGGTCACTTTAGCTCTGACAGTCAAACCGGCGATATTGTCGAAGTATGCGTAAAGTTTATAAGTATCGGCGGTGGGGCTGGCCGAAAGGCCGCTGACTCGCAGGGCCAGCAACAGTAAAGCCAGGATGCCAGCCAGCAAGAAAAGGCCGACACCGATTTCCACAGTGCGGTTTTGCATCAGAAATCTCCAAACATCAAGGCGGTCAAAATGAAGTCAAGACCCAGTACCGCCAGCGAGGCGTACACAACGGTCTTGGTGGTGGCGCGACTGATCCCTTCTGAAGTGGGCTCACAGTCATAGCCTTGGAATACGGCGATCCAGGTCACTACAAAGGCGAAGACGATGCTCTTTATGATGCCGTTGAGCACGTCACCGCTGAAGGTCACGCTGTTTTGCATGTTGGCCCAGTAGGAGCCGTCGTAGACGCCCAGCCAGTCCACCGCCACCCACGAACCGCCCCAGATGCCGACCACGCTGAAGATCATCGCCAGCAGTGGCAGGGAAATGAAGCCGGCCCACAGGCGCGGGGCAACAATGTACTTGAGCGGGTCCACGCCGATCATTTCCAGGCTGGACAGTTGCTCGGTGGACTTCATGTTGCCGATCTCGGCGGTGAGCGCTGAACCTGCGCGCCCGGCAAACAGCAAGGCAGTGACCACTGGCCCCAGCTCACGCAACAGTGTCAGGGCGACCATCTGCCCCACCGCCTGCTCCGAACCGTAGCTGGACAGGATATTGAAGCCCTGCAACGCCAGCACCATGCCAATGAACACCCCGGAGACCACGATGATCACCAGGGACATCACACCTACAGCATGCAACTGCTTGATCAACAGGCCAAAGCCACCGCCAATGCCGCCGCGGCCGAGCAAGGCGTGGAACAGGAAAATCGTCGAACGGCCCAGCACTTCGACGATGTCGATGCCCGAGCGACCGAAAAGGCGAACCTTCTCGATGAGAGATGTCTTGCGCATCAGCGCTTCCCCAGAAGATCTGAGCGGTAGTCCGCTGCCGGAAAGTGAAACGGCACTGGGCCATCGGGATCGCCGGTCATGAATTGGCGAATGCGCGGGTTATCGGCATTCATCAGCTCTTCAGGCGTGCCCTGCCCCAGCACCTGGCCGTCGCCGACCACGTAGAGGTAATCGGCAATGCTCGCGGTTTCTGCAAGATCGTGGGAAACCACGATGCTGGTGATGCCCAGCGCGTCGTTGAGCAGGCGGATCAGGCGCACGAGGACGCCCATGGCGATCGGGTCCTGGCCGACGAAGGGCTCGTCGTACATGAGGATCTGCGGGTCGAGGGCTATGGCACGCGCCAGGGCCACACGCCGCTTCATGCCGCCGGACAGTTCATCGGGCATCAGGTCGATGGCACCGCGAAGGCCTACGGCCTGCAGTTTCAGCAACACGATGTCACGAATCATTTCATCAGACAGCTGGGTATGCACCCGCAGCGGGAACGCTACGTTTTCGAAAACGTCGAGGTCGGTGAACAGCGCGCCACTCTGGAACAGCACGCCCATGTGCTTGCGCGCATCGAACAGATCACTGCGCGACAGCGTCGGCAAATTCTGGCCGTTGACCCACACTTCGCCGGCGCTGGGGCGCAGCTGCATGCCCATTAGCCGCAACAGGGTGGTCTTGCCGCAACCGGAAGGCCCCATGATGCCCGTGACCTTGCCGCGGGGAATGCGAATATCGACGTTATTGAAGATGCTGCGCGTCCCGCGCTTGAAGGTCAGTCCCTTCAGCTCGACCGCGTAGGCGTTATCGGCACTCATCTAATCTCCTTGGGATGCAGCCTCTCGCTCAGACACCACGCTTGCGACAAACGTTTGCAATGCTTGTGCATAACCGCGCAATAAATAGCCACATGGGCAGAGCGGACCGAACTGGCGGCGAACTATATCACTGCTGGTACAACGCGCCCAAGGCCGGAACGGTGCTTGTTCAGATTGGAGACAGGGAAAAAACGTTGCTGAGCATGAATCTCACGCACCCACCGAATAAAGGCTGACGAACTTACGTGAGGGAATTGATCATTACCGCTATAATCGCCGACTTTTCGTCAGGCTATACGATTTCAGACATGAGCCAATCCAGCGACCTTATTCAATCCGCACAACGCACCATCCGCCTTGAGCTTGAAGCCGTGGAAGGCTTGCTGGCGCATATCGACGCAGATTTCGTACGCGCCTGCGAGATGATTCTGGCCAGCAAAGGCCGCGTTGTCGTGGTAGGCATGGGCAAGTCGGGCCACGTCGGCAACAAGATCGCCGCCACCCTGGCCAGCACCGGAACCACCGCTTTTTTTGTACACCCCGCCGAAGCCAGCCACGGCGACATGGGCATGATCACCAAGGATGACATCATCCTGGCGCTGTCCAACTCCGGCACCACCAACGAAATTGTGACCCTGCTGCCGTTGATCAAGCGCCTGGGCATCAAGATGATCAGCGTAACCGGCAACCCGGAGTCGACACTGGCCAAGGCCGCCGAGGTGAACCTGAATGTTCACGTTGCCCATGAGGCTTGCCCGCTGAACCTGGCACCGACCTCCTCCACCACCGCCGCCTTGGTCATGGGTGATGCCCTGGCCGTCGCGTTGCTGGAAGCACGTGGATTCACCGCTGAAGACTTCGCGTTTTCCCACCCGGGTGGCGCCCTGGGCCGCCGTCTGCTGCTGAAAGTGGAAAACGTCATGCACTCGGGCGATGAACTGCCCCACGTCCAGCGCGGTACTTTGCTGAAGGAAGCGCTGATGGAAATGACCCGCAAGGGGCTGGGCATGACCGTCATTCTGGAAGCCGACGGCACCCTGGCCGGGGTGTTCACCGACGGCGATCTGCGCCGCACCCTGGATCGCACCATTGATATCCACACCGCAACCATTGATGCGGTAATGACGCCCCACGGCAAGACTGCACGCCCTGAAATGCTGGCAGCCGAAGCCTTGAAAATCATGGAAGACCACAAGATCGGCGCGCTGGTGGTGGTCGATAGCGGCAACCACCCGATTGGCGCCCTGAACATGCACGACTTGCTGCGTGCGGGAGTGATGTAAATGACAGGCGATCTGCTAAAACGCGGCAAGCACATCAAACTGGCAATCTTTGACGTCGACGGCGTACTGACCGATGGCCGCCTGTACTTCCTGGAAGACGGCAGTGAATTCAAGACCTTCAACACCCTCGATGGCCAGGGCATCAAGATGCTGATGGCGGCGGGCGTGCAAACGGCGATTATCAGCGGCAGAAAAACCCCCGTTGTGGAACGTCGCGCACAAAACCTGGGGATTCCTCACCTGTATCAGGGCCGCGAGGATAAACTGGTGGTTCTGGACGAGCTTCTTGGCCAACTCAACCTAAGCTATGAGCAGGTCGCCTACTTGGGCGATGACCTGCCCGACTTGCCGGTGATTCGTCGAGTAGGACTGGGCATGGCCGTCGCCAATGCGGCGTCGTTTGTTCGCGAGCACGCCCATGGCATCACCACCGCCCGTGGCGGCGAAGGTGCAGCCCGCGAGTTCTGCGAACTGATCCTGCGCGCCCAAGGCAGCCTTGAAGCGGCCCACGCCGCCTACCTATAGAGCGTTTTATGCTGAGCAAAAAGATTCGCAACTTCCTGTTATTCGGGGTCATTGCCGCGCTGTTCCTGGCGGTGGGCTACTGGAATATCAGCCCGGAGCGCTTCCTCGACCAACCGGCCGCACAGGTTGATGAGGGCGCTATCGACTATTACGCGATCAACGCCAAAAGCGTGCAGTTCCTGCCCGACGGCAAGGTGCAGTACGAAATGACCTCGGACAAGGTTGAACACCTGAAGGCTACCGAAGTCACTCTACTGACCAACCCGGACATGAACATCTACCGTGGCACCGAGTTCCCGTGGCACGTCACCAGCAAGCGTGGCGAGGTCAACCCGGACGGCACCGAGGTCGAACTGATCGACTCCGTGCGCGTTGCGCGCACCGACGACAAGAATCGCGACACCGTGATTACCAGCAGTCGCATGACCGTATTCCCGCAGAAGCAATATGCGCAGACCGAGCAAGACGTTAGAATCGACGGCGCTGGCGGTGTATCGACTGGCAAAGGAATGAAAGCGTATTTGAAAGAAAGCAGGATACACCTGCTATCGAACGTAAGAGGACAGTATGAGGCTCGTTAAAACTCTCCCTATTTTGCTCGGTCTGGGCGCAGCACTGGGAAGCGTGAGCGCCTGGGCTCTGCCGAACGATAGCCAGCAGCCGATCCACATCTCCGCTGACGATGCGCAACTGGACGACAAGCAAGGCGTTGCCACTTACACAGGCGGCGTGATCATCACCCAGGGCTCGATGAAGATCACCGGTAACACGGTTACGCTGACTCGCACGCAGTCCGGCGACATCGACGTGGTGACCTCGGTGGGCAACCTGGCTTACTTCGAGCAAAAGCAGGCGGCTACCGATACAGCGCCAATGAAGGGCTACGGCAAGACCATCCAGTATCACGCCCAGCAAAACCGCATTGTCCTGATCGACCAAGCCAAGGTCCTCAGCCCCGATGGCAACTCCACGGAAGGTGAAAAAATCACCTATGACACCGTGAAACAGGTCGCCAACGCCGGCCGTGCCAATGGCAGCAAGGTGACAGCACCACGCCCACGTATCGACATGGTTATCCAGCCGAAGAAGAAGGCCGAGTAATGGCAACCCTGAAAGCCCAGCATCTGGCCAAGGCCTATAAAAGCCGTCAGGTCGTGCGCGACGTCAGCCTGTCGATCGACAGCGGCCAGATCGTCGGCTTGCTCGGCCCTAACGGCGCCGGCAAGACCACTTGCTTCTACATGATCGTCGGCCTGGTCCAGGCCGACCAGGGTCGTGTATTGATCGACGACCTGGACGTCAGCCACCAGCCGATGCACGGTCGTGCTCGTGCGGGTATCGGCTATCTTCCCCAAGAAGCGTCGATCTTCCGCAAACTATCGGTTGCCGACAACATCATGGCGATCCTCGAGACCCGCAAGGAACTCGACCGTGACGGCCGCCGCAAAGAGCTGGAAAGCCTGCTGCAGGAATTCCACATCAACCACATCCGCGACAACCTCGGCATGAGCCTGTCCGGTGGTGAGCGCCGTCGCGTGGAAATCGCCCGGGCCCTGGCCACTGCGCCCAAGTTCATCCTGCTGGACGAACCGTTTGCCGGCGTCGACCCCATTTCGGTCGGCGACATCAAGCAGATCATCCATCACCTCAAGGCCAAGGGCATCGGTGTACTGATCACCGACCACAACGTGCGTGAAACCCTCGATATCTGCGAAACCGCCTATATCGTCAACGACGGCCAGCTGATCGCCGAAGGTGACTCCGCCACCATCCTGGCCAACGAACTGGTCAAGGAAGTGTACCTGGGTCACGAGTTCCGCCTGTAAACACCGTGGTGTCACGGCCGCTCGCCAAGGCGCGCGGGAGTCAATGAAAACCTCCGGATTTTTATTGTTACCGCGCTCTAGGCAAAGCCCCCGATATCAGGCATATAATTTGCTTATGTTTGGCGCTCACGCGCCCTGTCGTGGATGGCGCATTGCGCCGGCGAATAAGGTGTTAAGCCCCTGCCATGAAACCATCGCTAGTCCTGAGAATGGGCCAGCAGCTGACGATGACACCGCAGCTGCAACAGGCCATCCGCCTGCTTCAATTGTCGACCCTGGACCTGCAACAGGAAATCCAGGAGGCCTTGGAGTCCAATCCGATGCTCGAACGCCAGGAAGAAGGCGACGACTTCGATAATGCAGACCCGCTGGCCGACAACATCGAGCAAAAACCCAATTCCGACGTGCAGGAACCTTCCTATCAGGAAACCGCCCCTACGGTGGACAACCTAGAGGAAGGCGAATGGAACGAACGCATTCCCAACGAGCTTCCGGTCGACACCGCCTGGGAAGACGTCTACCAGACCAGCGCCAGCAGCCTGCCCAGCAACGACGATGACGAGTGGGACTTCACCACCCGCACCTCCGCTGGCGAGAGCCTGCAGAGCCATCTGCTGTGGCAACTGAACCTTGCGCCGATGTCGGACACCGATCGGCTGATCGCTGTAACCCTCATCGATTGCATCAACAACCAGGGCTACCTGGACGAGACCCTTGAAGAGATTCTTGAGGCGTTCGACCCGGAACTGGACATTGAGCTGGACGAAATCGAAGCCGTCCTGCACCGCATCCAGCAATTCGAGCCGGCCGGCATTGGCGCTCGCACCCTTAGTGAATGCCTGCTGCTGCAATTGCGCCAACTGCCAGCCAAGACGCCGTGGCTCAGCGAAGCTCTGCGCTTGGTCACCGACTACATCGACCTGCTGGGCAGCCGCGACTACAGCCAGTTGATGCGTCGCATGAAGCTCAAGGAAGACGACCTGCGCCAGGTCATCGAGCTGGTACAAAGCCTGAACCCACGCCCGGGCTCGCAGATCGAGTCCAGCGAAGCCGAATACGTCGTCCCCGACGTCATCGTACGCAAGGACAACGAGCGCTGGCTGGTAGAACTGAACCAGGAGTCGGTGCCACGCCTACGGGTCAATCCGCAATACGCCGGATTTGTGCGTCGCGCCGACACCAGCGCCGACAACACCTTCATGCGCAACCAGTTGCAGGAAGCCCGCTGGTTCATCAAGAGCCTGCAGAGCCGTAACGAAACCCTGATGAAAGTCGCCACCCAGATCGTCGAGCACCAACGCGGCTTCCTGGAATATGGCGATGAAGCAATGAAACCCTTGGTTCTGCATGACATCGCCGAGGCGGTGGGTATGCACGAATCGACGATTTCCCGGGTAACCACGCAAAAGTTCATGCACACCCCACGAGGGATATATGAACTGAAATACTTTTTCTCCAGCCATGTCAGCACCTCCGAAGGCGGCGAATGCTCGTCCACGGCGATCCGCGCGATCATCAAAAAACTGGTTGCCGCGGAAAATCAGAAAAAGCCGTTGAGTGACAGCAAGATCGCTGGTTTACTGGAGGCACAAGGCATTCAGGTCGCCCGTCGAACCGTCGCCAAGTACCGCGAATCCCTTGGGATCGCGCCTTCCAGCGAGCGCAAGCGTTTGATGTGACGGGCGGGCCATAGCGTTCCAGTGGCAGGCACCCCGGCCTGCCGCTTTATGCACTGGCAACGAAGGAGAAGCTGTATGCAAGTCAACATCAGTGGACACCATGTAGAAGTCACCCCTCCACTGCGCGACTACGTCGAGCAGAAGCTGAAAAGGCTTGAGGGTCATTTTGACAAGATCACCAATGTGCAAGTGATCATGAAGGTCGACAAACTTCAGCAGAAAATCGAAGCGACCCTACAGATTCCCGGTGGCGAAGTAGTCGCCAATGCCGAGCATGAAGACATGTATGCATCGATCGATGCCTTGACTGACAAGCTTGACCGCCAACTTAAAAAGCATAAGGAAAAGCAGCAGAGCCTTCTTCAGGGCACAGGCCGCTAACACTCCCCACCCATGATTCGACTTGAAACCATCCTGACCCCCGGCCGTTCCCTTGTGAACGTGCCGGGCGGCAGTAAAAAGAAAGCCCTCGAACAAATTGCCAACCTGATCGCGCGCGAAGTGCCAGATCTGGAGATGCAAGATGTCTTCGACGCTCTGATTGCTCGTGAAAAACTTGGATCAACCGGTTTTGGTAACGGCATCGCCATTCCTCACTGCCGCCTCAAAGGCTGCGAGACACCCGTCAGCGCATTGCTGCACCTGGAAGCACCCATCGATTTCGACGCCATCGACGGCGCCCCGGTAGACCTGCTGTTTGTATTGCTGGTCCCGCAGGCTGCCACCGATGCGCACCTGGAACTGCTTCGGCAGATCGCCAGCATGCTCGACCGCAAGGAAGTACGCGACAAACTGCGCAGTGCCAGCAGCAATGAGGCGCTGTACCAGGTTGTCCTGGATGAACAGAACGGGCAGTAATCATGCGTTTGATCATCGTCAGCGGCCGCTCCGGCTCGGGTAAAAGTACCGCCCTCAACGTTCTCGAGGACAACGGTTTCTATTGCATCGACAACCTGCCTGCTGGCCTGCTGCCTGAACTGGCGGAACGCGCGCTGATCCATACTGAACTGGCCCAGCCCCTGGTCGCCGTTTCGATCGATGCCCGCAACCTGCCCAGCCATCTTGAACGTTTCCCGATATTGCTTGAGGAAGTCAGGGCCAAGCATATTCATTGTGATGTGTTGTACCTGGATGCCGACGAAGAGACCTTGCTCAAGCGTTTCTCCGAAACACGTCGACGCCACCCCCTCAGCAGCCCGCATCGCTCCCTGGCCGAAGCCATCGAAGATGAAACCAAGCTGCTGGGCCCGATCATTGACCTCGCCGATCTCAAGATCAACACCACCAGCCTCAACCTGTACCAGTTGCGCGATGCCATCAAGCTACGCCTGCTGAATCAGCCGGAACCCGGCACCGCGTTTCTCGTGGAGTCTTTTGGGTTCAAGCGAGGCATGCCGGTGGATGCCGACCTGGTGTTCGACGTGCGCTGCCTGCCCAACCCCTATTGGAAGCCGGAGTTGCGCGAGCAATCCGGGCTGGATCAACCGGTGGCCGAGTATTTGGCGGCACAACCGGACGTAGAGGAGATGTTCCAGGACATTTCCAGCTACCTGCTCAAGTGGCTGCCGCGTTTTGCCGCCAGCAACCGGGCCTATGTCACCATCGCTATCGGCTGCACCGGCGGCCATCACCGTTCGGTCTACCTGACCGAACGCCTGGGCCAGGTGCTACAAAAAACCCTCAAGAACGTCCAGGTCCGCCACCGCGACCTTAGCTGAAAGGAACACCTGCGCGATGCCCGCTCTGGAAATTGAAATCATCAACAAGCTGGGCCTGCACGCCCGTGCCTCGGCCAAATTCGTCGGGGTCGCCGGGCAGTTTCCCTGCCAGATTCGCGCCGGGCGCACGCCGGAATCCATGGTCGATGGCAAAAGCATCATGGCCATGATGATGTTAGCCGCCGGCAAGGGCACCAAGATTCATTTGAAAACCGAAGGCGAGCAAGAAGACGAAGCAATGAACGCGCTTGTGGCGCTGATCAATAACTTCTTTGATGAGGGTGAGTAAACTCACCCTTTGAGACGGGCGTGAAGCCGCAACGGCTTCACCCCAACGCGGTATCCATCACCATCATCAAGCAAAAACCGATGCACAACCCCAGGCTAGCCAGCTTTTCGTGACCATTGCGCCGCGACTCGGGGATTACCTCATGCGTCACCACAAGCAGCATTGCACCAGCAGCCAGGGCCAACCCCAGTGGCAACAGCACCTCGGCAAGGCTCACCAGCCAAGCGCAAAGTACGGCGAACACTGGCTCGACCAAGCCTGACGCAGCACCGATCAGGAACGCCTTGACCCGCGACATCCCTGCCCCGGCCAATACCAAAGCAATCACCAGCCCTTCCGGCACGTCCTGCAAGGCAATACCCATGGCCAGGCTATCTGCGTCGGGCATGCCACCGCCCGCCGAAACACCCACCGCCATGCCTTCCGGGATGTTGTGGGCGATGATGGCGAACACGAACAGCCAGATGCGCGGCGGGATCACCGGATTATCTGGCGTGCCCACGAGCATTTCCGGGCTGGCGCCGGATACCTTACGGTCGACCAGATACAGCCCGAATGCTCCGAGCATGATGCCGAAGCTGATCAACCCACTGGCGCCCCAGGGCGAGAGCCCGAGGGTTTCAGCGGCGGCAATGCCCGGCACGATCAACGAAAAAGCGGTTGCCGCCAGCATCACTCCGGCCCCAAAGCCCAGCAAAGTGTCGCTCAGCGCCACCGGCATCCGCCGAATCACCAACACTGGCACCGCGCCAAGCGCCGTACCGAGCGCACAAATCGCGCCGCCTTGCAGGGCGCGTAAAATGCGCGGTTCCAGGTTCAGCCACTCCAGCCCGTGGGCCACCAGCAATGCAGTACCTGCCAATAGCAGCAGCGAGCCAAACGCATAACGAAACATTCGCCCACTGCTGATCGCCAGTGTTTCAGTGCCCATAGTCGGCCTTAGATCTTGTTATAGGGTGGGTATCAGGCCAGCGCGGCCTGGTAGCGCGCAGCGACTTCCGGCCAATTGATGACGCTGTAGAAGGCATTGATATATTCCGGGCGACGGTTCTGGTACAGCAGGTAGTAGGCGTGCTCCCAGACGTCCAGACCCAGGATCGGCGTGTTGCCGTTCATCAGCGGGCTGTCCTGGTTACCACTGCTTTCCACTACAAGGGTCTTTTGCGGGGTCACGCTCAGCCATGCCCAGCCACTGCCGAAGCGAGTAAGCGCGGCTTTGGTGAAGGCCTCTTTGAAACTATCAAAACCACCCAACTGTTCATCGATGGCCTTGCCAAGCGCACCCTCTGGCTTGCCGCCACCTTTAGGCGACATCACCGCCCAGAACAGCGAATGGTTGGCGTGGCCGCCACCTTGATTGATCACTGCCGCGCGCAGTTTTTCCGGCAATTGCTGAACACTGGACACCAGCTTCTCGACCGGCCAGCCCGCGAACTCGGTGCCCTCGACCGCGGCATTGAGGTTGTTGATATAGGTCTGATGGTGTTTGGTGTAGTGGATCTCCATGGTTTGCGCATCGATATGCGGCTCCAGGGCGTCGTAGGCGTAAGGCAAGGCAGGCAAGGTGTAAGACATTTCAATGAGCTCCGTAATAGGGACTGTTGCGGGTCGACGCATCCGTTTGCGCCGCAGTGCCGCCCAGCAAGCGATGGGTGCGTGGGTACTCGCCGTGATCGCTGATGAAATTCAACAGTTCGACGTAGGTCTTGCTGCTCTGACGTAGCGCCGCCTCCCGCAATTGCGGGCTCAGGCGTGGGTCCTGCATGGTCTGCAACAGACGCTGGTGAATGGCGCAGAGGTATTCCGCGCTTTCTTCCGGCTGGTTCAGACGCAGGTGCAGGTCCGCCAGGTTGTGATGGGAAATGACGCAGGCCGCCACCGCTTCGTCGGCATCCGCCCAGCGTTCAAATAACACTTGAGCCAAGGCCAGGGCTTGCAAATAGGCCTCGCGAGCGTCAACCAATTCGCCTGCCATAAAGCAGCGATTGGCCCGTTCGATCGTGCGTTTCCAGTGCTCCATGGTGAGCCTCCAAAGCAGAGTCGGTGATTACACGCCGCCAGCTGTAAGCTTTTCCGGGTCCAGCAGGATTTCCAGTTGGCTACGGGGCAAGTCGGTGTGCTCAAGGGCGACATCAATCACCGGACGACCTTGTTGATAGGCCTTCTTAGCGATTTCAGCAGCCTTCTGGTAACCAATGATCGGGTTGAGTGCGGTGACCAGGATCGGGTTGCGGGACAGCGCTTCCTTGAGCTTGGCTTCGTTGACCTTGAAACTGGCGATCGCCTTGTCCGCCAGCAAACGGCTGGAGTTCGCCAACAGCTCCAGGCTACTGAGCAGGTTCTGGGCGATGATCGGCAGCATCACGTTGAGCTCAAAATTGCCCGATTGACCCGCAACGGTGATCACCGTGTCATTGCCAATGACTTGTGCAGCCACCATGGCAGTCGCTTCCGGAATCACCGGGTTGACCTTGCCAGGCATGATCGAGGACCCAGGCTGCAGCCCTTCCAGCTCGATCTCACCGAGGCCGGCCAAAGGGCCGGAGTTCATCCAGCGCAGGTCGTTGGCGATTTTCATCAGTGACACAGCAACGGCCTTCAATTGGCCGGAAACCGCGACGGCGGTGTCTTGGGAGCCGATCAGCGCGAACAGGTTCTTGCCCGGGGTGAATTTCACATCTGTCAGGCTGCTCAATTGCTGGCTGAAGCGCGCGGCAAATTCCGGGTGGGCATTGATCCCGGTACCGACGGCGGTGCCACCCTGTGCAAGGGACTGCAGGCTGGGCAGCAGGTCCTGGAGGTGACTGATATTGGCCTTGAGTTGCTGCGCCCACCCATTGAGCACCTGGCTCATGCGCACCGGCATGGCATCCATCAAGTGAGTGCGGCCGGTCTTGATGAACGGATGGACTTCCTCGGCCTTCTGCTCGATTACCTGAACCAGATGCAACAGGGCCGGCAAGGTTTGCTCGTGCAGGACTAGCGCGGCGCTGACGTGGATAGTGGTCGGGATGATGTCGTTACTGCTCTGCCCGCAGTTCACGTGATCGTTGGGGTTGATCGGCTCGCCGAGCAAACGCGTGGCGAGTGTGGCAATGACTTCGTTGGCGTTCATGTTGGAACTGGTGCCAGAACCGGTCTGGAAGATATCCACTGGGAAGTGCTGCATGAAATCGCCTTCCAGCAAACCCTGGGCAGCATCGACAATGGCTTTGCCCTGCCCTTCGCTGATCTGCTTGAGGTCGACGTTGACCTTGGCTGCAGCGGCCTTGGCCAGGATCAGCGCGCGAATGAATTGCGCCGGCATGCGTTGGTTGCTGATCGGGAAGTTGTTCACCGCGCGCTGGGTTTGCGCGCCATACAAGGCCTCGGCCGGCACTTGCAGCTCGCCCATGCTGTCGCGTTCGATACGGGTGTTACTCATCGTTAGATCCTTGCACCAGGTCGGAGTGAGAAATAGACGGCAGCAATTCGCAGGTCGCCAATCGCCACGCAAAACTCTGCCAGCGCTTGAGGCGGCAGGCACAGTGAGAGAGTTTTTCCAGGTCACGCAGGGGACGCCAGGCTTGGTCCAGGCACATCGAGCGCCAATGCCAGGGCAGCGCGATATCGTTGGCGGTGTCGAGCAGTAGACGGAATGAGGTTTCAGCGATCGTCCACGGATGGGTGGCGGTGCAGCACGCCAGGTATCGACCCTCATTGAGGTAATGTTCGATCAGGCGCGGCTCGTTGGGATTGAGGCCGCAGCGAATCTGGCGACTCATCCAGCGCCAGCTTTCCAGATAAGGATCCTCATGCAGGACAGAACTCATGATCCACACTCATTCGGTAATGATATTTATTATTAAATGATATTGAGAATCAAAACAAGAGTGGCGCATTAATACACCTTTAGCACAGCCACAAAAAAAGGCGCGCCATCCGTGAGATGGCGCGCCTCTTTGTTAAAGCGATGGAAGAGTCAGCTACCGGCGACGGTCATCCGCTCGATCAGTACCGAACCCGTGCGAATGTTGCTACGCAGTTCCAAGTCATTACCCACGGCAACAATCTGCTTGAACATGTCGCGCATATTGCCGGCAATCGTCACTTCCTGGACGGCAAATTGAATCTCGCCGTTCTCAACCCAGAAACCCGCCGCACCACGGGAATAATCCCCGGTGACCATGTTCAGGCCATGGCCCATCAACTCCGTCACCAGCAGGCCACGGCCCATGCGCCGCAACAGCGCTGCCTGGTCTTCATCGCCATGGGTGACGAACAGGTTATGCACGCCGCCAGAGTTGGCGGTGCTCGGAAGGCCGAGCTTACGGCCGGAGTAAGTGCCCAGCACGTAGGACACCAACTCACCCTTTTCGACAAACGGCTTGGCATAAGTCGCAAGGCCATCACCGTCGAACGCCGAACTACCCATGGCACGCATCAAGTGCGGGCGCTCATCGATGGTCAGCCACTCAGGAAACAGCTTCTGACCAATCGAGCCTTCCAGGAACGACGATTTACGATAGAGGTTCCCACCGGAAATCGCCCCCAGGAAACTGCCGAACAAACCGCCGGCCAGTTCCGCCGAGAACAGCACCGGCACCTCGCAGGTCGGCACCGGACGCGCCCCCAAACGGCTCGCGGCACGTTGCGCGGCGCGCTGGCCAATGCTGGCTGGGTCTGCCAGCAATTCACCCTGGCGATTCACGTCGTACCAGTAATCGCGCTGCATCTGGCCATTGGCTTCGGCAATCATCACGCAACTCAAGCTATGGCGCGTAGATGCATAACCGCCGATAAAACCATGGCTGTTGCCATACACGCGGCAACCCTGATGTGTGCTCAACGTGGTGCCATCAGCGTTCTTGATGCGGGCATCGGCGTCGAACGCAGCCGCTTCGCAGGCCAGCGCCTGTTCGATGGCCTGCTCGGGGGTGATGTCCCACGCGTGGAATAGATCGAAGTCTTTCAAGTCCTTGGCCATCAAGGCCTTGTCAGCCAAACCCGAGCTTTCGTCTTCAGAGGTGTGCTTGGCAATTGCCAGCGCGGCGGCAACCGTTTCACGAATCGCCTCTGGGCCGCTGGCCGATGTGCTGGCCGAACCTTTGCGCTGCCCCACGTACAAGGTGATGCCAAACCCTTGGTCACGGTTGAATTCGACGGTTTCCACTTCCCGCTGACGTACCGAAGTCGACAGCCCCTGCTCCAGCGACACCGCCACTTCACAGGCACTGGCCCCTTGGCGCTTGGCCTCGGCAAGGATCTGCTCGACTTGTTCCTGCAGTGCCGGTAACGCTTGCGGACCGACGCTTTGGGCTGCACTCATGGTTTTCTCCACTCAAATTCTGCTTTCGGTTAAGGCCATCGAGCGACCGGGCCGGACAAGCGGCCCCCGACTGGTTATCATGGCGGCGTTTCTTTGCGGACTGCCACCATGGTTGATTCTTACGACGACTCCCTCGATGGGGAGAAAAGCAAAACCCAGGTCAAACGTGAGCTGCATGCTCTGGTTGACCTCGGCGAGCGCCTTACAACGCTCAAGAAGGATTTGATTGCAAAACTGCCACTGACCGACGAAATGCGTCGAGCCTTGGCCGATGCGCCCAAGCACACCGCGAATATCGCGCGTAAACGGCACATCTCGTTTATCGGCAAACTGATGCGCGACCAAGACATTGACGCCATTCTGACCTTGCTCGACCAAACCGATGCCTCCACTCGCCAGTACAACGAACGTTTCCACAACCTGGAACGTTGGCGTGACCGCCTGATCTCGGGCGATGACGCTGTGCTGGAGAAATTCGTGGTGGACTACCCGGACGCGGATCGCCAGCAACTGCGCTCCCTGATCCGTCAGGCCCAGCACGAGCTGGCGCATAACAAAGCGCCGGCCACCAGCCGTAAAATCTTCAAGTACATCCGTGAGCTGGACGAGACCCAACGCGGCCTGCGTTGATCCCTTCCCCGGGTGGCGACCTTCGCCACCCGAAGCTCCACATCCCTTACGAGCCCGTGCCACCCACGGTAATCGCATCAATTTTCAGCGTTGGCTGGCCGACACCCACCGGCACCGACTGCCCATCTTTCCCGCACGTGCCCACGCCGCTGTCCAGCGACAGGTCGTTGCCGACCATCGACACCTTGCTCATCGCCTCCGGCCCGTTGCCGATCAACGTTGCGCCTTTGACCGGAGCAGTGATCTTGCCGTCTTCGATCAGGTACGCCTCGCTGGTGGAGAACACAAACTTGCCGCTGGTGATATCCACCTGGCCGCCGCCGAGGTTGGCGCAATAGATCCCGCGCTTGACCGAGGCAATGATTTCCGCCGGATCGCTTTCGCCACCGAGCATGTAGGTATTGGTCATACGCGGCATCGGCAGGTGCGCGTAGGATTCACGGCGGCCGTTGCCGGTACGCGCGACGCCCATCAGGCGCGCATTGAGCTTGTCTTGCATGTAGCCCTTGAGCACGCCGTTTTCGATCAGGGTGGTGCACTCGGTTGGCGTGCCTTCATCGTCCACACTCAACGAGCCCCGGCGACCGGCCAAGGTGCCGTCATCGACAATGGTGCACAGCTTGGACGCAACCATCTCGCCCATGCGCCCGCTGTAGGCTGAACTGCCTTTGCGGTTGAAATCGCCTTCCAGGCCATGGCCGACCGCTTCGTGCAACAACACGCCGGACCAACCCGAACCCAGCACCACCGGCAAGGTACCGGCCGGCGCAGGAATGGCTTCCAGGTTGACCAGTGCCTGGCGCAGCGCCTCACGGGCATAACCCATGGCGCGGTCTTCAGCGAGGAAATAGCGGTAGTCGGTACGCCCGCCACCCCCATGGCCACCGCGCTCGCGGCGACCGTTCTGCTCGACGATCACACTGACGTTGAACCGCACCAACGGCCGTACGTCTGCCGCCAAGCCACCATCGGTGGACGCCACCAGAATGCGTTCCCACACACCGGCCATGCTCACGGTGACCTGCTGGATACGCGGGTCCAGGGCACGAGTGGCGGCGTCGACACGCTTGAGCAACTCGACCTTCTCAGCGCGGCTGATCACTTCCAGAGGGTTATCCGGCGCATATAACTGGGCCACATCCTGGGTGCTGAACGCCTGCACCGTGCCATTTTGACCGGCTCGGGAGATCGAACGCGCAGCACGCGCCGCAAGGCCCAAGGCTTCCAGCGTGATTGCGTTGCTGTAGGCAAAGCCGGTTTTCTCACCGGACTGCGCACGTACGCCTACACCCTGGTCAAGGTTGAAGCTGCCTTCCTTGACGATGCCATCTTCCAGCGCCCAGGACTCGGAGATCTGCCCCTGGAAATACAGGTCAGCCGCATCGATGCCGGGCCCGGCGAGGTCGCCCAGCACGGTTTGCAAACTTTCGATGGTCACGCCACCGGGTGCCAGGAGGTGTTCACTGACTGAGGACAACAACTCGCTCATAGGTTTGGCCTTAAATTCATCGTTCCGAAGCAGGCCGCTGTGCGCCCTGCGAGAAAAAGCGCCGATGGTTGACCACCGGCATGCGCGCCCGTATCGACGCCTGTTCACTGCTATCGCGCTCGGCCAACAACACCGCTTCGCCTTGATCCTGCTGCGTCAGTACACGCCCCCATGGGTCGACAATCGCCGCATGCCCATGGGTTTCCCGTGGCCCCGGATGCACTCCACCCTGGGCGGCCGCCAGCAGATAGCACTGGGTCTCGATGGCCCTGGCGCGAATCAGCACGTCCCAGTGCGCGGCACCGGTCACTGCCGTAAAGGCCGAAGGTGCAGTAATCAACTCGGCCCCCGCTGCGCGCAGCTCGCTGTACAGCTCGGGAAAGCGCAGGTCGTAACACACCGTCAGGCCCAAACGGCCAACGGGTGTATCCGCCACCACCACATTGCTCCCGAAAGCATAGTCGTCGGATTCCCGATAACGACCGCGTGTATCTGCAACATCGACATCGAACAGGTGCAATTTGTCGTAGCGGGCAACGATTTCACCGCGATCATCGACCAACAACGAGCAGGCATTGGACTTGGCGTTCGGCTGGCCTTCTGGGGGCAGCGGTAAAGTACCGGCCACTATCCATAAGGTGAGGTCGCGGGCGGTCTGTTTCAACCACGGCAGGATCGGGCCTTCGCCCAAGGCCTCGGCGCGGCCGATGTCGGCGACGTCGCGACGGCCCATGGCGGCGAAGTTTTCCGGGAGTACCGCAAGCTTTGCTCCGGCCGCTGCCGCTTGTTCCAGCAGGCGTCGGGCCTGAGCCAGATTGGCCAGCACATCGCTCTGGCTGACCATTTGAATTACCGCAAAGGACATGGGCCGACACTCCGTAATAGGCATGCGACCATGCTACTCCACAGGCTCTCAGTTTGGTTTTTCAAATGGCTTGTCGAAGGTGATTTTCGGGTCCTTCCAAGGGCCTTCCACTTTGTACTGCACGCTGGCAAAACGCGACACCCGATCACCGATCAACTTGTCGATCAGGAACAAAGCACCACCAATGGCCGGCGCACCGACGATCAGCGCAGCAATCGGCAGATTGTTGGTGACCGGCAACGTAACGAGCAACTTGGCGTCGACACGGTCGGCCACCAAGTCGAGGGTGCCATTGAGCTCCAGGTTGGTCGACGGCCCGGTCATGGTGATCGGCTCACGGGTGACGAACACGCCATTACTGGCGGCCAACAAACCTTTTACCCGATCGTAGCTCAAGCCCTTGCCGAGCAAGTCAGAGAAATCGAGGCGCAGTCGGCGACCAATGGAGTTGAAGTTAAGCAGCCCGAACACCCGCAGGGCCTGGGCCCCACCCTCCACTTCCACAAACTGGCCGTTGCGGAACGCCGCATCCAGGCTGCCAGAGAAACGCTTGGGCCCGACATACGCCGGTGAACCGGGCCAGCGCCCGTCTACGTCCAGGTGGAAATCCTGGCTGGTGACGGTAGGGGCATAACCCCAGCCCTTGAGCACATCGCCAATATTCTTGCCATCCAGGCGGCCCTTGTACCAACTGCTGCTATCGCCTGCCGTGCCTTCCCAACCACCGGCGCCTTTGAGCTGCATGCCCTTGAGCCCCAAGTCCAGGTTATTGAAGGCCATGCCCTTGGCGGTTGGTCGGATCTTCAGCGACCAGGCCCCCACCAGGTCAGGCCCCTGGAACAGCTGAGCAATCGAGATATCCAACGCCGGAATGTCCTTGGGGTCGATATCCGCCAGTGGGTCCGGTGCGTTCTCGTTTGCCTGCACCGTCGGGTCCGGAGCGGGCAACTTCACGTATTGCAGGTTGACCACAATCGGTGCGCCTTTGGCGTCCGGCACGTTTACGCTGCCCTTGGCTTGCAGGCTGTCGAGTTGCAAGCCCCACGCCGCCGGTTTGCGGTCCAGTTGCAGGTTGACCTGGTCGAATTGGGTGCCAAAACCGGTCAGCTTGCCTACCTTGAAATCAGCGCTATTGAGCAATTGCTTGGCGCTGCCGCCTGGGTCATTGCCTGCGTATCGGTCGACCAGTTTCTTCCAGGGGTCGATATCCAGCTCCGACAACACGCCACGAATGCGCAACCCCTTGCTCGTCGGCAGCAGCGCATCGCCATCACCGAGGAACAACTCGCCTCGGCCCTCATTGAACTTGTCTGGCGGTGCGGCGAAGGTGAAGTTCGCCAGCTCGCCGTAATCGAACCAATAACGGCGCTCGGCGCCCTGCAGGGTCATGCGGAATACGCTATCGCGACCTTGGCTGGCCGGCATGCCGAACGGAGCCGGCAAGTCCACCGCCACGCCCTTGAGGCTGGAGCTGACCATCAACTGGCTGTCCGCGCCGTCCAGGTTCAGCTGCAACTGGTACGGAATGTCGCCAGACACCGGCAATGGCTGAGTAATTTTCAGCCAGTCGGTCAGCCGCTTGACGGTGACCTGGCCCTTGGCCGTCACCCGAGTGCTGATTTTGCCCGGCTTACCGTCGGCAGTTATTTGCGCAGTGATGGGCCGATCAAACGCTTGGGCCGAGATGTTTTGGCCGCTGAGGCCCTTGGCACTGTCAAAGCGGAAATCCCCCTTGAGCTGGGTCAGGTCCAGCGTCGGCTCAGCCAATTGCAGGCGTGACTTGTCGGTCTTGAAGTCCACCACGATTTTCGGCTCGGCGTCCTTGGCCAGCGGGATATCCAGGTCAAGGCTGCCTTGCAGGTCGCCATCGCCCTTCCAGCCGGCAAACGTCGATGCCGTACCGATCGGCGCTTCCTGAAGGATTTTCAAGCCATCACCCAGTCCACCGGCAAACCCGCCGGTCAGCAACAGATGACTGTCCTTGCCCGCAGGTGCATGGGGAATGTTGACGTAGATGTCCTTGACCTTGGTATCGAGCAACTGGCCCTTGCTGGCCAGGATGCGCACGCCGCTCTCCTCGACGAACACTTCGCCCTTGACCTTGCTGACATGGGGCCAGCCTGGCTGGAACGCGAGTTCAGCATCATGCACCTTGAAGAACAGGCTGATATTGCGCGAAGCCGGCAACGCATCGTGGTTAAGCGAGCCTTGGTACTGGAAAAAACCCTCATCCACCGCGCCCTTGAGGATCGCGGTGCGCAGCCATTCATCCAACGCCGGGCTCAACACTGCCGGCAGGTATTTAGGGGTAAAACGCCCATCGCCATCGACCATGCCGACCCGCAGGTCCATATAGTCTTCTTGCGCCTGATCAAAATGCAGGCGGATCAAGAAGTCGGCAGCGACCTTGCCCTCTTCACCCAGCACCTTGATATACGGGGCGATCAGGGTGAAACCCTCCTTGTCCAGCTTCCACGTCAGTCGCGCATTGGCCTGGATGTACTGCCACGGCTTGGCGAAGATCGGGTCGAGGTGCAGGGAAAAGTCCTTGCTGTCCATGCGCAGCTCACCGTGACCCAAGTCGCCGCTGATGCTACCGGACACATTTCGCGCCGCCGGCGCACCGAAGTAGGCGTCAAAGCCGATGCGCTCCAGATTGGCGGCGAAACTGACTTTTTGATCGCTGTTGTCTTGAGGGCGAAAATCCACCAGCACATTACGCAGCATGCCGGTGGCTTTCAGGTGTTCGATGGTTTTGGCGACGCCTTCCGGTAACGGCGCCAGGGCATTCAGCAACGGCGTGATGGGCGTCAGGTCCAGGCGGTCGGCCTGCAGTTTCCAGACCTCCAGGTCCTTGTCGGTAGCCAGAGTTTGCTGCAATTGCAGACGCGACTCCCAGCGAGTTTCTCCGAGGTTCATTGCCAGCGAATCGAACAGCACCTTAAGACCCGTCTCACTGCGTTGCAGGTAGGCCGTCAGTGCGAGATTTTCGATATGCACCGGCTTACGGTCGGCGTAGCTGCCCGCCACCTGTGGCGAGTTGAGGCGCACCACCGCGCTTTGCACAGTCCCCTTGGCCCATGTCAGCCAGAACTCGCCGCCGGCCTTGAGTTGGGTAAGCTTCCACTGTTGAGTCAGCTTGGCCGGGATCCACTTGGCCCAATCACTCTGCGGCAAGCTGAGGTAGGCCTGAACCTCACCGTCCTTCCACTGGCTTGCGCGAATGCGGGTACGCAGGCTGACAGCCAAAGGCTGGCCATCAGGCAGGGTCAAGCGTGCGTCCAGCCGTTGGCGCGTCATGCCGGTGTGCAGGCTCAAGCCTACATACGTCAGCGTCATCGGGGCCTGGTCGAATGGCTGCAGGGTAATCTGGCTGTCGAGCAGCGATACGCGCTTGACCATCTGCATACGCGTGAGCAACTGCTCCGGGTCCAGCGGCTGGTCGTCCTGTACTGGCACCCCTTGCAGCGCCCAGTGGCCGTCCTTGTTTTCCTTCACGCTGAGTTGCAGACCGCTGACTTCCAAATGGGCTATGCGCACTTCGCGCGCCATCAGACTGGCCCAGATGTCCGGTACTACTTCGACCTGGTCCAGGCGCAATGCGCTATTGCCCTCACCGACCATCACGTCGTGGGCCAGCAATATGGGGGCGAAACCACTCCAACGGCCTTCAAGGCTGCCGATGTGCAGGGGCATATCCACTGCGGCCTGGGCCTTGGCTTCAATTTCAGCGCGGTATTCAGCCACCAGCGGCGTCAATTCCCGCCCCAGGCTTACATACAACGCAGCAAACACCAGCAACAAGGCACAGAGGCCCAGGCCCCAGCGGGTCAAAGCGGCAAAAAAGCGTGTCAGACGCTCCATGTCAGGCGACCCTCAAAGCAGTAGTCGGACAGCAGATCAACGCCTGCCGGTCTCGTAAATAAAAGCGAATGGGGATCAGAGCAGCACCACGTCGTATTGTTCCTGGGAATACATGGTTTCGACCTGGAAGCGAATCGTGCGGCCGATAAACCCCTCCAGCTCGGCGACGTTACCGGACTCTTCGTCCAGCAGGCGATCGACCACCTTCTGGTTGGCAAGCACTCTATAGCCTTCAGCCTGGTAAGCCCGCGCCTCCCGTAGGATTTCCCGGAAAATCTCGTAGCAAACCGTTTCCGGGGTCTTCAACTTGCCGCGCCCCTGGCAACTGCTGCACGGCTCGCACAGCACCTGCTCAAGGCTTTCGCGCGTGCGTTTGCGCGTCATCTGCACCAAGCCCAATTCGGTGATGCCAATGATATTGGTCTTGGCGTGATCACGTTCCAGCTGTTTTTCGAGGGTGCGCAGCACCTGGCGTTGGTGCTCTTCATCTTCCATGTCGATGAAGTCGATGATGATGATGCCGCCCAGGTTGCGCAGGCGCAGTTGGCGAGCAATTGCAGTGGCCGCTTCGAGGTTGGTCTTGAAGATCGTTTCTTCAAGGTTGCGATGCCCTACGAAAGCGCCGGTGTTGACGTCGATGGTGGTCATGGCTTCGGCCGGATCCACCACAAGATAGCCGCCGGACTTGAGCGGCACTTTGCGCTCAAGGGCTTTTTGGATCTCATCTTCGACGCCATACAGGTCAAAGATAGGCCGTTCGCCGGGATAGTGTTCCAGGCGATCAGCAATTTCCGGCATCAGTTCGGCCACGAATTGCGTGGTGCGCTGGAAGGTTTCCCGCGAGTCGATGCGAATTTTCTCAATCTTCGGGCTGACGAGGTCACGCAAGGTGCGCAGGGCCAGGCCCAAGTCTTCATAGATCACGCTCGGCGCGCCAATCGTCTTGATCTGCGCGCCGATCTGGTCCCACAGGCGCCGCAGGTAACGGATGTCCATAAGGATTTCGTCAGCGCCGGCCCCCTCGGCGGCGGTACGCAGGATAAACCCGCCCGCTTCCTTGATGCCTTCGGCAGCCACGCAGTCGCTGACGACTTTTTTCAGGCGTTCGCGCTCGGCTTCGTCTTCGATTTTCAGGGAAATCCCGACATGGGCAGTGCGCGGCATGTAGACCAGATAGCGCGACGGAATCGACAACTGAGTGGTCAGGCGTGCGCCCTTGGAGCCGATGGGGTCCTTGGTAACTTGCACCACCAGGCTCTGCCCTTCATGCACCAGGGCGCTGATGCTTTCCACCGCCGGACCTTCGCGCAGTGAAATTTCCGAAGCATGGATAAACGCAGCACGGTCCAACCCGATATCGACGAATGCCGCCTGCATCCCCGGCAATACGCGCACCACCTTGCCCTTGTAGATATTGCCGACGATCCCGCGCTTCTGGGTGCGCTCGACATGCACTTCTTGCAGAACACCGTTCTCTACCACCGCCACGCGCGATTCCATCGGCGTGATATTGATCAGAATCTCTTCACTCATGGCTGGGTCTCGTTCAGGCGTTTTCACAATAGTGACCAATCGCTTAAGGCTGGGCGCGCAAGTCAGGCGTTCAGCGCGCGGTAAGGTTTTGCCAACAGGGTATGCCGAATTGGCCCAGCAGTTCTGCGGTTTCGCACACCGGTAGGCCTACCACGGCGGAATAGCTGCCATTGAGACCGGCGACAAATACCGAACCCAACCCCTGGATAGCATAGCCGCCCGCCTTGTCCTGAGGCTCACCACTGTGCCAGTAGGTGGTCGCTTCCTCGATAGAAATTCCGCGAAAAAGCACGCGACTGCTTACACATCGAGTTACGCAACGCTGCCCGTCAGTAAGCGCAACAGCAGTGAGCACTTCATGTTCACGCCCCGCCAATGCCATCAGCATCGCCAGAGCATCGGCCTGGTCAACGGGTTTCCCGAGGATATTGCCATCGACAATCACGGCCGTATCGGCACCCAGTACACACATGCCGGTGGTGTTTTCGAGCGCAGCAAAACCCGCCGTTGCCTTGCCACGGGCAAGACGCTCGACGTACGAAACGGCGGATTCATTTGTAAGAGGAGTTTCATCAATAGCGGCGCTGACCACGGTGAAGGGCACACCGATCTGGGTCAGCAGTTCACGCCGCCTCGGGGAGCCCGAGGCCAGATAAAGCGAATTCATTGCAGACTCTCCCTGAGGGGCTCGATAACCAGGCAGAGCCTCGCAATCCATTCAATTGATTTTATAGCGACGACGTAACCCACGTAGACCGAAGCTGATCCAAGGCCACAGCAGCGCACTGACCAGGGCGGGCAGAACCAACGCCAGGGTCGGCTGGCGGTTGCCGGTCAAAGCACTGAGCCACAGTTGAACCAGCTGCGCCAGGCCGAAGATCACCAGGATCACCAGGCACTGCTGCCACATTGGAAACATGCGTAAACGCTGCTGCAATGACAGCACCAGGAAGGTAATCAGCGTCAGGATCAACGCGTTCTGACCCAGCAAGGTGCCATACAGCACATCTTCCGCCAAGCCCAGGAACATCGCCGTGACCATGCCGACTTTGTGCGGCAGGTTCAGTGACCAGAACGCTAGCAGCAGCGCCAGCCAGAGCGGGCGCAGGATTTCCATGAATTGCGGCAATGGCGAAACGCTGAGCAACAAACCGATGGCAAAAGTCAGCCAGACGATCCAGCCATTGCGCGAATGAGTACCGGCCATTATTCCTCCCTCTGCCGTGTAGTGGCCGGGGCGGCCGCCGGAGGCTTGGCTGCAGGCGTTGCGGCCGGTGGCTTGGTTGCGGCCGGTTTAGCAGCGCGCGCGCTGTGGGCCGCAGGCTTGACCGGTGTTGCGACGGGCGCCGCAGCAGCAGGCGCAGGCGCGGGTGGCCCGACGAATGCCGGCTTTGGCACCGTTGCAGGCACGATCGGCGCAATCCCGTTTTGCTTGTCTTCCGCTTCCTGCGCCTGCGCGGCGTCATTGGCGCGCTCTTCGGGAGTGCGGTTGTCGCTGAACACCAGCAGCAGGTAGCGGCTGCGGTTCAGGGCGGCAGTCGGCACCGCACGCACAATGGCGAACGGCTGGCCGGAGTCGTGGATCACTTCCTTGACCGTCGCCACCGGGTAACCCGCCGGGAAACGCTGGCCGAGGCCGGAGCTGACCAGCAGGTCGCCTTCCTTGATGTCGGCAGTGTCGGCGACGTGACGCAACTCCAGGCGCTCGGGGTTGCCGGTACCGCTGGCAATTGCCCGCAAGCCGTTGCGGTTCACCTGCACTGGAATGCTATGGGTGGTGTCCGTCAGCAGTAATACCCGCGAGGTGTAGGGCATCAACTCGACCACCTGCCCCATCAGGCCACGGGCATCGAGCACCGGCTGACCCAGCACCACGCCGTCGCGCTCACCCTTGTTGATGATGATGCGATGGGTGAAGGGGTTGGGGTCCATGCCGATCAACTCGGCCACTTCGACCTTTTCGTTGACCAATGCGGAAGAATTGAGCAACTCACGCAACCGAACGTTCTGCTCTGTCAGGGCCGCCAGCTTTTGCATGCGCCCCTGCAGCAGCAGGTTCTCAGTCTTGAGTTTTTCGTTCTCGGCGACCAGTTCAGTGCGGCTGCCAAATTGGCTGGCCACGCCCTGGTAAAGACGTTGCGGCAGGTCGGTGATCCAGTAAGTCTGCATCAACACCAGCGACATCTGGCTGCGCACGGGCTTGAGCAGTGCAAAGCGGGCATCGACCACCATCAGCGCGACCGAAAGCACGACCAGCACCAACAGGCGCACGCCCAATGAGGGGCCTTTGGCGAAAAGCGGTTTAATAAGCCGCTCCTCCCAGGCAAATGTTTTCTTTATTCATACGGCATCTAACCGGCCTGGATGCAGATTGAAGAAGATAAACGCCAACAGGCAGCACTGCAAAGTGCTGCCTGTTGGCCAAGCATGAACCGTTCAACCAGGCTTATTCGCTGGAGAGCAGGTCCATGGTGTGTTTATCCATCATTTCCAGTGCACGACCACCGCCACGGGCAACGCAGGTCAGCGGGTCTTCGGCGACGATCACCGGCAGGCCAGTTTCCTGGGCCAACAGCTTGTCGAGGTCGCGCAGCAAGGCGCCACCACCGGTCAGTACCAGGCCACGCTCGGCGATATCGGAAGCCAGTTCCGGCGGCGATTGCTCCAGGGCGCTCTTCACGGCCTGAACGATAGTTGCCAGGGACTCTTGCAGAGCCTCAAGCACTTCGTTGGAGTTCAGGGTGAAAGCACGTGGAACGCCTTCGGCCAGGTTGCGACCGCGAACATCGACTTCGCGCACTTCGCCGCCTGGGTAAGCGGTACCGATTTCCTGCTTGATACGCTCAGCGGTGGACTCACCGATCAAGCTGCCGTAGTTACGACGCACGTAAGTGATGATCGCTTCGTCGAAACGGTCGCCGCCAACGCGTACGGATTCGGCATACACCACACCGTTCAGGGAGATCAGGGCGATTTCAGTAGTACCACCACCGATATCCACCACCATCGAACCGCGCGCTTCTTCAACCGGCAGGCCGGCACCGATCGCAGCAGCCATTGGCTCTTCGATCAGGAACACTTCACGGGCACCGGCACCAAGGGCCGATTCACGGATGGCACGACGCTCAACCTGGGTGGACTTGCATGGAACGCAGATCAGCACTCGAGGGCTAGGCTGCAGGAAACTGTTTTCGTGAACCTTGTTGATGAAGTACTGCAGCATCTTCTCGCAGACGCTGAAGTCGGCGATCACGCCGTCTTTCATCGGACGAATGGCAGCAATATTGCCTGGTGTACGGCCGAGCATGCGCTTGGCCTCGGTGCCAACGGCAACGACACTTTTCTGATTACCATGGGTCCGAATAGCCACAACCGATGGCTCATTCAGGACGATACCGCGCTCGCGCACGTAAATAAGGGTGTTGGCAGTGCCCAGGTCAATGGAGAGATCGCTGGAAAACATGCCACGCAGTTTCTTGAACATGGGGAAAGGACCCTAGGCAACGCGTGGGTAAAAAAGTGCGGCAAACTCTAACAACGACAGGGATTTTGGGCAAGGCGCCAATGTGCTAAATTGGCCGACTTTCTGTGCACCAACCCCCACAATCGCGGCCATATGACCGTAGAAATGCGGTAGTGTTCCGACAATCTAACACACGGACGCCCTCCGTTCTGTTTTCCACTGGAGAATCCCATGGCGCTTGAACGCTCCGACGTGGAAAAAATCGCGCATCTGGCCTCGCTTGGCCTGAATGAAGCCGATCTTCCACAGACCACCGCAGCCCTGAACAGCATTCTCGGGCTGGTTGACCAAATGCAGGCCGTGAATACCGACGGCATCGAGCCCCTGGCGCACCCGCTGGAAGCCAGCCAGCGCCTGCGTGCAGACGTCGTGACCGAACGCAATAATCGCGAGGCCTACCAGTCCATCGCGCCAGCGGTCGAAAACGGCCTGTACCTGGTTCCGAAAGTCATCGACTAAAGGGAAAGAGCCTTTCATGCATCACATGACTCTGGCCGAGATCGCCCGCGGTCTCGCCGACAAAAAGTTTTCGTCCGAAGAGCTGACCAAGACCCTGCTTGCGCGCATCGCCGAGCACGATTCAAAGGTCAACAGCTTCATCAGCCTCACCGAAGAGCTGGCCCTGAGCCAGGCCAAGGCCGCCGACGTGCGTCGCGCCAACGGTGAAAATGGCGCGTTGCTGGGTGCTCCAATCGCCCACAAGGACTTGTTCTGCACGCAGGGCATTCGCACCAGTTGCGGCTCCAAGATGCTCGACAACTTCAAGGCGCCCTACGACGCTACCGTGGTGTCCAAGCTGGCCGCCGCCGGGGCTGTGACCCTGGGCAAGACCAACATGGACGAATTCGCCATGGGTTCGGCCAACGAGTCGAGCTACTACGGCGCGGTGAAAAACCCGTGGAACCTGGAACACGTGCCAGGCGGTTCGTCTGGTGGTTCGGCCGCCGCCGTTGCGGCGCGCTTCCTGCCGGCGGCCACGGCCACCGACACCGGCGGTTCCATCCGCCAGCCAGCCGCCTTCACTAACCTCACCGGTTTGAAGCCGACCTACGGTCGCGTTTCCCGCTGGGGCATGATCGCCTACGCGTCCAGCCTCGATCAGGGCGGCCCTTTGGCACGTACCGCCGAAGACTGCGCAATTTTGTTACAAGGTATGGCCGGATTCGATAAACAGGACTCCACCAGCATCGATGAGCCGGTGCCGGACTACAGCGCCAGCCTCAACACCTCGATCAAAGGCCTGCGCATCGGTGTGCCGAAGGAATACTTCAGCGCCGGTCTCGACCCGCGCATCGCCCAGCTTGTGCACAACAGCGTCAAGGAGCTGGAAAAGCTCGGCGCCGTGATCAAGGAAGTCAGCCTGCCGAACAACGGGCACGCCATTCCTGCGTACTACGTGATCGCACCGGCCGAGGCCTCTTCGAACCTGTCGCGTTTCGACGGTGTGCGTTTCGGCTACCGCTGCGAAAACCCGAAAGACCTCACCGACCTGTACAAGCGCTCCCGTGGCGAAGGCTTCGGCGTGGAAGTACAACGCCGCATCATGGTCGGTGCCTACGCACTGTCGGCCGGTTACTACGATGCGTACTACCTCAAGGCGCAAAAAATCCGTCGCCTGGTCAAAAACGACTTCATGGCGGCCTTTGAAGAAGTCGACGTGATCCTCGGCCCAACCACGCCGAACCCGGCCTGGAAGCTCGGCGCCAAGAATGGCGACCCGGTGGCTGCGTACCTCGAAGACCTGTACACCATCACCGCCAACCTCGCGGGCTTGCCGGGCTTGTCCATGCCAGCGGGTTTCGTCGATGGCCTGCCGGTCGGCGTGCAACTGCTCGCCCCGTATTTCCAGGAAGGCCGCCTGCTCAATGTGGCGCACCAGTACCAGTTGCACACCGACTGGCACACTCGCACCCCTACCGGCTTCTGAGGAGAACACTATGCAATGGGAAGTTGTGATCGGGCTGGAGATTCATACCCAGCTCGCCACCCAATCGAAGATTTTCTCCGGTAGCGCCACCACGTTCGGTTCAGAGCCGAACACCCAGGCCAGCCTGGTAGACCTGGGCATGCCCGGCGTTCTGCCGGTGCTGAACCAGGAAGCGGTGCGCATGGCGGTGATGTTTGGCCTGGCGATTGACGCCGAGATCGGCCAGCACAACGTGTTCGCGCGCAAGAACTACTTCTACCCGGACCTGCCCAAGGGCTACCAGATCAGCCAGATGGAACTGCCAATTGTCGGCAAGGGCCACCTGGATATCCCGCTGGAAGACGGCACCATCAAGCGTGTCGGCGTCACCCGCGCCCACCTGGAAGAAGACGCCGGCAAGAGCCTGCACGAAGAATTCCCGGGCGCGACCGGTATCGACCTGAACCGCGCTGGCACACCGTTGCTGGAAATCGTTTCCGAGCCTGACATGCGCAGCGCCAAGGAAGCCGTGGCCTACGTCAAGACCATCCACGCGCTGGTGCGCTACCTGGGCATCTGCGACGGCAACATGGCCGAAGGCTCGCTGCGTTGCGACTGCAACGTGTCGATCCGCCCAAAGGGCCAGGCCGAGTACGGCACGCGCTGCGAGATCAAGAACGTCAACTCGTTCCGTTTCATCGAGAAGGCGATCAACAGCGAAGTACGTCGCCAGATCGAGCTGATCGAAGACGGCGGCAAGGTCATCCAGCAGACCCGCCTGTACGATCCGAACAAAGACGAAACCCGCGCCATGCGCAGCAAAGAGGAAGCCAACGACTACCGTTACTTCCCCGACCCGGATCTGTTGCCGGTGGTCATCGAGGACTCGTTCCTCAATGACGTGCGCGCCACCCTGCCGGAATTGCCGCAGCAAAAACGCGAGCGCTTCCAGGAGCAGTTCGGCCTGTCGGTCTACGATGCCAGCGTCTTGGCTTCCAGCCGTGAGCAAGCCAACTACTTCGAAAAAGTCGTGAGCATTGCCGGTGACGCCAAGCTGGCGGCCAACTGGGTGATGGTTGAGCTGGGCAGCCTGTTGAACAAACAGGGCCTGGAAATCGACGAAGCTCCGGTCACTGCCGAGCAGTTGGGCGGCATGCTGCTGCGCATCAAGGACAACACCATCTCCGGCAAAATCGCCAAGACCGTGTTCGAAGCCATGGCGGGCGGTGAAGGCAGCGCCGACGAGATCATCGAGAAGCGCGGCCTCAAGCAAGTCACCGACAGCGGCGCCATTTCGGCCGTTCTGGATGAAATGCTCGCAGCCAATGCCGAGCAGGTCGAGCAATACCGCGCGGCAGACGAAGCCAAGCGCGGCAAGATGTTCGGCTTCTTTGTGGGCCAGGCGATGAAAGCCTCCAAAGGCAAGGCCAACCCGCAACAGGTGAACGAATTGCTGAAAAGCAAGCTCGAAGGCTGACAGCGATGAATGGTCCGGGTGCAGATTTGACTTGCCACCCGGATCCCCTGTGGGAGCTGGCTTGCCTGCGATTGCATCACCTCGGTGTTATTGAGACACCGAGTCGTCTGCATCGCAGGCAAGCCAGCTCCCACATTGGTTATGGGGCACCTTAGAAAATGAAGCGTCTACTCGGCCTCCTGGCCCTGTTCTCCCTACTGGCCGGTTGCGCCAGCGGCCTCATCAACCCCAACGGCTACGACGAAACCGGCACCGCCTCGTATTACGGCGCCAAGCACCATGGCAACAAGACCGCCAGTGGTGAACCTTTCAACCAGAACGCCCTGACCGCCGCCCACCGGCAATTGCCGTTCGGCACCCAGGTCAAGGTCACCAATCTCGACAACGATAAATCCGTGGTTGTCCGCATCAATGATCGCGGCCCGCATACCCGTGGGCGCTTGATTGATTTGTCACGCAAGGCTGCCGAGCAGTTGGGCATGATCAGCAGCGGCACGGCGCGAGTGCGCGTGCAAGCCTTGGGCAACTAACCATGGAGGACCGGTCATTTTCGGATTAACCGCCCTCTCACCCTGGAGCCTGCTGGAGTTGGTCAGCGGCCTTGTACTGCTGATCATCGGCGCAGAAATCCTGGTGCGCGCTGCCGTGCGCCTGGCCGCCAGCCTTAAGGTGCGGCCATTGATCATCGGCCTGACCGTCGTGGCCTTCGGCAGCAGCGCGCCGCAGATGACCGTCAGCCTGCAAGCCACCCTGGCCGGCAATACCGATATTGCGGTGGGCAGCGTGATTGGCAGCAGTATCTTCAACATCCTGGTGACCCTGGGCCTGTCGGCGCTGATTATTCCGCTACGGGTCTCACGTCAGTTGGTGCGCCTGGATATCCCGGTGATGATCCTCGCGGGGCTGTTGGTGTTTGTGCTGGCGGCGAATGAAGAACTCACGCCCGCCAATGGCTTGGTGCTGCTGGTTGCCCTGCTCGCTTATCTCGGCGTGCTGCACTACCAGACTCGCCACTCGCGGCGCCCACGCACGCTGGACACTGTGGCCCGCGCTCCGTGGCTGAGCAGTGTGCTGTTGATGCTGGGCGGGTTGCTGATCCTGGTGCTGGCCGGTCATCTGCTGCTGGGCGCTGCGGTGGATGTGGCGGGGGACCTGGGCCTGTCGGAACGCATTATCGGCCTGACCCTGATCGGCGTCGGCACCTCACTGCCTTGCCTGGCCACCTCACTGATCGCCGCCCTTCGTGGCGAGCGGGAAATCGCCGTCGGCAACGTGATCGGCAGCAACCTGTTCAACCTGCTGGGGGTGCTGGGCTTTACCGCCCTGGTAGCGCCCTCGCCGCTGTCGGTGTCGCCCAACGCCCTGGACTTTGACCTGCCGGTGATGCTCGCTGCCTTGGTGCTGTGCCTGCCGGTGTTCTACATAGGCTACCGCGTGACCCGCGCCGAGGGCCTGGTCTTCTTGGGGCTGTACCTGGCCTATGGGCTGCACGTGATGGCCTTTACCACTGGCATGCCCTTGGCCAACAAGCTTGAACACCTGATGCTGTATTACGTCCTGCCAGTGCTGGTGGCTTTCCTGTTGTTCAGCACGCTGCAAGCCTGGCGCCGCCAACACAAGAGGGAATCGAAATGACCGATCAGAAAAAGCCCGGGGTTGAAATGCGTCGCCAGGTCATGGGCGATGCGTTCGTCGACCGCGCCCTGGGCAATGCCACCGAGTTCACCCAGCCGCTGCAGGACTTCGTCAACGAGCACGCCTGGGGCAGTGTGTGGAACCGCGAAGGTCTGCCGCTAAAGACCCGCAGCTTGATCACCCTCGCCGCCCTCACCGCCCTCAAGTGCCCGCAGGAACTCAAGGGGCATGTGCGCGGCGCTTTGAACAATGGCTGTACCGTGGAAGAGATTCGTGAGGCGTTGCTGCATTGCGCGGTGTATGCCGGCGTGCCGGCGGCGATTGATGCGTTTCGGGCGGCGCAGGAAGTGATCGAGGCGTATCAGGCGGATCAGCAGTGACTGTCAGATAGCTATCGCAGGCAAGCCAGCTCCCACCCTCGATTTGTGAACACATTAAAAGGTGGCTTGCCTGCGATTGGCCCTCAAGGGCGCTCCAAAAATCAGATCCAACCCCCCGCCTGCAACACAAAAATCCCGATATTGGTGGTCACCGCCGCCATCAGCGTGGTGATCACAATAATCGCCGCCGCCAGCTCATGATTGCCCTCTGCCGCCCTGGCCATCACAAAACTCGCCGCCGCCGTCGGCGCGCCGAAATACAAGAACAAAATCCCCAACTCCGGCCCCCGGAACCCCAGCAGCCAGGCACCGAGCGTGGCCACCAGCGGCAACCCGATCATCTTCACCAGGCTCGCACTCAGCGCCATGCTGCCGCTTTTACGTAACGCCGCCAGTGACAAGGTGCCTCCGATGCAGATCAGTGCCAGGGGCAAGGTCATGTCCGCCAGGTACCGCCCGGAAGACTCCAGCCAACCGGGCAAGCCAATCTGGAACACCGCAAACGGCGTAGCGACGATCACGCTGATAATCAGCGGGTTGGCCACCACGCTCTTGAAGATGCTCCACGGGTCCGACTTGATCACCGGGCTGTACACCGCCAGTACGATGGTCGACAGCGTGTTGTAAAACAGGATCACCAACGCCGCGAGAATTGCGCCGAGAGAGATACCGTAATCGCCATACATGCTGGCCGCCAGCGCCAGGCCAATCACCCCGTTGTTACCGCGAAATGAACCCTGGGTGTAGATACCCCGGTCTTCACGTGGGCACCGAAAAATCGCCCAGCCCCAGGCCAGCGCAAAGCTGAGCAACGTGGCGACGGCGAAGTAGATCAGCAAACCCGGCTTGAGCGCCGAGTGCAGGTCGGCATGCAAGATGCCGAGGAACAGCAGCGCCGGCATGGTGACGTTGAACACCAGCGAGGAAGCCGTGTGGATAAAGTTGTCGTTGATCCAGTTGATGCGCTTGAGCAGCACCCCCAGGAACAACATGGCAAACACCGGCGCGGTGATGGTGAGGGTGGTGAGGAAAATTGCCAGCATGCCGGGGAGAACCTTGGTGAGCGTCGTTAGGTGGCTAATGATAAGCCATGCTGCCCTGCGGCGTCTGTTAGGACGCCTTCGCGAGCAAGCCCGCTCCCACATTCGACCGCATTCTCATGTTGGAAATCGGTTAAATGTGGGAGCGGGCTTGCTCGCGAAGCAGGCGACTCGGTCTCAAGTAATAGGCGCAGGGTTAAACAACGTGATGTCGTTATGCAGCTTATGCTGCTCCGCCCACGTCTGCTTCTTGCCGCTGGCCACATCCAGGTAGAAGTGGAACAACTCCCAGCCCAGCTCCTCGATGCTCGCGCGCCCGGTAGCAATACGCCCGGCGTCGATATCAATAAGGTCTGGCCAGCGCTGCGCCAGCTCTGTGCGCGTCGACACCTTCACCACCGGCGCCATCGCCAGCCCGTAAGGCGTTCCGCGTCCAGTGGTGAACACATGCAGGTTCATCCCGGCCGCCAGTTGCAAGGTGCCACACACAAAGTCACTGGCTGGCGTGGCGCAAAAGATCAGACCCTTGCCCTTGAAGCGTTCGCCCGGGCCGAGCACGCCGTTGATCGCGCTGCTGCCAGACTTGACGATGGAGCCCAGCGACTTCTCGACAATATTCGACAACCCACCCTTCTTGTTCCCCGGCGTGGTGTTGGCGCTACGGTCTGCCTCGCCCTTGGCCAGGTAACGGTCGTACCAGTCCATTTCCCTGACCAGTTCCTGGGCAACTTCCTTGCTCTCGGCCCGTGAAGTCAGCAGGTAGATGGCATCGCGCACTTCAGTGACTTCGGAAAACATCACCGTCGCCCCCGCCCGCAACAGCAAGTCCGAGGCATAGCCCAGCGCCGGGTTGGCGGTGATGCCGGAAAACGCATCGCTGCCGCCACACTGCATGCCCAGAATCAGCTCCGAGGCCGGCACGGTTTCGCGCCGGCGCTGGTCGAGCTTCTTCAAGCGCGTCTCGGCCAGTTCCATGATCTGCTCGATCATTTCGGTAAAGCCGTGACTGGAGTCTTGCAGCCGATACAGCCACGGCTCGCTCAGGTCGACCGAGCTGTCGTTGTCGTGCATCACCTGTCCGGCCTGCAATTTCTCGCAGCCCAGACTAATCACCAAGGCTTCGCCGCCCAGGTTCGGGTTACGCGCCAGGTTGCGCACGGTGCGGATCGGAATATAGGCATCCGTCGCAGTAATCGCCACGCCGCAGCCGTAGCTGTGGGTCAACGCCACCACGTCATCGACGTGCGGGTACTTAGGCAACAATTCGTCCTTGATACGCTTGACCGCATGGTCCAGCACACCGGTGACGCACTGCACGGTGGTGGTAATGCCGAGGATATTGCGCGTGCCCACGGTGCCATCGGCGTTGCGATACCCCTCAAAGGTAAACCCCTCCAACGGCGCCTGGGTTTCGGGCACCTCGGTGGACAACGGCAAGCTGTCCAGCGGTGGCGCGGTGGGCATGCGCAGTTGATCTTCCTGCACCCAACTGCCGCGCGGAATCGGCGCCAAGGCGTAACCGATGGTCTGGCCGTAGCGAATAATCTGACCGCCTTCGGGAATATCCTCCAGCGTCACCTTGTGGCTCTGCGGGATGAAATCCACGGTCACCAGGCCGTCGGGGAATTCGGTCCCGGCCGGTACACCCTGGTCATTGACCACGATCACTACGTTGTCACGCTCGTGCAAACGAATGGAGCGCGGCGAGTCGGCATGTTCAATCAACTGCATTACATCGCCCCTCAGGAGTGCGCTTGGGTAAGGTTGGTCAGCTCGGGGCCTTTGGTTGGCGGCTCTTTGAGTACGACACGTTTGATCGGACCGACGATGACCAGGTAGCTGAACACCGCCACCAGCGCGTTGGCGCCGACGAACACCAGCGCCCATTTGAACGAGCCGGTGGTGCTGATGATGTAGCCGATGACAATCGGCGTGGTAATCGACGCCAGGTTACCGAAGGTGTTGAACAGACCACCACTGAGGCCGGCGATTTGTTTCGGCGAGGTGTCGGACACCACCGCCCAACCCAGTGCGCCAACGCCTTTGCCAAAGAAGGCCAACGCCATGAAACCCACCACCATCCATTCGATATCCACGTAGTTGCAGGCCACGATGCTGCTGGAAATCAGCAGTCCACCAATGATCGGCGCCTTGCGTGCAAACGTCAGGGAATGCCCTTTGCGCAGCAGGTAGTCGGAAATCACCCCACCGAGCACGCCGCCGATAAAGCCGCAGATCGCCGGCAATGAAGCAATGAAACCTGCCTTGAGGATGGTCATGCCACGGTCTTGCACCAGGTACACCGGAAACCACGTCAGGAAAAAGTAGGTGATGCCGTTGATGCAGTACTGGCCCAGATAGACACCAAGCATCATGCGGTTGGTCAGCAACTGACGGATGTAATCCCACTTCGGACCGTCAGTTTTCTTACCCTTGCCCTTGTCTTGATCCATATCGACCATCGCGCCATTGGCTGCGATGTGGTTGAGCTCGGCTTCGTTGATCATCGGGTGCTGGCGAGGGCTGTGGATAACTTTCAGCCAGATCAGCGAAAACAGGATGCCGATCACGCCCATCACGATAAACACATGCTGCCAGCCGAAGCTGTAGACGATCCAACCCATCAGCGGCGCAAACAGCACCGTGGCGAAGTATTGCGCCGAGTTGAAGATCGCCGAGGCAGTGCCGCGCTCGGCCGTAGGAAACCACGCCGCAACAATACGGGCATTTCCAGGAAACGAAGGCGCTTCGGCCAGGCCCACCATGAAGCGCAGCATAAACAGCGCAACCACAGCAGTGGAGACACCGAACTCACCGACATAGCCTTGCAGCACGGTGAACAGTGACCAGGTGAAGATGCTCAGGGCGTAGACTTTTTTCGAGCCGAACCGGTCGAGCAGCCAGCCGCCGGGGATTTGCCCAGCCACGTAGGCCCAACCGAATGCAGAGAAGATATAACCGAGGGTGACCGCGTCGATACCGAGGTCTTTTTGCAGGCTGGAGCCTGCGATGGCGATGGTGGCCCGGTCGGCGTAGTTGATCGTGGTCACCAAAAACAGCATGAGCAGGATCAAATAGCGGACGTGGGTCGGCTTGGTCGCTTGCATGAAGAAGTACTCCCACTAATTATTTTTTTTGCGGGTAATGGTTTTCTGTTTTTCAGCGTGGGGACCAGCAGGCATCCGGCCCCCACAGGTGTTGCGAGTTACGAACCGATGTAGCTGGTCTTCACCACGGTGTAGAACTCTTGCGCATAGCGACCTTGCTCACGCGAACCATAGGATGAACCCTTACGGCCACCGAACGGAACGTGGTAGTCCACGCCGGCGGTCGGCAGGTTGACCATCACCATCCCGGCCTGGGAATGGCGCTTGAAGTGGTTGGCGTACTTGAGCGACGTCGTGGCAATGCCCGCCGACAAACCGAATTCGGTGTCGTTGGCCATGGCCAGTGCTGCCTCGTAATCCGCTACGCGCACCACGTTGGCCACTGGGCCGAAGATCTCTTCACGGCTGATACGCATGGCCGCTTCGCTATCGGCAAACAGCGTCGGTGCCAGGTAGTAGCCCTCGGTGTCGCAGGTCACCAGGCCACCACCACTCACTAGCCGCGCACCTTCGCTTTGGCCGATGTCGATGTACTTCAAGTCCTGGTCCAACTGAGCCTGGGAAACCACCGGGCCGATGTCGGTGCCGCTTTTCAACGCGTGGCCGACCTTGATCGACTTCATGCGCTCAGCCATCGCCGCAACGAACTGGTCGTGAATGCCGGCGGTAACAATCAAGCGGCTGGAAGCGGTGCAACGCTGGCCAGTGGAGTAAAACGCGCTCTGTACCGACAGCTCGACGGCCTGCTTGAGGTCGGCGTCGTCGAGAATGATCTGCGGGTTCTTGCCGCCCATTTCCAACTGCACTTTGGCCTGGCGCGACACGCATCTGACCGCAATCTGGCGCCCTACACCCACCGAGCCGGTGAAGCTGATGCCATCGACTTTCGGGCTGTTGACCAACACGTCGCCAACCACACGGCCGCTGCCCATCACCAGGTTGAACACACCGGCGGGGAAGCCTGCGCGGGAGATGATTTCTGCCAGTGCCCAGGCGCAGCCCGGGACCAGCTCGGCAGGCTTGATCACCACGCAGTTGCCGTAGGCCAGGGCCGGGGCGATTTTCCAGGCGGGGATGGCGATCGGGAAGTTCCACGGCGTGATCAGGCCGACCACACCCAGGGCTTCGCGAGTCACTTCAACGTTAACGCCAGGGCGCACCGACGGCACGTAGTCGCCGGACAAGCGCAGGCATTCACCGGCGAAGAACTTGAAGATGTTACCGGCGCGGGTCACTTCACCGATGGCTTCGGGCAGGGTCTTGCCCTCTTCCCGGGCCAGCAGGGTGCCGAGCTCTTCGCGGCGGGCGAGGATTTCACTGCCGACTTTATCCAGGGCGTCATGGCGAGCCTGAATGCCCGAGGTGGACCAGGCCGGGAACGCGGCGCGGGCGGCGTCAATGGCGGCGTTGACCTGGGCGACATCCGCCTTGGCGTATTCGCCAATGACATCAGACAACTCCGACGGGTTGAGGTTGACGCAATAGTCGGCACCGGCCACCCACTGGCCATTGATGTAGTTTTCATAACGCTGGGCTTGGGACACGAATTCTCTCCTGACGCAAAAGGCCGCTGATCTCTCAGCGGCCTTGTAGATAGGTTATTGCGCGCCTTGCTTGTCGATCAGCGCGGCGAGGGCTTCGTATTCTTCCGGCAACAGGTCGGTCAGCGGGGTGCGTACCGGGCCTGCGTCGTAGCCGGCGATTTTTGCACCGGCCTTGACGATGCTCACCGCGTAACCGGCCTTGCGGTTACGGATGTCCAGGTATGGCAGGAAGAAGTCGTCGATGATCTTGGCAACGGTGGCGTGATCGTCCTTGGCAATCGCGTGGTAGAAGTCCATCGCGGTTTTCGGGATGAAGTTGAACACCGCCGAGGAGTACACCGGCACGCCCAAGGCTTTGTAGGCCGCAGCGTAAACCTCTGCAGTCGGCAGGCCGCCGAGGTAGCTGAAACGATCACCGAGGCGACGGCGAATCGAGACCATCAGTTCGATATCGCCCAGGCCATCCTTGTAGCCGATCAGGTTCGGGCAGCGCTCGGCCAGGCGTTCCAGCAGTGGCGCGGTCAGGCGGCAGACGTTGCGGTTGTACACCACCACACCGATCTTTACCGATTTGCACACCGCTTCAACGTGGGCGGCAACGCCGTCCTGGCTGGCTTCGGTCAAGTAATGCGGCAGCAGCAGCAGGCCTTTGGCTCCCAGGCGCTCGGCTTCTTGGGCGTACTCGATGGCCTGGCGGGTCGAACCACCGACACCGGCGAGAATCGGCACGCTGGTAGCGCAGGTATCAACAGCGGTCTTCACCACTTGGGAATATTCACTGGCCGCCAGGGAGAAAAACTCACCGGTGCCGCCTGCGGCGAACAACGCGGTGGCGCCGTAAGGGGCCAGCCATTCCAGACGCTTGATGTAACCCGCCTGGTGGAAGTCACCCTGGGCGTTGAAATCGGTCACCGGGAAAGACAGCAGACCGCGGGAGAGGATGGACTTCAGTTCTTGTGGATTCATTATTCGAACACCCTGGGCGAAGACTTTCTATTGAAAGGTTGTTGTTGGTTTTGGTGATGTCGTACGTCATCGTACAACTATAAATAATTTCGTCAACTGCAATTCGTCGAGGTCGTTCCGAGGCTCGCTGTTTTTCTTGCCTTCTTGACGTAGGAAATTATTCCTCTACTCTGGCCATAGCTGTATATGCATACAGTTATTACGGAAGATTCCTACGACATAGCAAGGAGCTAACATGTCAGGTCTTGAACTCGCGACACCCGAAAAGAAACCACCCGTCCTGCGCTTCGAAGGCGGCGAACACACCGCCATTGGCGATGACACCCTGTTGCGTTTCGCCAAGGACGCCCCGGCGATTCCCGCACGCCAAGTCGAATTGCACCTGCCTAACGGACTGGCATTGACCTACGGCCAAATGATCGCCCTGGGCGGTGACTTCTATGGCATCCCTGGCCAGCCCATCAGCGATGGCGCCTCGCCTGCCGAGCGCGTGCAACGCTTTAGCGCTGCGTTCAACACGCTGGCGGTGTTGCCCGCTTCACGAGCGGAAGCGCAGAAGATCCTTGCGGTGATGCAGAAGGAGATCAACGCGGTCAACCAGGCGATAAAGGAGGGCAAGCACGCTCACGAAGCTTATGACGCGCTAGGTGATACGTTGTCCGAGGAATGGAACCGCATCACCGGTGGTGGCAGCGTGGTTTCTGCGCTGGTTCCCTTGGGCCGCTACTTGAAACTGGCGGCGGACAATGCTGACCACTTTGGTGAATGGGCACTGTCGGCGTATCTGGCCGGACATACGGCCGCACTACAACAGGCCTTGGTGGCGCATCAAACTGGGACCGACCAGGCATTGGAATTGGCGTATGCCATGAACAGCTTCGCCGATCACTTTTTGACCGACTTGTATTCTGCCGGGCACTTGCGGGTTCCGCGCAAACAATTGGCCGCCGTGGTGACGCCGGGCGAACTGGGCTCGCTGATCAGCCGCTTCATGCACGACGAAGACAGCAAGTTCGGGCTCAAGGTGCGCAATGCCCTGGGGGACGAATGGCATGCCTATGGGGATAAACGCTACTTCGACGTTATCGACGCGGACAATCGGGCGCAGGTCAAACGCGCGGTGCAAGCGTCGGCCGATGAGATCTTCGAAACGTTTATCAGCGGCGTGGCGCCCTCCCCGGCCAACTTCAAGGCGCCACTGTACGTACCGGATTTGAACGCAGTGCAGAACCCGGCGAACAACTTTTCGCCGCTGTTCAAGCTGGAGGGGGATAAGGTGCTGCGGCGTAAAGACGTGAATGACCTGAACGACAAGCACTGGACGAATGATTGGTGGGGGTGGAGCACCTATCTGCTGCTCAAGGACTACAAGCCGAACCAGCCTGCCAGCTAAGACACTGTCGCTCCCACACTAGATAGGCATCAACCTCAGTTGCGCTGCGCTTCTGCCTCTTCATGGGCATGGCGCAGCCGCTCACGGCTGTTGGTCAGGTGCAAGCGCATGGCCGCACGCGCCGCATCCGAATCCTTACGGGCAATCGCCTCGTAGATCTCTTCGTGCTCACGGCTCAGGCGTCCCATGTAGTGTTGCTGGTCATCATGGGCAAGGCGCGCCGAATTCAACCGCGTGCGCGGAATGATGCTGGTGCCCAGGTGGGTCATGATGTCGGTGAAATAGCGATTACCGGTGGACAGTGCAATTTCCAGGTGGAACGCAAAGTCGGACGCCACCGCGTCGCCGGCGTGTGCCGCACTTTCATTCAAGGCGTCGAGGGCGGCGCGCATGGCCGCCAGTTGCTCATCACTGCGACGCAGCGCAGCCAGGCCGGCGGACTCCACTTCCAGGCTGATACGCAGCTCCAATATCGCCAGCACATCACGCAGGGTGACCACCGTGGCCGGGTCGATACGGAAGCCGCTGGGGCTCGGCGTGTCCAGCACGAAAGTGCCGATGCCGTGACGGGTTTCCACCTGCCCTGCCGCTTGCAAGCGCGAGATGGCCTCACGCACCACGGTGCGACTGACCCCATGGGCTTCCATGATCGCCGACTCGGTGGGCAGTTTGTCGCCACGCTTGAGTTCACCGTCGCGGATCTGCTCGGACAACACCGTGACCAATTCCTGGGCAAGGCTGCGGCGCTTGCGGGGAAGACGAGGGGCGGTGTTGGCGTTTTCCATGATGGATCATCTTTCTCGGTGAACTTGAGCACGCATCATAGCCCATGGCGGTTGTACGATCACCGTCCGGGCGCGACTTTCATCTACATCCTGCGCGCAAAAAAATGCCCCGGCACAGGCCGAGGCATTTTTCAGGCTTGCCCGAAGGCGATAGCCGCTTACTTCACCACTTTCAGGCTCGGCCGGCCGCTTGGGCGCGGGGGCTCGGCATCCGGTGGCGGCAGGTCATCGCCGTCTTCGTTTTCGATCGCTTCGTCATCCTCGAAAGGCGACTCCAGATCGAACACCATGCCTTGGCCATTCTCACGGGCGTAGATCCCGAGAATGGCACCAATCGGCACGAACAGCGTATGCGGCACGCCGCCAAAACGCCCTTCGAAGCTGACCGCTTCGTTGTCCATGTGCAGGTGGCGCACGGCACTGGGCGATACGTTCAGCACAATCTGTCCGTCACTGGCAAAACCCTGCGGTACCTGAACCGCAGGAAATTCGGAATTGACCAGCATGTGCGGGGTGCAATCGTTGTCCACAATCCACTCATAGAGCGCGCGGACCAGGTAGGGTCGACTGGAGTTCATCAGCGGCTCCTTAAGCCTTAGCGCATATCGCGTTCGACACCAGACAGACTCGCCTGGAAAGCCTCACGCGCAAACTGGCGCTCCATGTAATCAAGCAGCGGCTTGGCAGGCCGCGGCAGTTCAATACCGAGAATCGGCAAACGCCAGAGTATCGGTAATAGGCAGCAATCCACCAAACTTTGTTCCTCACTGAGGAAAAAAGGCTTATCGGCGAACAATGGCGAAACGCCGGTCAGGCTTTCGCGCAATTCCTTGCGCGCCTGTACGCGAACGGCTTCTTTTGTACGCGAATCCAGAATCACATCCACCAACCCGCACCAGTCGCGCTGGATACGATGGATCAGCAGACGGCTGTTGGCACGCGCCACCGGGTACACCGGCAGCAACGGCGGATGCGGGTAACGCTCATCCAGGTATTCCATCACCACGGTCGACTCCCACAACGCCAGGTCACGATCGACCAGGGTGGGCAAGCTGCCGTAGGGGTTCACTTCGATCAGTTTCGGCGGCTGACGGCCCGCCTCCACACTGATGATCTCGGCGCTGACACCCTTCTCTGCGAGTACGATACGCACTCGGTGGGAATAGTGGTCGGCGGGGTCGGAGTAACAGGCCAACCGATTGGTCACGCCCATGGCGGTCCTCCTCGCTTGTTGAAATTATCGAAAGCTCAAAAACGAGCGCGCCCAGAGAGCATCTCTGTAACGGCAGGTGTTACCTGGTCGCTACGTGTTCAGAGATGCCGCTGGGCGCGCAAGATTAACAGCAATTGCTTACGGTTGGATCAATGCACATCCTTCCAGTATTCGCGTTTGAGCAGATAGGCGAATACGAAGAAGAAGGCCAGGTACAGCAATACATAGGTACCGATGCGCTGGTGCTGCAGTTTGACCGGGTTGGCCGAGTAGGCCAGGAAGGTCACGAGATTTTTTACCTTCTCGTCGAACTGCTCTTCATTCAGCGCGCCGGTCTTGGGCACGATGGTCAGTTGATCGCATGCCTCGTGAGTCAAAGGCGTACCGGTCAACGGATCATATTGCTTCTTGCCGTCTTCAACGACCTGAACCTGCTTGCATCCTACCACTTGGCGACCCTGCAGGCCGACCAGAACGTTGGGCATGCCGACGTTCGGGAAGACTTTGTTGTTCACGCCATAAGGACGCGCTGGGTCTTCGTAGAAGGATTTCAGGTAGCCATACAGCCAGTCGGTGCCGCGCACACGCGCCACCAGGGTCAGGTCAGGCGGTGCTGCGCCGAACCAGGTCTTGGCGTCAGCGGGTTGCATACCGATGTTCATGTGGTCGCCGATCTTGGCGCCGGTGAACACCGAATGGCTGAGCATCACGTCATGCGGGATCCCCAAGTCATCGGCAACACGCTCGTAGCGCTGGAACTTGGCGCTGTGGCAACCCATGCAGTAGTTGGTGAACGTACGCAGCCCGTCCTGCATGGCGGCCTTGTCGGACACGTCGATATCGACTTTTTCCAGCTCGGGGCCATGCTCGGCAGCGAAGGACAGTAGCGGCAGCGCCGCAAGCATCAATGCAACGAATAATTTTTTCATCAGCCAGTCACCCTTTCCGGTACCGGTTTGGTCTTCTCAAGCCGGGTATAGAACGGCATCAGAATGAAGTAGGCGAAGTACAGGAAGGTGCAGACCTGCGACAGCAACGTACGCTCAGGAGTCGGCGCCAGAACGCCCAACACGCCGAGAATCACGAACGAAATGCAGAACACCCACAGCCAGATCTTGCTCAGCCAGCCCTTGTAGCGCATGGACTTGACCGGGCTACGGTCGAGCCAAGGCAACACGAACAGCACCGCGATGGCCGCCCCCATGGCGATTACGCCCATGAGCTTGTCGGGAATCGCCCGCAAGATCGCGTAGAACGGCGTGAAGTACCAGACCGGGGCAATGTGCTCAGGCGTCTTGAAGGCGTTGGCCTGTTCGAAGTTGGGTTTCTCCAGGAAATAACCGCCCATCTCCGGGAAAAAGAACACGATCGAGCAGAACACGAACAGGAAGACAACTACGCCGACAATGTCTTTTACGGTGTAGTACGGGTGGAACGGAATGCCATCCAGCGGGATGCCGTTCTCGTCCTTGTGCTTCTTGATATCCACGCCATCCGGGTTGTTGGAACCCACTTCATGCAGTGCCAGGATGTGCAGCACCACCAGGCCCAGGATCACGATTGGCAAGGCTACTACGTGCAAGGCGAAGAAGCGGTTCAGGGTGATGCCGGAGATCAGGTAGTCACCACGGATCCACTGGGTCAGGTCGTTACCGATGACCGGAATCGCACCGAACAGCGAAATGATCACCTGTGCGCCCCAGTACGACATCTGGCCCCATGGCAGCAGGTAGCCCATGAAGGCTTCGGCCATCAGCGCCAAGTAGATCAGCATGCCGAAGACCCACACCAATTCGCGCGGCTTCTGGTACGACCCGTAGAGCAGGCCGCGGAACATGTGCATGTAGACGACGATGAAGAACGCCGAAGCGCCTGTAGAGTGCAGCAGGCGCAGGATCGAGCCGTACTCGACGTCACGCATGATGTATTCGACGGAGGCGAACGCCTCTTCCGCCGACGGGGTGTAGCTCATCGTCAGCCAGACACCGGTGACGATCTGGTTGACCAGCACCAGCAGCGCCAGGGAGCCAAAGAAGTAGAAGAAGTTGAAGTTTTTTGGTGCGTAATATTTGCTGAGATGGTCTTCCCACATTTTTGTGGCAGGGAAGCGCGCATCGACCCAATCCATGAACTTGCTCATCAGGCTTTCTCCCCCTCGTCGACGCCAATGACAATGACACTGTCAGTCTCGTAGTGATGTGGCGGAACTGGCAGGTTCAAGGGTGCGGGCTGGGACTTGTAGACGCGACCGGCCAGGTCGTAATGAGAGCCGTGACACGGGCAGAAGTAGCCACCGACCCAATCCTTGCCAAGGTCGGCAGGAGCAACTTCCGGGCGGAAGGTAGGCGAGCAGCCCAAGTGGGTGCAGATACCGATCAGCAGCAGAATCTCTGGCTTGATCGAGCGAATTTCCTTATCGACGTAAGCGGGTTGGTCGGAATTCTTCGAGTCGGGGTCAGACAGCTGACCTTCGATTTTCTTCAGATTCCCCAGGATTTCCTCGGTACGACGAACGATGAATACTGGCTGACCGCGCCACTCAGCAATCATTTGCTGGCCTGGGTCGATCTTGCTGACATTCACCTTCACCGGTGCACCTGCGGCTTTCGCCTTGGCACTGGGAAACCATGACCCCACGAACGGGACCGCAGCCCCCACCGCTCCTGCAGCACCCACCACGGATGTGGCTG
>NZ_NKIG01000027.1:0-89172 GCF_002255865.1 Pseudomonas sp. PGPPP1 | reverse complement strand
ACATAAATTCTTGGATGGCCGAAGGTTGCTTCGGCGTCCTGTAGTTTTACTACAAATCGTCGGCCATTTCAGCCTTTCGAATGTATATACGAGTAGTAAAACTACACAAGACCGAGCGTATGGCTCGATCTGGCTGGTGAGCATAATCGTTATTGTTGATCTTTTGCGAACAAGAAAAGGTGAAAGCTTGATGTTGGCTGCCAAAATGAAATTAATTTCAGCTATTTCTAACCTTTGTTCGACAGTCCTTCACCGAGCGTGGTTCTTGCGTTCACAACAAGTCGCCAATTACACGCCGATCAAGGATAGACCATGAGCCTTCCAACACTGGCCGAACTGCCGGCCATTCTCTTGCCAAAAGCCCAGCGGGCCGAGCAGTCATTTCGTGACGCAGTGGCCGCGCTGGACGACGATCATGGACTTTCTACCTGGACGCCGCAACGCTGGGCCGATTTCGCCCGCGTGTGCGCCGCCAGTGACTTCGTCATTGAACAGAGTGTTCGTGACCCTTTAATGTTGCTGGAGCTGGTGGCCTGGGGCGAGCTGGACCGAGGTTTTGCCCCCGGCGAGCTGTGCGGGCAAATCGCCGGCGCTGTGCAACAAGCCGAAACGGAAGATGAGTTGGGCCGCGTGCTGCGCCGCCAGCGCACGCGCCAACAGGTGCGCATCATCTGGCGTGACCTGACGCGCCAGGCCGACCTGGTGCAAACCTGTCGCGACCTCTCCGATATGGCCGACGCCAGCATCGACCAGGCCTATCAATGGTTGTACCAGCGCCACTGCGTGCAGTTCGGCACGCCTACCGGTCGGCGTAGCGGTGAGCCGCAGCACATGGTCATCCTGGGCATGGGCAAGCTCGGCGCGGTCGAGTTGAACCTGTCATCGGATATCGACCTGATCTTCGCCTACCCCGAGGGCGGCGAAACCGTGGGCGTGAAGCGCTCCCTGGACAACCAGGAGTTTTTTATCCGTCTTGGTCAAAAACTGATCAAGGCCCTCGACCCGATGACCGTCGATGGTTTTGTGTTCCGGGTCGATATGCGCCTGCGTCCCTACGGTTCGGCCGGTGCACTAGTGCTCAGTTTCAACGCGCTGGAGCAGTACTACCAGGACCAGGGCCGTGATTGGGAACGCTACGCCATGATCAAGGCGCGGGTGGTGGCGGGTGATCAGGTGGCCGGCGCGCAGTTGCTCGACATGTTGCGACCGTTTGTTTACCGGCGTTACCTGGATTTTTCCGCTATCGAAGCGCTGCGCACCATGAAGCAGCTGATCCAGCAGGAAGTGCGGCGCAAGGGCATGGCCGACAACATCAAGCTGGGCTCAGGCGGCATTCGTGAAGTCGAGTTTATTGCCCAGGCCTTCCAACTGATCCACGGCGGCCGCGACCTCAGCCTGCAACAACGCCCGCTGCTCAAGGTGCTCGGCACCCTGGAAGGTCAGGGTTATCTGCCGCCGGCAGTGATCGCTGAATTGCGCGATGGCTATGAATTCCTGCGTTACACCGAGCACGCCATCCAGGCGATTGCCGACCGCCAGACCCAGATGCTCCCGGACAGTCCGGAAGACCAGGCGCGCATTGCCTTTATGCTGGGCTTTGACGATTGGGCTGCGTTCCACGAACGACTGATGTACTGGCGTGGCCGAGTGGACTGGCATTTCCGCCAAGTCATCGCCGACCCGGATGAAGAGGAAGGCGAGGAAAGCGAGCTGGTGGTAGGCGGTGAGTGGCTGCCGTTGTGGGAAGAATCCCAAGATGAAGAGGCCGCTTGCCGCCAACTGGCCGAAGGCGGCTTTACCGATGCGACCAAGGCCCTCAAGGCCCTGGCCGGTCTGCGCAACAGCCCGCAATTGCGCGCCATGCAGCGCCTCGGGCGTGAGCGCCTGGATGCGTTCATCCCGCGCCTGCTGGCCCAGGCTGTCGAACACGCCAACCCGGACCTAGTGTTGGAGCGCGTATTGCCACTGGTGGAAGCCGTGGCCCGTCGTTCCGCCTACCTCGTCCTGCTCACGGAAAACCCCGACGCCCTGCGGCGCCTGCTAACCCTGTGCGCCGCCAGCCCGTGGATCGCCGAGCAGATCACCCGCTTCCCGCTGCTGCTGGACGAATTGCTCAACGAGGGGCGCCTATTCAAGCCGCCACTGGCGCCGGAGTTGGCCGCCGAGTTGCGCGAACGCCTTACGCGCATCCCTGAGGATGACCTTGAGCAGCAAATGGAAGCCCTGCGTCACTTCAAGCTGGCGCACCGCCTGCGCGTGGCCGCGTCGGAAATCGCCGGCAGCCTGCCGCTGATGAAAGTCAGCGACTACCTGACCTGGCTCGCCGAAGCCATCCTCGAACAGGTGCTGGCCCTGGCCTGGCGCCAGACCGTGGCGCGCCATGGCTCGCCTCAGCGGTTGGACGGCACCTTGTGCGACCCTGGGTTCATCATTGTCGGTTACGGGAAAGTCGGCGGCATCGAATTGGGGCATGGTTCGGACCTGGACCTGGTGTTTATCCACGATGGCGACCCGCAGGCTGAAACCGATGGCGCGAAGCCGATTGATGGTGCGCAGTTCTTCACGCGCCTGGGCCAGCGGATCATTCACTTGCTGACCACCCAGACCAACTCCGGCCAATTGTATGAAGTGGACATGCGCCTGCGGCCTTCCGGTGCTTCCGGGCTTTTGGTCAGCTCGCTGGGAGCGTTTGATCGCTACCAACAAAATGAAGCCTGGACCTGGGAGCATCAGGCCCTGATCCGTGCACGGGTGCTGGTGGGGAGCCAGGATGTGGGCCATGCGTTCGAGCAGGTGCGGGCAAAAGTGTTAGGCCGTGAGCGCGACCTGGCCAAGCTGCGCCAAGAGGTCAGCGAGATGCGCGCCAAGATGCGCGATAACCTGGGCACCAAGACCACGGCGGCCGGCACCGGCGCCAATGCCTTCGAGGCCACGGCGGCGTTCGACCTCAAGCAGGACGCCGGAGGTATCGTCGATATTGAATTTATGGTGCAATACGCGGCTTTGGCGTGGTCTGCGCAACATCCATCGTTGCTGCGCTACACCGACAATATCCGCATTCTGGAAGGCCTGGAGCAGGTGGGCTTGATGCCCGCCGCCGATGCCCATCTGCTGCGCGAGGTGTATAAGGCCTACCGTTCCGCCGCGCACCGCCAGGCCTTGCAAAACGAGGCCGGTACGGTGGCCGGGGATCAGTTCGCCGACGAACGGCGTCAGGTGATGCGAATCTGGCAGGAGCTGGGGTTGAGCTGAAACACTATTAGGGCGGGGAGGCATAAGCCTCCCCGCATCGTTTGTGGAAACTACATGAATATTCTGATCGTTGGGCCCAGTTGGGTCGGTGACATGGTGATGGCGCAGACACTGTTCCAGTGCCTGAAACAGCGTCATCCCGACTGCCAGATCGACGTGCTCGCCCCTGAGTGGAGCCGCCCGATCCTTGAGCGTATGCCGCAAGTGCGCGCGGCCTTGAGCTTTCCGCTCGGCCACGGTGCCCTTGAGCTTGCTACGCGTCGTCGCATCGGCAAATCCCTGGGCGGCCAGTACGACCAAGCAATACTGCTGCCCAACTCGCTGAAATCCGCGCTGGTGCCGTACTTTGCCGGCATCCCCAAGCGCACCGGCTGGCGCGGCGAGTTTCGCTACGTGCTGCTTAACGATGTGCGCACGTTGGACAAGGCCCGCTACCCACTGATGATCGAGCGCTTCATGGCCCTGGCCTACGCGCCGGGGGCCGAGTTGCCGCAGCCGTACCCGCGCCCGAGCTTGCAGATCGACCCGGTGAGCCGCGACGCGGCGTTGGCCAAGTTCGGCCTGACCCTGGATCGTCCGGTATTGGCGCTGTGCCCGGGCGCCGAGTTTGGCGAGTCCAAACGCTGGCCGTCGGAGCATTACGCAAAAGTTGCCGAGGCCAAGATCCGCGAAGGTTGGCAGGTGTGGCTGTTCGGTTCGAAAAAAGACCACCCGGTCGGTGAAGACATTCGCCAGCGCCTGATCCCAGGCCTGCGCGAGGAAGCCGTCAACCTGAGTGGCGATACATCTCTCGCCGAAGCGATCGACCTGCTGTCCTGTGCCGATTCGGTGGTGTCCAACGATTCCGGCCTGATGCACGTAGCCGCTGCGCTGAACCGCCCTCTGGTGGCGGTGTATGGCTCTACTTCACCAGGCTTCACGCCGCCACTGGCCGACAAGGTTGAAGTGGTGCGCCTGGGGCTGGAGTGCAGCCCGTGTTTCGAGCGCACCTGCCGTTTCGGCCACTACAACTGCATGCGCCAGTTGCTGCCGCAGCCGGTGAACGAAGCCTTGCAGCGGTTGCAAGGTCCTGCGGACGAGGTCCGATAGTTTGCGCGTTCTGGTAATCAAGACCTCATCCCTGGGCGACGTGATCCACGCCTTGCCGGCATTGACCGACGCGGCGCGGGCGATCCCCGGCATTCGATTCGACTGGGTGGTGGAAGAAGGCTTTGCCGAAATCCCAACCTGGCACCCGGCGGTCGATAAGGTGATCCCGGTAGCGATTCGTCGCTGGCGCAAAAATATCTGGCAGACCATCAAGAGCGGCGAATGGCGGCGCTTCAAGCAGCAAGTCCAATCGACCAAATATGATCTGGTGATCGATGCCCAGGGCCTGTTCAAGAGCGCCTGGCTGACTCGCTACGTGCGTGCCCCGGTGGCCGGCTTTGACAAAAACTCCGCCCGTGAACCCATCGCCGCGCGTTTCTACTCGCGCCGCTTGGCCGTGGCCCGTGGGCAGCACGCGGTGGAGCGTCTGCGCCAATTGTTCGCCGTGGCCCTCGGCTATGACCTGCCCAAGGCTTTGGGCGATTACGGTCTGAGTGTCGACAAGCTGATCGGTCTACCGCCGAAAAAGCCTTTCGTTTTGCTATTGCACGGCACCACCTGGGACACCAAGCACTGGCCCGAAGCCTACTGGCGCGAGCTGGCCGAGCGCATGGGCCGCCTGGGCGTGGACGTGAAATTGCCCTGGGGTAATGCCGTCGAAAAAGCCCGTGCCGAGCGCCTGGCCCAAGGCCTGAAAAACGCCGAAGTGCTGCCCAAGTTGAACCTGGCCGGTGTGGCTCGCGTATTGGCCGGTGCGCGTGCCTGCGTGGCGGTGGACACCGGTCTCGGTCACCTCGCCGCCGCGCTGGATGTGCCGACTATCTCGCTGTTTGGCCCAACCAACCCTGGTCTCACGGGCGCCTATGGCAAGGGCCAGATCCACCTGGCGAGCGACTTCGCCTGCGCACCGTGCCTGCAAAAGCAATGTACCTATCAACCGACGGCCGACGACCTGCGTCGGTTCGACATCAAGCGCGAGTCGCCCCTGTGCTTCACGCGCTTGAACCCTGAGCGTGTGGCAAGCCGACTGAGCACGTTGTTACTGGCTGAGGAGCTGCACTGATGCAACTGGCTTTTGTTCTGTACAAATACTTCCCCTTCGGCGGCTTGCAGCGCGACTTCATGCGCATCGCCCTGGAGTGCCAGCAGCGCGGCCATCAGATTCGTGTCTACACGCTGATCTGGGAAGGTGACATTCCGCCCGGTTTCGAAGTGTTGGTGGCGCCGGTCAAGGCGTTCTTCAATCATCGGCGCAATGAAAAACTCAGCGCCTGGATGGAGGCCGACCTGGCCAAACGCCCGGTGGACCGCTTGATCGGCTTCAACAAAATGCCCGGCCTGGACGTGTATTACGCCGCCGATGGCTGCTTTGAAGACAAGGCGCAAAACCTGCGCCACGGTCTGTACCGTTATTTTGGTCGCTACAAACACTTTGCCGACTATGAGCGCGCAGTGTTCGCCAAGGACGCCAAGACCGAAGTCTTGATGATTTCCGAAGTGCAGCAGCCGCTGTTCATCAAGCATTACGACACGCCGCTCGAACGTTTCCACCTGCTGCCGCCGGGCATTGCTCAGGACCGCCGCGCGCCGCCGAATGCGGCTGAGATTCGCGAAGGGTTCCGCAAGGAATTCAACTTGGGCGACGACGACTTGTTGCTGGTGCAAATCGGCTCGGGCTTCAAGACCAAGGGCGTCGACCGCAGCCTCAAGGCCGTGGCCGCGTTGCCGGCGGAGCTGAAAAAACGCACGCGCCTGTTTGTAATCGGCCAGGACGACCCCAAAGTATTCCAGCTGCAAAGCGCCGCGCTGGGCCTGGGGGATAACGTGCAGTTCCTCAAGGGGCGTAGCGATATCCCGCGATTCCTGTTGGGCGCCGACCTATTGATCCATCCGGCGTACAACGAAAACACCGGCACTGTGCTGCTTGAAGCCCTGGTGGCCGGGTTGCCGGTGCTGGTCTCGGCCGTGTGTGGTTATGCCCACTACATCGCCGAAGCCGATTGCGGCCTGGTGCTGGACGAGCCGTTCGAGCAGAACCAGCTCAACCAGTACCTGACACAGATGCTCACCGACACTGCACAGCGCGCGGCCTGGGGCCGCAATGGGTTGGCCTTCGCCGAGACGGCCGACCTCTACAGCATGCCGCAGCACGCTGCGGATGTGATTCTGGCGGAGCCAAAACGATGAAGTTGATTCTTGCCGAACCGTTCAAGACGTTATGGGCTGGGCTTGATGCCTTTGCCGAAGTCGAGAAACTGCAAGGCGAAGTATTCCGTGAGCTGGCGGCGCGCCGCACCTTGCGTACCGTGGTGGATGGGCGTCCGTATTTCGTGAAGATCCACCGTGGCATTGGCTGGGGAGAGATCTTCAAGAACCTGATCACCGCCAAGCTGCCGGTGCTGGGCGCAGGCCTTGAGTGGGCGGCGATCCATCGCCTGCAGGATCTCGGCGTGCCTACCATGACCGGCGTAGCCTTCGGCGAAAAGGGCAGCAACCCGGCAGACCAGCATTCGTTCATCATCACCGAAGAGCTGGCGCCGACCGTCAGCCTTGAAGACCTGACAGTCAACTGGGTGGCCGAACCGCCAACCCCTGCGTTGCGCCATGCCCTGACTGCCGAGTTGGCGCGCATGGTCGGCGACATGCACCGTGGCGGCGTAAATCATCGCGACTGCTACCTGTGCCACTTCCTGCTGGACACCGCGCAGCCCATCGACGCGAAAAACATCAAGCTGTCGGTGATCGACCTGCATCGCGCCCAACTGCGTGCCCATTTGCCGCTGCGCTGGCGCGACAAGGACCTCTCCGCGCTGTACTACTCGGCGTTGGACATTGGCCTGACTCGTCGTGACAAGCTGCGCTTCCTCAAGGGTTACTTCCGTCAGCCGCTGCGCCAGATCCTGGCGGAGCAATCGGCGTCGTTGAGCCTGTTGCAGCGCAAGGCCGACAAGCTTTACGCGCGCAAGCAGCGCTTGGGGGATGCGATCTGATGGCGGGTTGGAACCTGGAACCTGCCTACGCCAACCTGGCGGATGACTTTGGCAGCCTTGAAGCGGTATTCGCCCTGCAAGGCGAACGCCTGACTCGTGACCCGTTGTCGGAAGTGATCCGGGTTGAACGCGGTGGGGTCAATTATTACGTCAAGCGCTACACCGGTGCCGGCAAGGGCCTGCGGCGCTACCTGGGCAAGCCGCGAGTGAAGTCCGAATGGCAGAACCTCAAGCGCTTCGCCAAGTGGGGTATTCCCACCGCTGACGTGGTTGCATGGGGGCTGGAGCGCAATGGCCTGGCCTATGACCGTGGCGCGATGATCACCCGCGAGTTGCCCAGGACCGAAGACCTGTCGGTGTTGGCCGAGCGTAACGATGCGCGCCTGCGCAACCCCAAGTGGGTCGATGCGGTGAGCCGTCAGCTCGCCGAATACACGCGCACCATGCACGATCACCGCTTTACTCATAACGACTTGAAGTGGCGCAACCTGCTGGTGGATGACCAGTCGACCCTGTACCTGATCGACTGCCCGAACGGTGATTTCTGGCGCGGCTTCTGGCTTAAATATCGCATCACCAAAGACCTGGCCTGCCTGGACAAGGTGGCCAAGTATCATTTGTCGGCCACCCAGCGCCTGCGCTTTTACATGCAGTATCGCCAGCGCCGGCACCTGACTGCGTCGGACAAGCAGCGTATTCGTCATGTCGTGAAGTTTTTTGAGGGGCGCGAATGAGTGATTTTCTGGCGGCTGAGGACCGTGCGCTGTTAGAGCGCCATGGCCTCGCCACATTCGACTCACTGTGGGCCAAGCAATTGGACGCGGTGGACGAACCCAATACCAGTCGTGGCGGCTGGAGCAGTGTGTTTCGCCTGGAGCTCGACGGCCAGGGCTACTACCTCAAGCGCCAGAGCAACTACTTGACGCGCAGCCTGCATCGGCCATTTGGCGAACCGAGTTTTTCCCGCGAGTTTCGCAATATCAGCCGTTACCGCAACCTCGGCATTCCCGCGTTGCAGGCCGCGTTCTATGGTGAGCGAAAAGTGGATGGCGAACACCGAGCCATGCTGCTGACCCGTGCCCTGGACGGTTGGAATGACCTGGATTCATTGCTGGACGAGTGGCCACAACTGAGTGATGCCCAGCATCGCGCGATCCTGTTGGCGTGTGGGCAGCTTGCTCGTCAATTGCACAGCGTTGGGCAGGTGCACGGCTGTTTTTATCCCAAGCATATTTTCTTGCAGGCTGCCGGCGACGGCTACGCCGCGCAGTTGATCGACCTGGAGAAAACCCGCCCACTGTTGTTCGGCTGGCGTGATCGGGTGAAGGATCTGGAGCCGCTGCTGCGCCGCGCGCCGCAATGGTCAGATGCTCAGGTGCGCCAACTGTTGGCGGCGTACCTGGATCAGCCTGAAGACAGTGCGTTGGTCGCCACTTGGTATCAGCGCCTGAGCGCCCGTCGTAGCCACAAGGAAAACCGCTGATGCGTTTGTCCGAGCTGAAAACTGCCGGCCGTACACCCGACTTGCCCTTGACCATTGAGCTTGCCGATGCGGCGGGCCCTGGCCAGTTGCAACTGCTGAGCCTGCTGCGGGTACTGCCGGGCGAGCGTTATGTCGGTGCAGCGGTATGGCGCGGTCGCCCGGTTTTGGCCAAATTGTTGATCGGCAACAAGGCCGCGCGGCATTTTCAGCGTGAGCTTGCAGGTGTACGTCTGCTGGCTGAACAAGGCTTGACCACGCCGATGTTGCTGGCCGATGGCTTACAGGAAGGCGACGGTGGCTGGCTGTTGTTCGAGTTTATCGAAGGCGCCGAAAGCCTGGCGGATGCCTGGCATGCCGTCGAAGCATTGCCACCGCTGGCTGACGAGCAAACCGCAGTGCTCGCCGAAGCCTTGGGCGCGATCGCGCAGATGCACACCAAGGGCCTGTGGCAAGAAGACTTGCATCTGGACAACCTGTTGCGCCAGGACGGCAAGCTATACCTGATCGATGGTGGCGGCATTCGCGTCGAAGAAGCGGGCAAACCCCTGTCGCGCAACCGCGTTCTGGAAAACCTCGGGGTGTTTTTTGCCCAGTTGCCGAAAAACCTTGAGCCGTTTACCGAAGAGTTGCTGGTGTATTACCTGTTGAGCAACGGTGAACACGCCTTACCGTTGGAAGCCCTGGAAAAGCAGGTGCGCAAGGTCAGCGCTTGGCGCCTTAAGGACTATTTGAGCAAAGTCGGTCGCGAGTGCACGTTGTTCAGCGTGGTGCGGGGGGCTTTTGCCCTGCGCGCGATTCGTCGCGAGGAAGAACCCGCAATGCTGCCGGTGCTGGCGCAAGCGGATGTGCTGTTGGACCAGGGTCACTTGTACAAGACCGGCGGTGCCGCCAGTGTGGCCAAGGTCGACGTGGCTGGTCGACCGCTGGTGATCAAACGCTACAACATCAAAGGGTTTGCCCATTGGCTCAAACGGTTCTGGCGCCCTAGTCGTGCCTGGCATTCGTGGCGCGAAGGCAATCGCCTGGCGTTCCTCGGCATTGCCACGCCCAAGCCGCTGGCAGTGTTGGAGAAGCGCTTCTTTTGGCTGCGCAGCCGTGCGTACCTGATCACTGAATACCTGCCGGGCCCGGACATCATCGAGCGCTTTGCGCCCTACGTCGAAAACGGCGATGCGCCGGAAGCTGAACTGCTGGCCCTGGACCATTTGTTCGCCGAGCTGATCCGCGAACGCATCAGCCATGGCGACTTCAAGGGGCACAACCTGTTCTGGGACAAGGATCGCTGGTCGCTGATCGACCTGGACGCCATGTGCCAACACAGTTCCGACGCCAGCTTCGCCTCGGCGTATGCCAAGGACCGTGCGCGGTTCATGCGCAATTGGTCGCCAGAGAGTGCGTTGTATCAACTGATTGATCAGCGACTGCCCAAATAAACGTCCCCCCCTGTAGGAGCGAGCTTGCTCGTGAAAAGCTCCAGGGCACCGCGTAAATTCAGGATGCCCACGTCATCGTTAACGCTTTATCGTGAGCAAGCTCGCTCCTACAAGTGTTGCGTGGGCAACAGTGTTTAGGCAGTTCTGTGCGTCAGGGACAGCCCCATTGTACGAAGCGCTTTTATCTGTTTGATTTGGTTAGCTAAAAATCCTGGCACGGGCTCTGCAATGTCATCGGGTGAACCCTTTCACCGGTGGCCCAGGAGCCCTGTATGCCTTCCAGCCTTACCTCGCTTTCCCGTTTGATCTGCCTCGGCGCCGCCTTGCTGCTGAGCTGCGCTGCCCATGCCGCAGACGGCGATGACGCCGTGCCTTCCCTGGCTGGAAAGCGCATCGCGGTGAGCATGACCGGCACCAGTCACTATTTCGATATCAAGGCGTTCCAGGCCCAGGTTGACGAGATCAAGCGCCTGGGCGGTACGCCTATCACCCTGGATGCGGGGCGCAACGACAAGAACCTGGTGACCCAACTGCAAACCGTAGTCACCCAGAAACCCGACGCGGTGATCCAGACCCTCGGTACCCTCAGCGTTATCGACCCGTGGCTCAAGCGCATCAGTAAGGCCGGCATTCCGCTGTTCACCATCGACGCTCCGTCGCAATACAGCCTGAACAACACCACCTCCGACAACGTCGCCACCGGCAAGGCACTGGCCGAGCAATTGATCAAGGACGCCGACGGTAAAGGCAAGATCCTGGTGTTCAATGGCTTCTACGGCGTGCCGGTGTGTGCGATCCGTTATGACCAGCTGAAACTGGCGCTCAAGGATTACCCACAGCTGGAAATCATCCAGCCGGAGCTGCGCGACGTGATCCCCAACACCGTGCAGGACGCCTACTCCCAGGTCTCGGCGTTGCTCAACAAATACCCGGCAGGCAGTGTCTCGGCGATCTGGTCGGCGTGGGACATTCCGCAGTTGGGCGCGAGCAAGGCGTTGATCGACGCCAAACGCACCGAGATCAAGACGTATGGCGTCGACGGCACGCCGGAAGTGCTGGCGTTGCTCGGCCAGGCGAACTCGCCGGTGGGCGCGGTGGTGGCGCAGCAACCGGCGCTGATCGGCAAGACCGCTGTGCAGAACGTGGCGCGCTACTTGGCCGGGCAGCGTGACCTGCCGAAGGAAACCCATGTGGCAACCCTGCTGACCACAGCCGGCAACCTGGCGCAGGTCCAGCAACTGCGGGGTGACTGATGGCGGCGTTGCACCTGCAAAACCTGCATAAGCGCTTTGGCGCCACCCTGGCGCTGGACGGCGCGAGCCTCAAGGTCGAGCGCGGCACCATTCATGGTCTTGTGGGTGAGAACGGCGCCGGCAAGTCCACCTTGATCAAAGTGCTGGCCGGTATTTACAGGGCCGACGCGGGGCAGGTGAATATTGATGGCCAAGCGTATGCGGCACTGTCGCCACGCCAGGTAGATACGTTGGGCGTGCAGTTCATCCATCAGGAAAGGCTGCTGCCTGCCAGTTTTACCGTGGGCGAGGCGCTGTTTTTTGGGCATGAATTACGCTGGGGGCCGTTTGTGGATCGGCGTCGCCAGCAGCGCGAAGCGGACCGATTGCTGGCGCAATATTTTGAGTTGCAACTGCCCGCCGGTGCGCTGGTGGGCGAGCTCAATAGCGCCGAGCGCCAGGTGCTGCAAATCACTCGGGCGCTGATTCGTCAGCCAAAGATTCTGGTGTTCGACGAGCCCAGCGTGGCGCTGGTCAAGCGTGAAGTCGACCAGTTGCTACGCATCGTCAAACGCTTGCGCGAGCAGGGCTTGTCCATCTTGTATATCTCCCATTACCTGCAGGAAATTGACAGCCTGTGCGACGAGGTCACGGTGCTGCGCAACGGCCGCGATGTGGCGGTGGTGCAGCCTCGGCACACGCCCACTGCAGAAATAGCGCGGCTGATGGTCAATCGCGAGGTGCAGGAGATGTACCCCAAGGCGGCGGTGGAATTGGGCGAGCCGTTGTTGCAGGTCAGTGGGTTGAGCCTGGCGCGGCATTATCGACAGATCGACCTTGAAGTGCGGCGCGGTGAAATCGTCGGGCTGACCGGGTTGGTGGGCTCGGGTGCCAAGGAATTGTTCAAGACCTTGTTTGGCATAGAGCGCGCCGACACGGGCAGCATCCATCTGGAGGGGCGTCTGTTGCGAATGCGCTCACCGGGCCAGGCGATTGCCGAAGGCATTGCGTTGGTGCCGGAGGAGCGCCGCAGCCAGGGCATCGCACCCGTGCTGTCGGTGCTGGAGAACCTGACGTTGGCGGGGCTTGGGCGGTTTACCCGTTGGGGCTTGCTCAGCCGTCGTCAGGAGCAAGCCGAAAGTGTGCGGCTGATCGATGAATTGGCGATCAAGGCGCCAGGGCCCACTGCTGCCGTCAGCCAGTTGAGTGGCGGTAACCAGCAGAAGGTCGCCTTGGGTAAATGGTTGAGCCGTCGTTCGGCGGTGTACTTGTTGGACGAGCCCTGCGTGGGTGTGGATGTGGGCGCCAAGGTGGAGATCTATCGCTTGATCGGGAGGCTGGTAGAAGAGGGTGCGGCGGTGTTGGTGTTGTCGTCGGACCTGCCCGAATTGTTGGGGATCAGTGATCGAATCCTGGTGCTGCATCGCGGTGAGATTGCCGGTGAATTCCGTGCGGGGGAGGCGGACAGCGATCAATTGCTGGCCTGCGCCACGGGGGCGGTACCGGCTGCGGCTGCGCCCGCGCGGGAGGTCGAACATGCTTGAGGCGATACTGCGGCGTGGTTCGGTGGCGGCGTTTCTGGCGATCTTGCTGGGGTTCGCGGTGGCCGCGCCGAACTTCTTGTCGATCGGCAACCTGGCCAATGTGTTCAGCCAGTCGGCGATCCTCGGCGTGCTGGCGTTTGGGCTGACGTGCGTGATTATCGGCGGCGGTTCGAATGTGGTGGGCGGTGGGCTCGACCTGTCGCTGGCAGCTAACCTGGGGTTGTGCGCGGCGGTGTTCAGTCGCCTCAACAATGCCGGCCTGGACCTTTGGTTGACCTTGCTGCTGACCCTGGGCTGCGGCCTGGCGGTCGGCCTGCTCAATGGTTTGGCGGTGGTGGTGCTGCGCTTGCCGTCGTTGTTGGCGACGCTGGCGAGTATGAATGTGTTGGCTGGGCTGGAGTTGGTGCTGACGGAAAACACCGTGGTGTCCACCGATTCGCCATTGCTGGACCTGCTCAGTGGCGGCGCTTGGTGGGGCGTGCCGGCCCTGGCCTGGGTGCTGTTGTTGACGGCTGCGGTGCTGACATTGCTGATCCAGCATTCGGCGTACGGGCTGCGCCTGCATGCGGTGGGCGAATACCCTCAGGCCGCCGAAGCCGCAGGCATCCGCGTGCCCGGCTATGTGTTGTCGAGTTATGCGCTGTCGGGGCTGTGCGCGGCAGTGGCGGCGTTGTGTTCGGCGGCATTTTTCAGCGGCAGTACTACCGGTTCTGGCGACATGCTGCTGTCGGTGGTGGCGATTGCCTTCCTCGGTGTGGTGTTTTCAAGGCGGCTGGTGGCGAGCATTCCGGGCACCTTGCTCGCCGCGTTGCTGATCGGCTTTTTGATCAACGGTTTTCAGCTGCTCAACGTGTCGAGCTTCTGGGTCAATGGCGTGCAGGGCGTGCTGATCCTGTTAGTGGTGGCCGCCTCCAGCGCATTGAATAGAGGAGCCCGTTGATGAATCCGCGCGCGTTGTTGCCGCTGACCTTGCCGTTGGTGTTTGTGCTGATCGTCGTGGTGTTTGCCGTGCAGGCGCCGGGGTTCCTGAGCAGCGGCAACCTGAAAAGCCTGGTGCTGAACAACTTCGTGTTGTTGGCGATTGTCGCCATCGGCATGACCTATGCGGTGGCGGCCGGCGGCATCGACCTGTCGGTGGGCACGGCGCTGGATTTCGCCAGCTTCAGTTTTGTGGTGCTGCTCAATGGCGGGCATGGCTTGGCATTCGCTGCCACGGGCGCGCTGGTTGCCGCGTTGCTGGTGGGTGTGGTGAATGCGGGGCTGATCGCCGGGCTGCGGATCAGTCCGTTCCTGGCCACCCTGGGCACCCTGTTCATCGGCACCAGTGCCCAACAGTTGCTCTCGGATGGCGGCCAGCCGATCTATATCGCCCAAGGCTTGAAACCGGAACTGACCGGGCTCACGCCGTTGTTGATCGTCTTGGGGTTGGCGCTGTTCTATGGCCTGGCCCTTGCGCGCGGCCGTTTGGGCCGTGAGTTATTGGCTCAAGGCACCCAGCCGCTGCTGGCGTATTACTCAGGGTTGTCGGTGCGGCGCATCGTCACCGTGGTGGCGCTGGCGACCGCGTTGGCGTGCGGGGTGGCGGGGGTGTTGCTCAGCTCGACGGTGAGCGCCTACGTGCCGCTGTCCGGTAACGCGTTTTTGCTCAATGCGATTGGCGCGGTGTTTATCGGCACCACCTTGAACCGACAGGGTCGGGCGAATATTCCCGGGACCCTGTTGGGCGTGCTGTTTATCAACGTGATTGCCAACGGCCTGCTGCTGATCGGCTGGAATTTTTACTGGCAGCAGGTGGCGACCGGCGTGCTGATTTTTGTGGTGTTGACCTTCAGCTTTGCCAGTCGGCGCGTGCTGGAGCGCCATTGACCGGGGTTATTCGGCTTTCTCCAAGGTGTAGCGCATTTTGGTGGTCGCGCTGTCGCTTTGGCGGGTGAAGAAATACCCATAGTCCTGCAGGTACAGTTCGGTGCTGGTGGCGCTGTATTTCTCACCGGTCGTGGTGCAATTCAACTCTTTGGCCGTGCCGGTCAGCGCGCTGTTGAGCTTGCTGGCGGGCAGTTCGCGTTTCACCACGCAGCGGGTGTTGCGGATCAGCGCGCGATCTTCCTGGGTGGTGGTGCGGTTCATCTCCACGGTGCTGTAGCCCAGCGTCGCGCCCACCGGCATTTGCTGCCAGTCGCCGATAAAGCTCAGTTGCTGGAGATGGCTGGCGGACGAGACATTGATCCCGTCCATCTTGTATCGGCTCTGGAACGACAGGTTGAACAGCCCTCGCCATGTAGTGGTGGTGTAGGTCGAGTACTGGGTGACGTTGCGGATAGTGAATTGGCCGCTCTGTGCCTTGGGCTCGAGGTAGAGGTCGATCTGCATCGGGCCGTAACCCATGTCGCGTTTTTGCACCAGATGGCGGAATGTCTTGCTGGGGGTTGGCATGCCCAGGGCGTGGGTCGCCTGTTCAATGTCTGCCGAAAGCGGGGCAGGCGTCAGTATTTGTTCGGACTTGGTGCGTGCCGTTGCGGTGGGCATCTGCGCGAGCGTGGGCGAGCAAGCGGCGTTGAGCAGGGTTTGGGTATCGGTTTCTGCGCTGTTGAACGGCTGGTCCTGGGGCGCGTTTTCGATGTTGCCGAAGGTCACCACGTTGTTCTCGTTCAGGCCGAACGTGGCCAGGGCGCGGTAGGTCTTGCGGCTGCAATTGACCTGCCAATGCATGCGTGTCTGGGCGTAGGGCATCTTCTTGAGTTTGTTGGTCAGGATGAACGGCTCATCCACCGCAGCCCACACGTGCACGCTGTCACCCACGGGCTTGAGACTGGCACGGTCGATCAGCCCCTGGCGCCCGCTGGCTGTGCCGTTGGCAAGCCGCCAGTCGGGGCGCGGCGTCGTGGCGCAGGCATCGATAAAACCGCTGTTCTGCTTGAGATAACCCACCGCCTCTGGCGCGAAAGTGCGCATCACGGTAAAGCGTACGGGCTGACCGTTCGCCGCGAGGGAGCCGGGCGACTCCAGAAATAACAGGCTCGCCTCTGGAGTGGCGCAAGAAGCCCGGACCTGGGCGATATCCGGCACGTTGGAGCCTTTGCTTGTCGTCAGGTGGACCTGGTAGCTGAGTTGGTCGCCGTCGCGCAGGATCGAGTCGGCCAAGGGTGGTTGCTTGAGCACTTCACCGAATTCGGGGCCGCTCTTGACCGGTTTGAGGCTGCAGCCACCGAGCAGGCCTAGGGCGACGACAATTGCGAGGCGTTTCATATGCGTTCCTTGCTCAAAGATGGATGGCCGTCCAACTCGGTCAAAAATGTGGTGGCCTAAAAAGTGTATTCGGCGCCAGCGCCGGCGTACCACGAGCGGCCCGGTGCGGCTTCGTAGTAGCGGTTGTTGCTGTCGCCGACGATCACTGAACCCACGTACTGGCGGTCCAGCAGGTTATCCAGGCGCAGGGTCTGGTGGAAGGTCCAGTGCTCGACCTTCTGTTCGAAGCGTGCGCGCCAGTTGAACACGCTGTAGGCCGGTGCGGCGCGCTCACTGTTGGTGTCTTCGACGTAGACCTTGCTGCGGTACATGCCTTCGATGGCTGTGCTGACCCAGTCGCGGGGCTTCCAGTTGAGTTCGGCGAACAGCGTGGTTTGCGGGACGCCGGGGAGATAGTTGCCCTTCTCGATAGCCTTTCCACTGTTGGAGAAGTCGCTGTCGTAGGTGGCTTGCAGGCGGGTGTAGGCGAGGTTCGTGCTCCACTGTTCGCTGAGTTGGCTTTCGATGCCCAGTTCGAAGCCGCGACGCAGGGTGCGGCCGGCGTTAAGGTAGCTGGTACGGCCTTGCTCGGATTTGTTGATGACCAGTTCATCTTCAGTGGTGATTTGGAACACGGCAGCGTTGATTTTTGTGTTGTTCAGTTGTGCCTTCAGGCCTACTTCATATTGCGTGCTTTCAGACGGTTTTAGACCGAAGTTGAAACCCTCGACACCGCCTGGCGCATACGCCAGTTCCGCCTGGGTGGGTGTTTCAAAGCCTTTGCCTGCGCTGACATAACCGTGCAACTGGGGCGTGAAGGCATACATCAGGCTCATCGACGGGGTGTTTTTCTGGTAGGTCTTGCTGCCGCTGGAGTCGCCGTTGCTCAGGTATTGGTCGTCAACGTCCAGTTCCATGGTGCTATGGCGTACACCGGCTTGCAGGGTCCAGTTGCCCAAGGCCCAGTTAGCCTGAACATAAGGGTCGATGCTGCGGGCGGTGTCGATCTCATCACGACGCAGCTCTCCTTTTACGCCTAGGGCGGTACCGCTGTAGTTTTGATAGCCATGGCGGCTATCTTCGCTCTGGTCGAAGTCCAGGCCGGTGATGATCATCAGTTCGCCCGGCGCACTTTCGATGGGCTGCATCCAGCGCACGCTGCCACCGTAGAACTTACGGTCGAATTGCACCACGCCACCGCCGCGCTCATTGGAGGGTGTGCCTTTGGGAATCGACAAGTACTGAATCACACTCCGCCGCCCCGTATACGCATTCACTTGCAATGTTGCATCGCCGAAGTACCGCTCGTAATTCGTCCCCAGTTGTTGGTGATCGATGCTTTTGCGCGTGTTGTACGTTAGGGCGCTACTGCTCACCGAGCGCGGATCAGCCTTGTACGCACTCCACGTCTGCCCCAGCGGATCCTGCGTGCCGTTCTGCTCCAGGCTGCTGTAGATCAGCGCCAGCTTGCTGTCGTCATCCGGCTGGAAGTTGAGCTTGGCAAAGGTCTGGTCGCGCCGCGCACTGCTGTGGTCGCGATAGCCGTCGGTGTCCATGCGCGAGGCATCGAGCACGAAGCCCGCGCCATTGGCCGCACCTTCGGCGGTCAGGTGGTTCTTGCTCATGCCATCGCTGCCCACCAGCGTTTCGGCGCCGATACGCGGCGGGCCGTCGCCGTCGCGGGAGAACATCTGGATTACGCCGCCTGCGTTGCTGCCATACAGGGTGGCGGCCGGGCCGCGCAGTACTTCGATGCGCTCGGCGGTGTCGAGGTTGAACGTGGCCGCCTGGCCTTGGCCGTCCGGGGTGCTGGCGGGGATGCCGTCGGCGATCAGCTTGATACCGCGTACGCCAAAGGCCGAACGGGCGCCGAAGCCACGGGAGGAAATCTGCAAGTCCTGCGCATAGTTCTGGCGGTTCTGCACCACCAGGCCGGGCACGCGGGACAGCGCTTCAGAGGCGTTGATACCGAGTTGGCCGTCGCTGATCTGCTCGCGGCTGATGCTGTCGACCGAATAGGGCAGGTCGAAAGTTGGGCTGGCGCTGCGTGAGCCGGTGACGACGCTGGGATCGAGGGTCAGCGTTGCGTCATCGGCTGATGCGGCATCGTTCAGCGCGAGCAGTCCTGGAAGTAAAAGAGTAAAGCGAGTGAAGGTATTCATGAGTCAGCCGAAATCCGTGGCGCGCTAGGAGATAAACGCGCAAAGGGGCGCGAGTTTAGTGACTTGGTGATTTTTTACCATTTCGGATTCTTCCCACGTGACGTGTCGGTGTGTCTGGGCTGAATCGACGAATGGGCGGGTGGTAGCGTGGCGAACGATTTTCTGGAGGCTCACCATGCAGATTAAAAAGCTGGCGGTACTGGGGGTGATTTCACTGGTCAGTGGCTGCGGCACACTCAATACGGTGTTTCGCGAAGATATTGCCGCTACCCGTCAACTGCGCAAGCAACAAACCTATTGTCAGTCCATTCCGAGGGTCTACAGCGGCCTGGCGTTTGATTTTTGCCTGCTGAATGCGCCTCCCGATTACACCGGAGTACTGGTGCCGCTGGTGCTGCTGGATCTGGCCATGTCTGGGGCGGCTGACACGTTTGTACTGCCCTACACCCTTTATCGCCAGGAAAAAGACGGCAACCTGAGCATCTATTGGTGATCCAGTCGATCATGGATACCGCTCCAGCATAGCCCGCCATGCCGCGCATGAGCCTTGCCCTTTGCGCCTGAGCGGCCTGTTCATCAGTCGTAGGTCAAAAGACCCGCTGGCAACGCGTCATCACTTTCACTAGATCATCCCTGCGCCTGTTTACGCTATAATCCCGCCCTTTAGCTGTTTCCTGCCCAGGCAGGAAGCACACTTTTTTCAGGCGCGACCCGCCTGCATGCAGACTAAAAGAGGCTAGACCCCTGTGGCATTGACGATTCTTGGCCTGTCCGGCGCCCTTAGCCATGATCCTTCCGCAGCCTTGTACATCGACGGCAAGCTGATCGCGGCCGCCGAAGAAGAGCGCTTCGTACGCGACAAACATGCAAAGAACCGCATGCCCTACGAATCGGCGAAGTTCTGCCTGGAGCAGGCCGGCATCAAGCCTTCCGACGTTGACGTTGTGGCGATCCCGTTTGCCCCGATCAGCCTGTTCGGCGAGGCGCGCTGGCACTACGCCAAGCGTTACTGGTATGCCCCGGACCGCGCCCTCGACGCGATCCTGATGGGCAACCGTCGCTACAAGCGCTATCGCAACAAGATCGTCTGGTGCCTGGAGCAACTGGGCTTCGATCCGAAGAAAATCAAGATCGAACCGGTTGAACACCACTTGGCCCACGCTTCCAGCGCCTACCACTGCTCCGGCTTCCAGGAGAAAACTGCGATCCTCGGCATCGACGGTAAAGGTGAGTACGCCACCACGTTCTTTGGCTACGGCGAGAACGGCAAGATCCACAAGATCAAGGAATTCTACGATCCAGACTCCCTGGGTGGCCTGTACGGTGCCATCACGGAGTTCCTCGGTTTCGAGATGCTCGACGGTGAGTTCAAGGTCATGGGCATGGCGCCTTACGGCGACGCCAGCAAATACGATTTCTCGCGCCTGGCCTCCTTTGAAAACGGCGAGTTGGTGATCAACACCGACTACGCCAACGTTATCGGCCTGCGCCGCTATAAAGAGAAGGGCAAGGGGTTCTACTTCTCGCCAAAACTGATCGAATGGCTGGGCCCGAAACGCGAAGGCGACATCGCCGACGAGCCTTACATCCACTACGCCGCCAGCATGCAAGCGCTGTTCGAGAAACTTGCCCTGCAGATGATCGACCATTACCTGGGCGACATCCTCAAGGACACCGGCAAGCTGGCCTTCGCCGGTGGCTGCGCGTTGAACGTGAAGCTGAACCAGAAGATCATTGCCCGCGATGACGTCAAAGAGCTTTTCGTACAGCCAGCTTCCGGCGATGCCGGCACCGCAGTGGGCGCTGCAGCCTACGTGTCCCACGCCCGTGGCGTACCGGTCGAGAAGATGGAACACGTCTACCTCGGCCCGTCCTACAGCAACGAAGACGTGATCGCTGCGTGCGCCAAGCACGAGAGCAAGCCGAACTGGCGCAAGATCGAGAACATGCCCAAGCGCATCGCCAAGATCATGGTCGACGGTAACCCGGTGGCCTGGTTCCAGGGCCGCATGGAGTTCGGTCCGCGTGCGTTGGGCGGACGTTCGATCATCGGTTGCCCAAGTGCCACCGGCGTGGCTGACCGCATCAACCACCAGATCAAGTTCCGCGAGCGCTGGAGGCCTTTCTGCCCGTCGATGCTCGACACCGTGGCCCCGCAGATGATCAAGGTCGATCACCCGGCGCCGTTCATGACCTTCACCTTTGAAGTGTCGGAAGAGTGGAAGACCCGTGTGCCGGAAGTGGTCCATGAAGATGGCACCTCCCGCGCCCAGGTACTCAAGCGCGAGTACAACCCGCGCTACTACGACATGATGAAAGAGCTGGAAGTGTTGACCGGCAACGGCGTGTCGCTGAACACCTCGCTCAACCGTCGCGGCGAAGCGATGATCTGCTCGCCGACCGACGCGTTGAACATGTTCTTCGGCTCCGACCTGCAGTACCTGATCATGGAAGACATCCTGGTCGTCAAAGACGGCGTGGACCCTTATGACGCGATCGGCTGAACGCCACGTCCTGCAGTTCTGCCACGGCTATGACGGGCCGTTCCTTGACTGCGCGCGGCAGTACGCCAGCTTGTTTGCCGGTTCCGGCTACAAGGTGACCACGGTGTTCCTCACCGGGGTCGCCGACCCCGAGGTGGCCGCCGGCTGTGCCAGCGATGAAGTGTTGTTCATGGAATTCAGCTCCAAGGCCATTCGTGGCCTGAAGCTGGGTGCCATCGCCGAGATGCGCAAGATTGCCGCATCGCGCAACTTCAGCTTTTGCATTGCGCACCGCGCCAAGCCGATCTACGTGGCTTTGCTCGCCACGCGCTTGCAGGTGATCGGCGTGCACCATGCCTTTGGTGATTACCAGCGCCGTGGCCGCCGCCTGTTTGCCTCGATTTTTCGCAAGCGCCTGAGCCTGTTGGGTGTGTCCGACGCCGTGCGCGATGACATCCGTCGTTGCCTGCCAAACTGGCCGGCGGCGCGTATCCAGACCTTGTACAACCGCATCGATGTCGAGGCCCTGCAGGCCCTGCAAGTGTCGAAGGATGACGCGCGCGATGCCCTGGGGCTTTCGCCGGACGAATGGGTGGTCGGCAATGTCGGCCGCCTGCACCCGGACAAGGACCAGGCCACGTTACTTAAGGGGTTTGCCCTGGCCTTGCCGCAGTTGGCCGCCGACAGCCGCCTGGCCATCCTCGGTACCGGGCGTCTGGAGCAGGACCTCAAGGAGCTGGCCCGCGAGCTGGGGGTTGCCGACAAGGTGCTGTTCCTCGGCCAAGTCCCGGATGCACGCCGCTACTTCCGTGCCTTTGACGTGTTTGCGCTGAGCTCCGACCACGAGCCTTTCGGCATGGTGCTGCTAGAAGCCATGGCCGCTGGCGTACCGTTGCTGGCTACCGCTTGTGGCGGCGCACGGGAAGTGGTCGAAGGCGTGGGCATCCTGTTCCCCTTCGGCGATGCCGAGCACCTGGCCCAAGGTTTGGGGCACCTGGCCGCGATGGATCAACACCAGCAGCGCCAGTGCGCCGAGCTGATGCTGGAGCGTTTGCACGCGCGCTTCTCGGATCAGGCGGTACGCGACACTTTCTGGCAATTGCCACACGTTATTGAACTGACCGCGAGGGCTTGATGCTCAATCGATTCCAAGGCTGGCGCGAGCGTGGCTGGTCCGTCGTCGATGCGCCCGCCTACAGTGAGGCCTGGCAGCGTTTTGGCGGCAGCGTCGCAACGCATCCGCAGGTGATTGAGCGCCTGGCTGGGCTGGCGCAGATCCCGGTGCGTTACCTGGCTTGGGAGCAGGCCGGTGAACTCAAGGCATGTATCGCCACTTGGGGGCGCGACCTGGCCCTGTCCAAGGACGTGCTCAAGCGCAGCGGCAAGAAAGGCCTGTTCGACCTGGGCAATGCCGAGGTGATCCTGCCCGCCGCCGCCGATGCACAAGCCCCCCTGCGCCAGCGTGCGCGTTACTTGTCGGTACTCAACGAAGGCCGTTTCAGCGGTCTCAAGCCCCAGGCCGAGCAATTGGCCATGGCGCGCACGCCGGAAGAACTGTCGAAGAAATTCCGCTACAACCAACGCCGCGAGCTGCGCTTGCTGGAAGAGGCCGGCGGCGTGGTGCGGCCGGTCAGCGAGTTTTCCAGCGCTGAACTGGCGCGTATCTACTGCGATTTGTTTTTACGCCGTTGGGGCTTTGTCGCCACAGGGGCCGAGCGTCTGGCCGAGGTGATCGAACTGCTGCGCGAGTGGCTGATCGGCTCGGTGATTTTCCTTAACGATGCGCCGATCGCGATTCAGTTGGTGTACCGCGTCGAGTCGCCTGAATGGATCAGCGTGGAGTACGTCAACGGCGGGGTCGATCCTGAAACCCGTGCGTTCAGCCCCGGCAGCGTGCTGAGTTTTCTCAATACGCAGAGCGCCTGGGAGCAGGCACGCGAAGTCGGCAAGCCGCTACGTTTTTCCTTTGGCCGGGCCGATCGCGAATACAAGGACCGTTGGTGCAACCCCGTGCAGGTATTGTGCGTATGACCCGCAAGCAGCAATTGCTCAAGCGCCATCGGCGTAACAAGCGCGCGGCGCTGATGATTGGTGTGTTGTTGCTGGTGCTGGTTGGCATCCTGGTGGCCTGGTGGTTGCCGCTGGTGTTGGCGGTGCTGGCCTGGGTAGCCCATGAGGCCTGGTTTGCCGACCACCTGTTTTATGCGCCCAACGAAGATTATCAATACCGTTTCTCGGCGGATGCCGAGCTTACCGGCGTGCGCTTTGAAGGCGGGCGTTTGCTGCTTGACCAGTTGCTGGCGCCGGACGCAACACTGGTGCTGGCGATCAAGCTCAAGAGCAACTGGCTGGGGCGTTTTCTCGACCCGAGCGTAGAGTTTGCGGGCGACCGGCAAACCTTCGAGCGTGGTGTCAACGGGCTGCGTTACCTGAACCTCAGTGGTTTGGAGCTGAGTGGGCTGCAGTTGCGTGGTCGCCATTGCCGCCTGCTCGGTACGCCTCGCCTGTGGGCCTGGACCCAGCCGGACTATCGCGAGCAGCGGGTGATGGTCATCGCGCCCCATGCCGACGATGCAGAGTTGGCAGCTTTCGGCCTTTACAGCCAGGCGCAAAAACCGTGGATCGTGACCCTCACCGCTGGCGAAATTGAAGCCGAGCATTACCAGCAGATGGGCCTGAACGGGGTGGAAGCCGCACGTATCAAGGGCCGCCTGCGTGCCTGGGACAGCATTGCCGTGCCGCTTTGGGCCGGTGTGCCGCAAGCGCACTGCGTGCAACTGGGCTACTTCTGCCTGCAATTGCAGGCGATGCAAGCCGCACCGGACATGCCCTTTGCTTCCCGCGAAGCCGAGCTGACGGACGTTCGACCGTTCCGTCAGTTCAATCCATTCCCGTTGCCGTCGGATGCCGATGGCCAGCCGACGTGGAACAACCTGTTGGCCGACCTGCGCCACGTGTTGTTGATGGCGCGCCCAGAAGTCATTGTGCTGCCCCATCCGGTCCTGGACCCACACCCCGATCACGTGTGTGCGCAGCAAGCCGTTTTGCAAGCCTTGCAAGGCCTGGAATGGCAGCCGACCACCGTGCTCGGCTACGCCAACCACCTGCACGACAATGACCGCTGGCCAATGGGCGATGCTGGCACCGGTATCGCCTTGCCGCCGTTGTTCGACGCGACTCAGGAGCTGCACCCCTGCAGCCTGCCGCTGACATTGGCGCAACAGCGCGACAAGGCCATGGCACTGGGCATGATGCATGACCTGCAACCGGCGCCGCCCTTCAAGCGGCGCGTGCGTCGCTGGTTGCAGCGAGCATTGGCCCGCCGGGCGCGCTCGCCCTATGGCGAGAACGAATTTTTCCGCAAGGCGGTACGGCGACACGAATTGTTCTGGCGTTTGTGACCTGTGAAAGGAAGAGCATGAAAGTTTTATTTCTGGTGCAGAAAGAACAGCGCGCCATCCTCGATCGGCTGTACGACGGTGTGGCCGAACATTGCGAGTGCGATATCCGTTGGTTGAGCAGCGATGAGCAGCGCAACCTGCGCGGGTACTTTCGACGCGAAGTCGACGTGACCCGCTATGACCGCATCGTGTTCTTCCTGCGTTTCAAGCAGGAAATCCGCCAGGTCGGTTTTATCCGCACGATCCCCAACCTGGTGATCCTCGAACACGACGCGTACCAAAACTACATTCCCTGCAAGTACACGGGGAAATTCAGCGCGCATTACCGCCGCTTGCCGTGGGCACGTGTCATCAGTTCGGGTTATATGGTCACCGAGCGCCTGCGTGCGGAAGGCTTTGATGCGGTATTCGTGCCCAAGGGCTACGATCAGGCGCTGTTGCAGCCGCAAGCGCGCGAGCGTGATATCGAACTGGCGTTCGTCGGCAGTACCAACAGCGTTGCCTACAGTGGGCGCAAGGCGTTGCTCGATGAGCTGGCACAGGTTGAGCCGCTGGTGGTCACGCGCACCAAGTCCGGTGAGGAGTACTGTGCGACCCTCAACCGCATACGCTTTTTCGTCAGTGCCGACGTGGGCATGGGCGAATACATGATCAAGAATTTCGAAGCCATGGCCTGTGGCTGTGTATTGTTGGCGTTTGATCAGGGGGCTGCGGAAAATGCAGCCCTTGGTTTTGAAGACATGGTCAATGTGGTGTTCTACAAGGACATACCCCGGTTGCAGGAAAAACTGGCCGTGTTGAGAGCCAACCCCGAATTGGCAGCGGATATTGCACGTCGAGGGCAGGCGTTGGCCGTCAGTCAGTTCAGTTTTGCGCGCATTGGCCAGCGTATTGTCGAAGCGCTCCAGCCGCCGTTGCGGCCACGCGCGCCGTTGAGTGTGGTGGAAAGGTTGCGCCTGAAACTGGGCGTTTGAAATCGGTCGGGCCGCGAATGGTGGCCATGTGATATTATCGAGACTGGAATGCAATTCTCCGATCAAAGCGACATAACACTCGTAGTGACCAGTTGCGGTCGCTTCGATTTGTTGAAGCGCACACTCGAGAGCTTCGACCTGTTCAATACGGCGGCGATTCGTGAAGTCTTCATTACTGAAGACTCCGGTGACGAAGCCGTGCGCCAGGCGATTCCTGCCCACTGGCAGGAACATTGCACTTTCTTTGTCAACCGCCCGAAGTTGGGGCAGCTGGCATCCATCGACCTGGCCTATACGTCGGTAAAGACACCCTACATTTTCCATTGCGAAGATGACTGGGAGTTCTACCGCCCAAGTTTCGTCGAAGACTCCAAGACAATCCTGGAGTTGCGCCCGGATATTCTTCAGGTGTGGCTGCGCAACTTTGTCTACGACTTGCAGGTACACAGTCCCTATATCCGCCGGGGGCCGCGTGAGTTGATAGGCTCGGTGCCGTGTTATCCGCTGATTTCCGACAAACCGGAGTGGCAGGCCTTTTCCCTGAACCCCGGTTTGCGGCGTCTCAGGGAGTACGCATTGTGCGCGCCGTACGCGGGGTTCGAGGGTGAGAAGGGGTTGTCCCGGCGTTATGCCGAGTTGAACCTGACAGCAGTGAGCCTTGAGGGGGATGCGGTGCTGCACACCGGGTTTGGCTTGCATGTGTCGACCTCGGCCGAGCGTTTGAACAAGGCACGGCGCAAGCGGCGCGAGCGGGTCAAACTGGTGTTGATGTTGTTGCTGGGCCTCGGCCTCGGCTGGTTGATCGCTTGAATTACGTACAACACGCCTCTAGAACGTCGCAGAAGGTCCTTATCATTCAATGAGCATCCTCAACATTATGTGGGCCGGTGGCTCTGCATTTTCCTCCGTGCAGAAAGTTCATGAGCAGGTGCTTGCCAGTGTCGACTGTGATGCACCGATTCATACCTGGTTGCTGCAGGGCGGTGCGCAAGCGGGCGAGGCAGCCGTCGAGTGGAATTACTCATCCGCTCAACTCAAAGGGCGACACTTTTGGAAGTTGCTGATCCCGCGCATGCATGCACGTTTCCGACAGGCGTTGCCTGGGGATGTGAAGGTTGTGCTGCTCGATGGTATCGGCGTTGCGCGGGTGCTGTTGCCGGTGCTCAAGACGTTGCCCGACGTGCGCGCCGTGGTGCTGTTCCATGGTGTGACGCGCTTGCGGCCTGCCGATCAAAAACTGTTCGGGCAGTTTTCAGAATCTCGACTGACGGTGGCGGCTGTGTCGCAGACCCTGGCCGCTTCGTTGCAGCGCGATTTGCAGCGCCCGGTGGCGGTGCTGCGCAGCGCTTTCGACCCTGAGGCTTTTCGCACGGCCACGCTCCCCCGTGACCAGGCGCGCGCGCAGCTTGGCCTGTCGCTGGACAGTGAGCCGGTGTTGGGCGCCGTTGGCCGGCTGGTGGACAGTAAAGGGTTCGCCTGTTTGCTGGACGCGTTCGCCAGTGTGTCGGCGCAACGACCGGGTGCGCGCTTGGTGATTATTGGCGAGGGCGCCGCACGGGAGGCCCTTGAGGCGCAGGTCGAGCATCTTGGCTTGCGTGAAAAAGTCCTCCTGCCCGGGCACCTGGCGCAAGCGGCATGCTTGTACCGTGCGTTCGATTGGGTGGCGATTCCTTCGTCATCGGAGGGGTTGGGGCTGGTGTTGCAAGAGGCGGTGATGGCCGGTGTTCCGGTATTGACCAGCGAGTTACCGGTTTTTCGCGAGCAGTTGGCTGACGCTGGCTGGTACGCAGAGGTTGAGGATGTAGACGCTTGGACGCGCCTGATGGAGCGCGCCTTTACCGCTGGGCCGCAAGCGGCCGTGGCGGCTCAATTGCAGGCCCTTGCGCCGGAGCAGGCCTGGCAGGACTTCACCGCAACGGCGTGCCGACTGCTTTCAGCCCGGTAAGAGGGCTTGTTCCAGTGCTTGCATTGGAAAGCGTTCGTTCAGCTTCTCGCGCGCAATATAGCGGGCGAAATGCTGCAGGTTGCGCCGAGCGAGCCCCGGGTTCAGGGGCGCGCGAAGAAAGCGCATGTCGGCGACGTCGATCAACCCCAGTTCATTGTCGGGTGTCACGACAATATTGCCCAGGTGCAAGGACCGGAAGTAGATACCTGCGCCATGCAGGCGGCGGATAAGTGCCACCAACGGGCCAAGGTTCGATTGCCAGTCAAAGCCTTCCTGGTTGGAAATCTGACGCAGGGTTTCACCTGGCAGGGGGCGATACAGCACGGCTGTCATGCCGGGAGCCGCGAGTTGGTAGAACGCGAGCACGGTCAGGGTGGGGATGCCACGTTTTTGCAGCTCGACTGCGTTGTCGATGAACCGCTTGGAGTAGGGGCGAAACAGCGCTGACGAAAGCAGGCGTTTGCGGCGAAACAGTTTAAGGATATTCCCGTCGGTCAGCAGGTAGACTTTGGGGCCGTAGCTGTCCTTCTCCAGGATTCGGGCACCTTCAATCATTGCGGTTAAATCGGCTTGGGGAAGCCTTGAACATTGCATCGTCGGAAAGCCTTGTAGGAGTCGCGGGCACAGTGATCGGCAATAATGCCGAAAGTTTTAAGTTTTAACCATGCCGGGTTGGCGGGTTGGGCGTATTCAGGAGCGGGTGATGCAGGCAAGTCGTTGGGCACAGGTATGGATGGTTTTTGGGTTACTTTGGTTTTTGCTGGCAATTGCCTTTGCGCCAACCAACAAGATTTACCAGCAGGGCTTGATGCTGTTTTTCTGGTTGCCGGCAGTGGTATTTGCCTGGTCGGCCCGTGAGCGCTTCAAGGAAGTGTGGCGCGAGCAGCGCTGGATATGCCTGATGATCGGCCTGCTCGCCGCCTGGGGCGCAATCAGTTTGTTGTGGACCAATGCCGAAGACCCTTCGCGTGAGGCCAAGCGCCTGCTGTATATCGGCATGTTCCTGCTGTTTTTCCCGGTGTTCGCTTGTGGTCACAGCGAGCGCGTGATTCGCGTACTCCAGTGGGGCGGTTTCGGCCTGGCCTTGTCGTCGCTGCTGGCAATGATCAAGTTCTATGGCCTTGAGCATAATGCCTGGTACGCCCGCCTGGGCGGGTTGGGCCAGTTGGGGCATCCTATTCTCGGTGCTTACGTGATTGGCCTGGCAGCTGTCTGGCTGCTGCACTGGCTGCCACGTGGCCGTTGGATGCAAGCGGCATGGGTGCTGTCCGTCGGTTTTCTTGGGCTTTTCGTGGTATTGAGCCAAAGCCGGGGTGCAGCCGTTGCGTTGTTGCTGACTATCGTGGCAATGCCGCTGTGGTGCCGTGATCGGCGCACCGTAGTGACCGCTATTGGAGCAGTCGTTGCTGCGTTGGCGGTGTTTTTTGCCATGGAGTCGCTGATGTTGGCCCGGGGTGTTTCCTACCGGCCGCAGATCTTCATGTCGGCTCTGCAAATGATTTCCGAGCATCCGTGGACTGGCCTGGGCCTTGGGGGGGACTACAAAGTGTTGGCGGATGGCATCTATTTCGACCACTCCCACAATCTGTTCACCCACATCACCATTGAGCTCGGCCTACCGGGCCTGCTGTTGTGGTGCGGGCTGTGGTTCGGCGTGCTTTGGCAAGCCTGGAAAGCCCGCGACACGCTCTACGGCAAGGGCATCATCGGCATGTGGGTGTTTTCGTTCCTGGCCATGCAGTTCGACGCGGCCAGCCTGACAGGCACCCCACGGGCCGAGTGGTTCATCTCGTGGCTACCGATTGCGCTGGCCAGTGTGTTGGTCTGGGCTCGGGCCAAACCTGGCGCTTGTGATAAAGTTGCCGCCCTACCTAATCAGTGAGCTCAACAATGAGTGACGCACCGCCTAAAGCGGAACAGGAATCCAGCCTGAAAATCTATTTCAGGCTGCTGGGCTATGTGAAACCGTATATCGGCATGTTCCTGGTGAGCATCATCGGTTTCGTGATTTTCGCGTCCACCCAGCCCATGCTGGCCGGGATTCTCAAATACTTCGTGGATGGCTTGAGCAACCCGGACGTGGTGTTTTTCCCCAACGTGCCGTACCTCAAGGACTTGAAACTGCTGATGGCCGTGCCGCTGCTGATCGTACTGATCGCGGCGTGGCAGGGGCTGGGCTCGTTCCTGGGTAACTACTACCTGGCCAAGGTCTCCCTGGGGTTGGTCCACGACCTGCGGGTGCAGTTGTTCAACAAGCTGCTGGTACTGCCCAACCGCTATTTCGATACCCATAGTTCCGGGCATCTGATCTCCCGCATTACCTTCAACGTGACCATGGTCACCGGCGCTGCCACGGATGCCATCAAGGTGGTGATCCGCGAAGGGCTGACGGTGGTGTTCCTGTTCGGCTACCTGCTGTGGATGAACTGGAAGCTGACCCTGGTGATGCTGGCGATCCTGCCGGTGATTGCCATGATGGTCGGCAGCACCAGCAAGAAGTTTCGCAAGCAGAGCAAGAAAATCCAGGTGGCGATGGGCGACGTGACCCACGTGGCCTCGGAGACGATCCAGGGCTACCGCGTGGTGCGCAGCTTCGGCGGGGAAACCTACGAAGAACAGCGCTTTGCCAAGGCGAGCATGAGCAACACCGAAAAACAGATGCGCATGACCAAGACCGGCGCGGTCTACACCCCCATGCTGCAACTGGTGATCTACACCGCGATGGCGGCGCTGATGTTTCTGGTGCTGTTCCTGCGTGGCGATGCAACCGCCGGCGACCTGGTGGCCTACATCACCGCAGCGGGCTTGCTGCCCAAGCCGATTCGGCAGTTGTCGGAAGTCAGTTCGACCATCCAGAAGGGCGTCGCCGGTGCCGAGAGCATCTTCGAGCAACTGGATGTCGAGCCGGAAGTAGACACCGGCACCGTGGAGAAAGACCGGGTCAACGGCCGTTTGGACGTACGTAACCTGAGCTTCACCTACCCCGGCACTGACCGTGAAGTGCTCAAGAACATCAGCTTCACGGCTGCACCGGGTCAGATGGTGGCGTTGGTCGGGCGTTCGGGCAGTGGCAAGTCCACCCTGGCCGCGCTGATCCCACGGTTCTATCACCACGAGCACGGCGAGATTCTGCTTGATGAAGTGGAAATCGAAGACTACCGCCTGCGCAACCTGCGTCGGCACGTAGCCCAGGTGACCCAGCACGTAACGTTGTTCAACGACACCGTTGCCAACAACATCGCCTATGGCGACCTAGCCGATGCGCCGCGTGCAGACGTCGAAAAAGCGGCCACGGACGCTTATGCGATGGACTTCATTGCCGAGCTGCCTAACGGTCTGGACACCGAGGTTGGTGAAAACGGCGTGCTGCTGTCTGGCGGGCAGCGTCAACGCTTGGCGATCGCACGGGCACTGCTGAAAAATGCGCCGTTGTTGATCCTGGACGAAGCGACGTCGGCGCTGGACACCGAGTCCGAACGGCATATCCAGGCGGCCTTGGACAAGGTCATGAAGGGCCGGACTACCCTGGTCATCGCGCACCGACTGTCCACCATCGAGAAAGCCGACCTGATTCTAGTGATGGATCACGGCGAAATTGTCGAGCGTGGTACGCATGTCGAACTGCTGGCCATGGGAGGCTACTACTCCCGCCTGCACGCCATGGGGTTGGACGAGCCGGCAACGGCCAATATCACCTGACAAGGCGGGGCACGCAATGCGCCCCGTTTTTTGTATCGAAACCCATACAGCCTTGACCAAAGCTAAATAGTTCGCTGCCTATCGTTTGTTATGTTGGCCTTCTCGATTCGAATGACGAACGAGAGGGTTAACCTTCTTGCGTGGGTAATGGAATGTTGCAACGTCTGTTCTGGAAACTGCTTCCCAAACATCAGAGGGTGTTCCTGCTGGGGCGTTTGTCGGTGGTGGATCGGCAGGCGGTGAACAAATCCCTGTCGGCAGTCACCACACTTCCCGCGGCTTTCGAACGGCACAACTGCGTGTTTATCCACGTGCCTAAATGCGCCGGCAGCAGCGTGTGTTCGGTGTTGATGGACGGGCGCTGGCCGGGGCACCTGCCGTACTACTGGTACCAGCAACAATTCCCCGAGCACTGCGCGCGCAGCTTCAAGTTTGCCTTCGTGCGTGATCCGCTTGAGCGTGCCTATTCGGCGTACACCTACTTGCGCAACAACCGCATGGGCGAGCGCGACCTGCAGGCCCAGGCGCTGGTCTCCCATTACCGCGACTTCGACCATTTTGTTGCGGGTTGGCTGCACCCGGACAACCTGCGCCGCCAATTGCACTTCGCACCCCAGACCGACTTTCTGGTCGATCACATGGGCCAGATGGCCATGGACTTCCTTGGGCGCCAGGAGTCCTTGCAACAGGACTTCCAACACCTGTGCGAGCGCCTGGGCGTGGACGGCTCCCTGCCACATTTGAATGTTTCCCTGGCGCGCCGCAACGAGCCGGTCAGGGATTTTTGCACCCTGCGTACGCGCCGCCTGGTCAGGCGTGCCTATCAACGTGACTACGAGGTCCTGGGTTATGAATAGTCAGTCGCTTTCCATGGGGTCTGCTTCCATCCGTCCTTTTGCCTTGTCGTTGTCGGTGGCTGCACGGGCGGCGCTCAAGCACCAGCAACCTTGCTGCCTGTGGCTAACTGGGTTGTCCGGGTCCGGCAAGTCGACACTGGCCAATGCCCTGGAGGTGCAACTCAACGAGCAGGGGCGTCACACCTTTGTGCTCGACGGCGATAATTTGCGCACTGGTTTGTGCAATGACCTGGGCATGACCGATGCCGCGCGCAAGGAAAATATCCGGCGTATTGGCGAAGTCGCACGGCTGATGGTGGATGCGGGGCTGATCGTGATCGTCTCGGCCATCTCGCCGTTCAGCGCCGACCGGGCGACCGCCAAGGCATTGTTCGGGCCGGGGCAATTCCATGAGGTCTACATCAGCACGCCGTTCGATGTGTGCGCGCGGCGCGACCCCAAGGGCCTGTACCGCTTGGCACTGGAAGGGCGCATCAAAGCGTTTACCGGCCTGGACAGCCCCTATGAGGCGCCGATCAAGGCCGACTGCGAGGTCAACACTGACGAGGTCGAACTGGCCGACGCCGTGGAGCATATCCTGGCGACTTTGTTTAAAAAATGATCAGTTGCGCCGCCCGATGCTTTACAGATAAAGCTCTCGAACTAGGCGGCGCTCACCCTGTGCTAATATCGCGCCCCTGTTCATTTTGTATGTGGGTTGCTCCATGAAGTTGTCCATGCCGCGATTCGATCAAGCCCCTGTCTTGGTGGTCGGCGATGTCATGCTCGACCGTTACTGGCATGGCGGTACCTCACGGATTTCCCCTGAGGCACCGGTACCGGTAGTCAAGGTCGAGCAAATCGAAGACCGTCCAGGTGGCGCTGCCAACGTTGCCCTTAACATTGCCGCGCTCGGCGCCCCGGCCTCCCTGGTGGGTGTGACCGGCGACGACGAAGCCGCCGACAGCCTGGCCAACAGCCTGCGCGGTGCTGGTGTGCGCGCGCTGTTCCAGCGCATCGCCCATCAGCCGACCATCGTCAAGCTGCGGGTCATGAGCCGTCACCAGCAATTGCTGCGTATCGATTTCGAAGAACCCTTCGCCACCGACGCCCTGGCCCTCAGTGGCCAGGTCGACGAGCTGCTCGAAGGCATCAAGGTGCTGGTCTTGTCCGACTACGGCAAAGGCGCCTTGAGGAACCACCAGGTGTTGATCCAGGCCGCCAAGGCCAAGGGCATTCCTGTGTTGGCCGATCCCAAGGGCAAGGACTTCTCGATTTATCGCGGAGCCAGCCTGATCACCCCGAACCTCAGTGAGTTCGAAGCTATCGTCGGCGGTTGCGCCGACGAGCACGAACTGGTGAGCAAGGGCGCGGCGCTGATGGCCGATCTCGACCTTGGCGCCTTGCTGGTAACCCGTGGCGAGCACGGCATGACCCTGCTGCGTCCCGGCCACCCGGCCATGCACCTGCCAGCGCGGGCCCGTGAAGTGTTCGACGTCACCGGCGCCGGTGATACCGTGATTTCCACCCTGGCCGCTTCGATTGCGGCCGGCGAAGAGCTGCCCCACGCCGTGGCCCTGGCCAACCTGGCGGCCGGTATCGTGGTCGGCAAGTTGGGTACCGCTGCCATCAGCGCGCCTGAATTGCGCCGTGCAATCCAGCGTTCCGAAGGCTCTGAGCGCGGCGTGCTGACCATCGAACAATTGCTGCTGGCGATTGATGATGCGCGTGCCCACAACGAAAGCATTGTGTTCACCAATGGCTGCTTCGACATCCTGCACGCCGGCCACGTGACCTACCTGGAACAGGCGCGCGCCCAAGGCGATCGCCTGATTGTTGCGGTCAACGACGACGCGTCGGTCAGCCGCCTGAAAGGTCCGGGTCGTCCGATCAATAGCGTCGACCGCCGCATGGCGGTACTGGCAGGTCTGGGCGCGGTGGATTGGGTGATCAGCTTCCCTGAAGCGACCCCGGAAAACCTGCTGGCCCAGGTCAAGCCGGACGTACTGGTCAAGGGCGGTGACTATTCCGTCGACCAAGTGGTCGGTGCCGATATCGTCAGCGCCTATGGCGGCAAGGTCAAAGTGCTGGGGCTGGTTGAAAACAGCTCGACCACGGCAATTGTCGAGAAGATTCGCGGTAATGACTAAGCGGGTGCTCATCACCGGTGGTGCGGGCTTTATCGGCTCGCACCTGGTGGATGCGTTGCTCGCCCTGGGCTATGAAGTGCGGGTGCTGGATAACCTCTCCACCGGCAAGCGCAGCAACCTGCCGTTGGACAATCCTCGCGTCGAGTTGCTGGAAGGTGACGTGGCCGATGCTGAGCGGGTAGCGCGTGCTGCCGAGGGTATGACCGCGGTCGTGCACTTGGCCGCGGTGGCGTCGGTGCAGGCTTCGGTGGACGATCCGGTCAGCACGCACCAGAGCAACTTCATCGGCACCTTGAACCTCTGCGAAGCCATGCGCAAAGCCGGCGTCAAGCGCGTGGTGTACGCCTCCAGCGCAGCGGTGTACGGCAACAACGGTGAAGGCGCTTCGATTGATGAAGCGACTGCCAAGGCACCGTTGACGCCCTATGCGTCCGACAAGTTGGCCGGTGAGCACTACTTTGATTTCTACCGCCGCCAGCATGGCCTGGAGCCGGTGATTTTCCGCTTCTTCAATATTTTTGGCCCGCGCCAGGATCCGTCATCGCCGTACTCCGGCGTGATCAGTATCTTCAGCGAACGTGCGCAACAGGGCCTGCCGATCACCGTGTTTGGCGACGGCGAGCAAACCCGAGACTTCATGTATGTGGGGGACTTGGTGAAGGTATTGGTGCAGGCCATCGAAGCGCAAGAAGCGCCTTTGGGGGCGATCAACGTGGGCTGGAACCGCACGACTACCCTCAAGCAGGTATTGCAGGCGCTGGAAGAAGCGGTCGGCAGCTTGCCCGCCGTGACTTATGGCCCGCCACGTTCGGGAGACATCAAGCATTCGCGGGCGAATAACCAGCGGCTGTTGGCGAGCTTCACGTTGCCCGAGCCGACACCCTTGAAGGTCGGCCTGGAACGCTTGCTCAAGGGTTGATGCAAGTCCAAATGTGGGAGCTGGCTTGCCTGCGATGATATCGCCTCGGTCTACCTGATGTAGCGAGGTGACTGCATCGCAGGCAAGCCAGCTCCCACATTGGTTTTAGCGATTGGCTTTTTTCTTCGGCACGATCTTGCGCAGCACCCGCTGTGCCAGGCGCTTCAATTTCGACTCTTTCTCCGGCTCAGCCAACCCTTGCTGGCGCAGCCAATCCTTCCAGCGAATCCGCTCCTCACGCACCAGCCAGCCTTCCTGTTGTGCGAAGCTTTCCGCCAGGTACAAACCCCGCGTGCTGGCTGGGTACAGTTGGTCTTTCTTGACGGTGTACAGCTCAGCCAGCGGTTGGCCGTCCTTGAGTGGCATCAGGTACAGGTCCGGACGCTGGCGGTCCAGGCGCGCGACCAGTTGGTCGCCTTCCAGGCGCTCGTCCACATGGAACAGGCTCAGGGATTTGGCTTCCTTGGGCACCTCCAGGCGCAGGTCATAGATCAACTGCAACGACGCCGTGGGCAGGTGCACGTAGGCCCGTGGGCGCTCGATCAATTGAGTGGTGGCGCAACGTACCGGGCGCGCGGCGCCGGACAGCGGGCTCAGGCGAAACGGCAGGGCTTCGCGGTAATGCAGCGCGGCAGAATAGGGGGCGGGCAGCCAAGTGTCGTTGAATCGCCCGCTGAGCCAGCCCTCAGGCGTCTCCAGCAGGCATTCTTCGGCGATTTCCTGGATGGCGGTGTGCAGTGGCAGGTTCAGTTCGTGGGCGGGGACGTAGCCGGAGATCAGTTTGAGCACTACGTCGCCACGGTCCTGGCGACGCTGGCGCACCAGCACCCAGTAATCCTTGTTTTGCCAATGCAGGGTCAGTCGCACCGACACGCCCAGGTTCGCCAACTCCAGTGCGAAACGCTCGGGGTCGGCCACCTCTACCGGCTTGCGCCGTTGCAGGGTCTGGGCAAAGTTGAGCGGCATGCCGACGCTCTGGTAACTCAGGCCTTCGGGGGTGGCTTCGACGTGCAGCGGCAGTGTTTTAAAGTTACTGGGGTTTTTTCTTATGAGCGTTCGCGGCATGTCGGCTCCTTCTTGCGACGGGGTCGGCCGCGTCGGCGGCATCAGAGTTGACGAATGACCTTGGCAGCAGTCGCCACGTTGTGGGCCAGGTGCAGCGGATTAATGGTCCCGACAATAGCACTGGCGACACCCGTTTGCGCAAACAACAACATGAAACTGGCGTGTATTGGATCCACTCCGGGCTCCAGGCAGACGTGGCCACTGGCCAGTGCCTTTTTCACCAGGATGCCCTTGCCGTTCGCCGCTGCATAGTCAATGACGGCTTTCTCGGTCTGTTCGTTCAAATTGTAGGTCACCATCGCGCAATCGCCCTGTTCCAGAGCCTTCACGCCGCCTTCGACAGTTTTGCCGGAGAAGCCGAATCCCCGGATTTTGCCTTCCTGTTTCAATGCCGCCAGGGTCTGGTAGACCTCGCAGTCGTTGAGGATGTGCAGGTCGTTGCCGTCGGAGTGCACCAGCACCAGATCGATAAAATCAGTTTCAAGTCGCTTCAAGCTGCGTTCAATCGACATCCGGGTATGGGCGGCGCTGAAATCGTGGCTGGACACGCCATTCTCGAACTCTTCGCCCACTTTGCTGACAATCACCCAATCCTTGCGTTGGTCGCGCAGCAGCGGCCCCAGGCGTTCTTCACTCATGCCATAGGCCGGCGCAGTGTCGATCAAGTTGATGCCCAGTTCGCGGGCCTGGCGCAGCAGCATGCGTGCGGCGTCATCATCGGGGATCTGGAAGCCATTGGGGTATTTAACCCCCTGGTCACGGCCCAGCTTGACGGTGCCCAGGCCCAACGGTGATACCAACAGGCCAGTGCTGCCCAGGGGGCGATGCAGGTCGTGCAAGGTCGGCAGGCTCATGGCAACAATTGCTCCCAGGCCGGTACGCCAATGGCGGGTTTTGGCAGCTCCGGCAACGGCTCGGCGACGCTTGGGCGGATGCCATCACGTTCCAGGCTGTTGATCACGCGATCGGCGAAGTCCGGTGCCAGGGCCAGCTTGGTAGGCCATCCCACCAATAGGCGGCCTTCTTCAAAGACGAAGGCATTGTCGGGACGCGTCAGGCCCGATTGCAGGGGTTCGGCACGGTCCACGCGCAGGGTGGCCCATTGGGTCTGGCTCATGTCGATCCATGGCAGCAATTGCGCCAACTCCTTCTGCGCAGTGGCGATCTGTTCAGCTGGCGTGCGTGCCACGCCATCAGCCTCGGCAATGTCGCCACCCATGTACCACACCCAATTGCCATCGGCGGCCGGATGGGTGGTGACGGTGATGCGTGGTTTGGTACCGCCGCCCAGGCAGTGTGCGTAAAGCGGTTTAAGACCGGGGCCCTTGGCGATGATCATGTGCAGCGGGCGTTTTTGCATGGCCGGTTTGCTCAGGCCCAGGTCGCTAAGCAAATCGGCGGTGCCACCCCCGGCGCTCAGCACGATGCGTTGGGCGCGGATCTCGCGGCCATCCACCTTCAAGCCCACCAGCTTGTTGCCTTCCAGCAGCGGTTCGATGCGCTGACCGGAAAGCAAGCCGTCGCCAGCCAGTTGTGCGAGGCGTTCGATCACGCTGGGCACGTCCACCACCAGTTCCGCCAGCCGATAGACCTTGCCCTTGAAGCGCCGGTCTTGCAGGGCAGGGGGCAGGTCATCGCCCTTGACCTGGTCGACTCGACCGCGCACGGCCTTGCTCGCAAAGAAGCTGGTGAGGTTGCCGGCGAGGGTGCCGGGCGACCACAGGAAATGGGCTTGGGACAGTACGCGCACGCCGGTCAGGTCCAGTTCCCCAGTGCCCGCCAACGCTTCACGCCAGCGGCGCGGCATGTCGGCAATGGCTTCGGACGCGCCGGTGAGGGCGCCATGCAGGGCGTATTTCGCCCCGCCGTGAATGATCCCCTGGGACTTCACGCTTTGCCCACCGCCCAAAGTGGCGCTTTCCACCAGCACCGTGGAAAACCCCTGGCGACGCAAGCGCGCGTTCAGCCAAAGGCCAGCAACCCCGGCGCCGACAATCAGGACGTCGGTGGAAATAACGGATGGCATGGGCGACCTCAGTGTTCAAGACAAGAGGCGCAGTATACAGGCTGTTGAGTGGCGGTCAGTGCCCGGCGGTTTTCGAGAACAGTTGAATCACCACCACGCCCAGCACGATCAGGCCCATGCCCATGATCGCCGGGGTGTCGAGCTTCTGCCCGTAGATAAACAGCGCGGCGATGCTGACCATCACGATCCCCATCCCGGCCCACACCGCATACGCCACGCCTACGGGAATGGTGCGCACCACCAGGGTCAGCATCCAAAAGGCCGTGGCATACCCGACGATCACCAGCAGCAACGGAATCGGCGTGCTCCAGCCCTTGATGGCTTTCATGGAAACGGTCGCGATCACTTCCGAGCAGATGGCAATGGCCAGATAGAGGTAGGCGGCATTCATGGGGTAATCCTCGGTGTGGGGCGTGCTTAATAAGGTCGCCATTCTAACGCTTCAGAAGATGGGATAAAGTCATTACCTATCTGGATTGAAGATGGGTTGAGCCATGAGCGTGCAGTGGAACCTAGAGCAGATGCGCCTGTTTGTCAGCGTCGCTGAGCAGCGTTCGTTTTCGGCGGTAGCGCGGGACCAGCGCAAGGCGCAGTCGGCGGTCAGTACCGGAATCGCCTTGCTGGAAGCTGACCTGGGCCTGAGCCTGTTTGAGCGTAGCAGCGGCCGTCAGCCGCGCCTGACCGAAGCCGGCAGCGTATTGCTGGAGGAAGCGCGTGAGGTGTTGCGCCAGTGTGAGCGGCTTAATGGCCGGGCCTTGTCACTGACTCGCGGCGAAGAAGCCTGCCTGCGCCTGGCCCAGGATGAAGCCATGCTATTCCAGCCGGTGCTCGACAGCCTTGAAGCGCTGGCCGGTCAATTTCCCCATCTGGAAGTACAGCTTTCCAGCGCCGCCCAAGGCGATGTGGCGCGCAAGCTGGTGGAGCGCAAGGCCGACCTGGGGCTGTTGTTCTATCACGACCAGATCCCCGAAGCGCTTGAGCGGCGGGTGGTCGGCAGTGTGGAAATGGTCACGGTGTGCGGGGTGAATCACCCGCTGGCCAAGGAGGCCTATGTGGACTGTAAGCGCTTGGCGCAGTTTCGCCAGTTGTTGATGTCGACCCAGACCAGTGTCTACCCCGGCAGCGAAGCCGCCAGCCCCTTGGTGTGGCGCGCCGACAGTTTCTACGTGTTGGCCGAATGGCTGATGAGTGGCCTGGGCTGGGCCTGGCTGCCCCGGCACATCGTGCAGTACCCGACTTACCATCAACAAATGATCGAACTGGACAGCGAGTGGACCCCTCCGGCCCTGGTGGTGGAGCTGGTTTGGCGGCGCGACGAGCACCTGGGCCCGGCTGCGCGCTTCCTGGCCGAACGTTTTGCCGAGTGCTTGCGCGCGATTGACTGAAAAAGCCGATAAACTCCGCCGCCATGAATAGAACTCTCTACAGCTGTCTGTTTTACCTGGCGCTGCCGTTGGTGGCTTTACGTCTTTGGCTGCGCGCACGCAAGGCGCCGGCCTACGCCAAGCGCGTCTGCGAGCGGTTTTCCTATGGCTTGCCGGTGCTGCAGCCGGGCGGGATCTGGGTACACGCTGTGTCGGTGGGCGAAAGCATCGCCGCCGCGCCGATGGTGCGCGGGTTGCTGGAGCGTTATCCGACCCTTCCCATCACCGTCACTTGCATGACGCCCACCGGTTCCGAGCGGATCCAGGCATTGTTCGCCAACGAGCCGCGCATCCAACACTGCTATTTGCCGTATGACTTGCCGTGCGCCGCCAAGCGTTTTCTTGATCGCGTGCAACCGAAGTTGGCGGTGATCATGGAAACCGAGCTGTGGCCCAACCATATCCACGCTTGCGCTCAGCGCGGGATTCCCGTGGCACTGGCCAACGGGCGGTTGTCGGCACGTTCGGCCAAGGGCTACGGGCGTTTCGCCAAGCTGACCGCGCCGATGCTGGCAGAGATGAGCCTGCTTGCCGTGCAGACGCAAACTGAAGCCCAGCGCTTCCTCAGCCTGGGCGCCCGCCCGGAAACCGTGGACGTCACCGGTTCGATCAAGTTCGACCTGACCATCGACCCTCAATTGCCCGTGCGCGCAGCAGCGCTGCGCGAACAATGGGGCGCCAGCGAGCGCCCGGTGTGGATCGCGGCCAGTACCCATGAAGGCGAAGATCAAGTGGTGTTGGCGGCTCATCGCCAATTGCTCGACAGCTACCCCAACGCATTGCTGATCCTGGTGCCACGGCATCAGGAGCGATTCGGTCCGATGTTCGAGCTGAGCGAGCGGGAAGGTTTTGCGACTGTGCGCCGCTCCAGTGGTGAGCCGGTGACCGCGCAAACCTCGGTGTTGCTCGGCGATACCATGGGCGAATTGCTGTTCCTCTATGCCCTGGCCGACAGCGCTTTTGTCGGCGGCAGCCTGGTGCCGACCGGAGGGCACAACCCGCTGGAACCGGCGGCATTGGCCTTGCCGGTGATCATGGGGCCGCACGTGTTCAACTTCCTCGAAATCACCGCGATGATGCGCGAAGCCGGGGCATTGCGAGCCGTGGATGACGCCGAAGGGCTGGCCGAGGCGGTGCGGCAATTGTTCGAACTGCCGCAGGATGCGCGCAAGATGGGGCAGGCGGGGTTGAAGGTGATGCAGGCCAACCAGGGCGCCTTGAAGCGCTTGCTGGATGGCTTGGGCAAACTCCTAAGTCACTGACTCAGCACCTAACCCAAATGTGGGAGCTGGCTTGCCTGCGATGCAGGCACCTCGGTGCATCAGGCATACCGAAGTGATGCTATCGCAGGCAAGCCAGCTCCCACAGGGTTCAGTAACTGGGGCGGGCCTTGAGTTGTTCGGCAGCCGCCTTGGCCAGATCCGGCGGCAGGAAGTCCCGATCCGGGTTGTAGTCCGCCTTTAGATACCGCGCCAGATCCTGCAAATCCCCCGGGTTCAACGTGCCCGCCGCCTGCTTCAAGCGCAGGTTGTCGAGGATGTAGTCGTAGCGGCTGTTGTTGTAGTTGCGCACCGACGAGTACAGCTGGCGCTGCGAGTCCAGCACATCGACGATATTGCGCGTGCCCACCTGATAACCGATTTCCGTAGCTTCCACCGCGCTCTGGTTGGAGATGATCGACTGGCGGCGCGCCTGTACCTGTTCCACATCGGTGTTCACCGCGCGGTGCAGGTTACGGGTGTTTTCCACCACCTGGCGGCGCAGGCCTTCGCGTTGTTGCTCGGTCTGGTCCAGGCGCGAATAGGATTCGCGCACTTGCGAGCTGGTGAGGCCGCCACTGTAGATCGGGATGCTCAGGCGCAGACCGATGGTGCGCTGTGAAACATCACCGCCGTAGGGCACCGGCAACTGGTTCGGGTTGCTGAAACCGAGGGCGTCGTTGTCACCTTTTTCGTACTGCGCCACGGCGTCGAGGGTCGGTGCGTGGCCGGCCTTGCGCTGTTTCAGGGTTTCTTCGGCGGCGGTTACCGCATAGTTACTGGCCAGCAGGTTGAGGTTCTGGCGCCCGGCAGTTTCGACCCACGCCTTGGCGTCGTTCGGCGCCGGCGGTAGCACGGGCAAGGTGTGGACGATGCCCTGGATCGAGTTGTACTGGCGGTTGGTCAGGGTGATCAGCGCTTCAAAGGCGTCTTCCACCTGGCGCTGCGCCAGGATCCGGTTGGCGCGGGCGGTGTCATAGCTGGCCTGGGATTGCAGTACATCCGTCTTGTCCGACAGGCCTACGTCGAAGCGCTCGTTGGATTGATCGAGCTGGCGCTTGAACGCGTTTTCTTCGGCCTTGGTCGACGCCAGGTTGTCCTGTGCACGCAGTACGGCGAAGTAGTTTTCGGCGCTCTGCAGGATCAGGTTCTGCTCGGTGGCCGACAGTTGCAGGGCGGCCTGTTCGTTGACAGCTTCGGCTGCTTGCAATTGGAACCAGCGGTCGGCGCGAAACAGCGGCTGGCTCAAGGTTGCGCGCCACGAGTGCGCATCGCGATTGGCCGTGGCCGCAGGCTGCGAGATCTGGGTGCGTACATTGTTGCTGTCTGCGCCTGCCGACAAATTCGGCAGCAAACCGGCGCGGGCCTGGGGCACCACTTCTTTCTGCGCGCCGTATTGGGCGCGGGCGGCGGCCAGGTCGGCGTTGTTGTCTACTGCTTCCTGGTAGACGCTGACCAGGTCAGTTTTGGCGGACAAGGGCGCTTCTGCTGCCCAGACCATTCCGTTGGTCGCACAAGACACGGCGAGCGCCAGTGAGAGTTTGCGCAGCATGAGTCGATCCCTAGTTTTAATATTACGGCGATAATTTAGCGCCCAAGGCTAAGGCTGGCCATTCCTGGCGTCAAGCATTGTGGCAGTGCCCGAGTGTAGTGGCGCTGACCCTGCGCAACAATCCCGCAATCACGCCATTCATCACGCTGAATACACCGGTATTGGCAATTTGCCCACGGCATGGTCTAGACTGGCCGCGTTCTTGTCGGGGTGCCTTGTTGGAAGGCTGAGATCGGTAAATACCGGATCCCGTTGAACCTGATCAGGTTAGCGCCTGCGTAGGGAACAAGATTTCTCGTCACCCGGCGAGTCCTCTTGTGCTTCGTCCGGGATGCTGTTCAAAAAACGAACAGCCCTCGTGCGCCAAGCACAGCACTGGTTTCAGTGCGTCCATCCGTCACAGGTTCGCTCCGACAAAAATCCACCGCCTGGATAAGTTGGAGAGCCCGTGATGAGCACAGAAATAAAAAGTACAAAACTCAAAAACACCGTGCACCTGAGTGAATCGGCCAAGGTCGACTCCGGTTCCGTGCAGCCGTTTACACGCTCGCAAAAAGTCTACGTACAGGGCACTCGCCCGGACATCCGCGTGCCCATGCGAGAAATCAGCCTGGACGTGACGCCCACCGATTTCGGCGGTGAAATCAACGCGCCGGTCACCGTGTACGACACCTCTGGCCCCTACACCGACCCCAATGTGATCATCGATGTGCGCAAAGGCCTGGCCGACGTGCGCTCGCCGTGGATCGAAGTGCGCAACGACACCGAGCGCCTGCCGGGCCTCAGCTCGCACTTCGGCCAGCAGCGTCTCAGCGATGCTGAACTGACCGCACTGCGCTTTGCCCATGTGAAGAACCCGCGCCGTGCCAAGGCTGGCGCCAACGTCACGCAGATGCATTACGCGCGCAAAGGCATCATCACCGCCGAGATGGAATACGTCGCCATCCGCGAAAACATGAAGCTCGAAGAAGCCCGCGCCACCGGCCTTCTGGACCAGCAACATGCCGGCCACAGCTTTGGCGCCAGCGTGCCGAAGATCATCACGCCGGAATTCGTGCGCGAAGAAATCGCCCGTGGCCGCGCGATCATCCCGGCCAACATCAACCACACCGAACTGGAACCGATGATCATCGGCCGTAACTTCCTGGTGAAGATCAACGGCAACATCGGCAACAGTGCCCTGGGTTCGTCCATCGAAGAAGAAGTGGCGAAACTGACCTGGGGCATTCGCTGGGGTTCGGACACCGTGATGGACTTGTCCACCGGCAAGCACATCCATGAAACCCGCGAGTGGATCATCCGCAACTCGCCCGTGCCGATCGGTACCGTACCGATTTACCAGGCCCTGGAAAAAGTTGGCGGCGCGGCCGAAGACCTGACCTGGGAGCTGTTCCGCGACACCCTGGTGGAGCAGGCCGAGCAGGGCGTCGACTACTTCACCATCCACGCCGGCGTCTTGCTGCGCTATGTGCCGCTGACCGCCAAGCGCGTGACCGGCATTGTTTCTCGTGGCGGTTCGATCATGGCCAAGTGGTGCCTGGCGCACCACAAAGAGAACTTCACCTACACGCATTTCGACGAAATCTGCGAAATCATGAAGGCCTATGACGTCAGCTTCTCCCTCGGTGACGGCCTGCGCCCAGGCTCCATCGCCGACGCCAACGACGCCGCGCAATTCGGCGAGCTGGAAACCCTCGGCGAGCTGACCAAGACCGCCTGGAAGCACGACGTGCAAACCATGATCGAAGGCCCGGGCCACGTGCCGATGCAGTTGATCAAGGAAAACATGGACAAGCAGTTGGAGTGCTGCGACGAGGCGCCGTTCTACACCCTCGGCCCGCTGACCACCGACATTGCACCGGGCTACGACCACATCACCTCCGGTATCGGTGCGGCGATGATCGGCTGGTTCGGTTGCGCCATGCTCTGCTATGTCACGCCCAAGGAACACCTGGGCTTGCCGAACAAGGATGACGTGAAGACCGGGATCATCACCTACAAGATCGCGGCCCACGCGGCGGACTTGGCCAAGGGGCATCCAGGCGCGCAGATTCGCGATAACGCCTTGAGCAAGGCGCGCTTCGAGTTCCGCTGGGAAGACCAGTTCAACCTCGGCCTGGACCCGGACACGGCGCGCTCGTACCACGATGAAACCTTGCCGAAAGATTCGGCCAAGGTCGCGCATTTCTGCTCGATGTGCGGGCCGAAGTTCTGCTCGATGAAAATCACCCAGGAAGTGCGTGAGTACGCGGCCAACCAGCGCATTGAGGCGGTGGATGTGGATGTGGCCAAGGGCTTGGCGGAGCAGGCGGAGCGGTTCAAGCAGGAAGGGAGTCAGCTGTACAAAAAGGTCTGACCCGGGATTGTCGGCCCCTGTACCGGCCTCTTCGCGAGCAAGCCCGCTCCCACATTTGAAACGCATTCCAAATGTGGGAGCGGGCTTGCTCGCGAAAGCAATCTCCCAAACAACACATGTCCCATCAGAGATAACCCCCCCTTGAACATTCAACCGAGTACCTACTCCCCCGACATTGCAGTGCCGAGTGACAAACGAGTCTTCGGCGCCCGCGACCTGTTCTCCCTGTGGTTTTCCCTCGGCATCGGCCTGATGGTCCTGCAAACCGGCGCCTTGCTCGCGCCGGGCCTGGGTTTGTCTGGCTCGTTGCTGGCCATCTTCCTCGGTACGCTGGTCGGCGTATTGCTATTGGCCGCCGTCGGTGTGATCGGCAGCGACACCGGCCTGTCTGCCATGGCTGCCCTGAAACTCAGCCTGGGCGCCAAAGGCGCGAGCCTGCCGGCGCTGTTGAACCTGCTGCAACTGGTCGGCTGGGGTTCGTTCGAGATCATCGTGATGCGCGACGCCGCCAGCTTGTTGGGCGCGCGCGCGTTCAGCGACGGTAGCCTGCTGGCCAGCCCGTTGCTGTGGACACTGTTTTTTGGTGGTTTGGCCACACTGCTGGCCGTGAGTGGTCCGCTGACCTTCGTGCGCCAGATCCTGCGCAAATGGGGTATTTGGCTGTTGCTCGCGGCTTGCCTATGGCTGACCTGGAACCTGTTTGCCAAAGCTGACCTCGCTGCCCTGTGGGCCCAGGCCGGTGACGGTTCGATGCCGTTTGCGGTGGGTTTTGATATTGCCATCGCGATGCCGCTGTCGTGGCTGCCGCTGATCGCCGATTACTCGCGCTTCGGCAAACGCGCAAAAAGCGTGTTTGGCGGCACAGCATTCGGCTTCTTTATCGGTAATTTCTGGCTGATGAGCCTTGGCGTGGCCTACACCCTGGCATTTGCGCCAAGTGGTGAAGTGAATGCGCTGTTGCTGGCGTTGGCCGGTGCGGGGCTGGGAATTCCGCTGTTGCTGATCCTGTTGGACGAGTCGGAAAATGCCTTTGCCGATATTCACTCGGCGGCAGTGTCCTGCGGCATTCTGTTGCGCCTGAAGGTCGAGCACCTGGCCCTGGCTATCGGTGTGATCTGCACCCTGATTGCCTGCTTTGCGCTGTTGGCCCAGTACCAGAACTTCCTGCTGCTGATCGGCTCGGTGTTCGCGCCTTTGTTTGGCGTGGTGCTGGTGGATCATTTCATCCTGCGTCGCCGAGGCCAGGGCTTGGTCGCGAACCTGCATTGGTCGGCGCTGTTAGCCTGGCTGGGTGGTATCGCAACCTACCACATGCTGGCCAACCTGTACCCGGATGTTGGCGCGACCCTGCCGGCGCTGGTGCTGGCAGGGCTGTTGCAATTCATCCTTGGCCGGGTTTTCAGTGCCGCGCGGGCGCCAGCTCAGGCTTGAGCACACCGGTGAGGCGCGCATAGGGGATGGTCATCTCGATCAGCCCCAATGCATACGGTGCGATGGTCGCCACGTTGTACTTGAGCACCACGCCGTTGCTGGTCAGGGCCACGTTAGGGGTTTTCTGGAATGGCCAGTTCTTCACGAACTCCGGGTCGCGGTCCATCTGCGAGTTGATCAGCCAACTGTTGTGGGCGACTTTGGCGGTATTCCAAAACGCTTGCTCCTGGCCCGGCAGCAACATGTCGGTCAGGCTCAGCTCTTTGTGAAGAATGCGCGAATAGTTGATGAACCCTCGGCCTGGCTCGCCGTGGGCGGCGCCGGTGTCCAGGTAGCTGGACACCTCAACGATCACCAGTCCGTCATGCTGTTCGCGTACCTTGGCCTGCAAGTACATGCTGTTGCGGTCGGCCGACTCACGCAAGAACTTGTCCCGATAGGCATTCAATGTGGCCGGTACGCTGGCGCCTGGCGTGGTGCGGGTCATTTGCAGCAGGCGCTGCTCCACCAGGGTGTCCAGTTGCGGTTCGGTGGGGAAGTGCACGGTGTCGATGTTCACCAGCGGGCAGTCAGGGCTGTCGCAGCCGGGCTTGATCTGCTCCGAGGCATCCGGCTGGGTGTCCAGCGGCTTGAGGTAGCTGGGTTGGAACAGGCTCTGGCAAGCACCCAGGGTCAAGGCAATACAGGCCACGGAGGCGATTTTTAAAAGCGACATGTGTGTCCTTCGTAAATCGATGGAAAGCGAAAAGAGTGGAGCTTCGACTACCAACAAAGCAGTCAGTTCGCCACTAAGCTTATTAGAGTGAGTTTGACGCCCGCCGTCTATCCCGGCAACCGGAAAGGGGCTGCACCAACGGGTGCGAGCGCGTTAGGATGGCGCCAAATGCGCAGGCACAACGAGGAAGGGACATGACGGATTTCGCAAAATCGACGCCGAGCAAGATTGAAATCGTTCAGCGCGACAATGCCTTCAAGGGCTTCTATCAGCTCGACCGCCTGCAATTGCGCCACGAGAAATTCGATGGTGGCATGAGCCGCGTGATCAACCGCGAAGTCTTTGTTCGTCATGATGCTGTGTGCGTATTGCCCTACGACCCGCAACGCGACGAAGTGGTATTGAACGAGCAGTTTCGCGTTGGCGCCATGGGTCGCACCGACAACCCATGGTTGATCGAAATGGTTGCCGGCCTGATCGACAGGGATGAAGAGCCGGAGGAGGTTGCGCACCGCGAAGCCGAGGAGGAAGCTGGGCTGACGTTCTCCGCGCTGTGGCCGATCACCAAGTATTTCCCATCGCCGGGCGGCAGTACCGAATATGTGCACTTGTACCTGGGCCGTTGCGACAGCACAGGGGTGGGTGGCGTCCATGGACTGGAAGAAGAGGCAGAAGATATCCGCGTCACCACCTGGGCGTTCGAGGATGCCCTGCAAGCGGTGCGCGACGGCAGAATTTCCAACGCAGCCAGCATTATCGCCCTGCAATGGCTTGCGCTTAATCGCGCGGAAGTGAGGGGGTTATGGCAGTAAAGGCACGGGAACGTTATCGAGTTGACCTGATTGGGTTGCAAGCGGCCTGCGAGGCCAACTATGCGCGGCTGATGCGTCTGCTGCCGGACATGCGCCATGCCCCAGCGGCGCGGCGCATTGGCGTGACCCATGGCGACCAGATGCTCGGCGTGCTGACCCTGGAAGTGATCGTCAACTGCCCGTACACCACCACCCTGCGCGTGCGCCAGGAGCACAGCCTGCCATGGCTGCCGGTGCCGCAGCTGGAAGTGCAGGTGTACCACGACGCGCGGATGGCCGAAGTCATCAGCGCCGAGCATGCACGACGCTTTCGCAGCATCTATCCTTACCCGAACGTGTTCATGCACCAGCCCGATGAGAAAGCACAGCTCAATGTGTTCCTCGGTGAATGGTTAAGCCACTGCCTGGCCTTGGGCCATGAGTTCGAAGTCGTGCGGTAGATGTGAACTGCATCTGATTCCTTGTATTTCCTCTTTGGTGTGCTGCCCAGCATAATCACGCCACACGTCCATTCCTGTGATTGCCTTGGGAGAGCGCCTTGCCGAGCGTATCCACCGTGACCCCCGATGCGCCGGCGTTGCTGGTGCAACTCTCCGACAGCCACCTGTTTGCCGAGGCCGACGGCACGCTGCTGGGCATGAACACCCGCGCAAGCCTGCAGCGGGTGATCGATTTGGTAAGGGCGCAGCAGCCGCAGATCGACTTAATGCTGGCCACGGGGGACCTGTCCCAGGACGGTACGCTGGAGTCGTATCAGCAGTTTCGCGATATGACCCAGCAAATGGGCGTGCCGGCACGCTGGATTCCTGGCAATCACGACGAACCGCAGGTCATGGCCCTCGCTGCTGTGCACAGTGATTTTTTGGAGCCGGTGGTCGATATTGGTAACTGGCGCATCACTTTGCTGGATTCCGCCGTGCCGGGTTCGGTGCCGGGTTATCTGCAAGACCAGCAACTGCAATTGCTCGCCCAAGCCCTCAGCGAAGCACCGAGTCGTCATCATCTGGTGTGCTTTCACCATCACCCGGTGCCTATCGGGTGTGCCTGGATGGAGCCCATCGGCCTGCGCAACCCCGAGGCCCTGTTTGCCGTGCTCGACCGTTTTCCGCAGGTGCGGGCGGTACTCTGGGGCCACGTGCACCAGGAAATCGACCGCGAGCGCAACGGCGTGCGTTTATTGGCGTCGCCGTCCACCTGCATCCAGTTCGCGCCGGGCAGTGAGGACTTCAAAGTCAGCGAACAGGCGCCGGGTTACCGTTGGCTGCGCCTGCATGCCGACGGACGGTTGGAGACGGGGGTGGAGCGGGTCCAGGGCTTCGCCTTTACCGTGGATTACGGCAGTAACGGTTATTAACCGCCCTAAACACTGATCAAAAATGTGGGAGCTGGCTTGCCTGCGATAGCGGTCTGCCTGCTAATAAATGGGTTGCTGATACACCGCAATCGCAGGCAAGCCAGCTCCCACAGGGTTCTTCTGTGTCCTGTGGACCGAGGTCATCACACAGGGCTTCGATCCCTGTAAACTGCGCCTCTTTGGCTGAAGCACGGAGAGCCCGGCATGTCCGCTTCGATCCTGTATATCCACGGCTTCAACAGTGCGCCTGCGTCCAACAAGGCCTGCCAGTTGATCACGGTGATGGACACCCTCGGCCTGGCCGATCAACTGCGCGTGCCGGCCCTGCATCACCATCCCCGTCAGGCAATTGCTCAGTTGGAGGCGGCTATCGCTGAACTGGGGCGGCCACTGCTGGTCGGCAGCTCACTCGGCGGCTACTATGCAACCCATCTTGCCGAGCGCCATGGCCTCAAGGCGCTGCTGGTCAACCCGGCGGTCAGCCCTCATCGGATGTTCGACGGCTACCTGGGCACCCAGAAGAACCTCTACACCGATGAAACCTGGGAATTGACCCACGACCACGTCACGGCATTGGCCGAGCTGGAAGTGGCGGCGCCCCAGGATGCGGCGCGTTATCAGGTGTGGTTGCAGACCGGCGATGAAACGCTGGATTATCGCCTCGCCCAGCAGTATTACCGGGCCTGTGCCTTGCGCATTCAGGCCGGCGGTGACCATGGCTACCAGGGGTTTGCCCAGCAATTGCCGGCGCTGCTCAGTTTTGCCGGCATTGGCGCAGATCAGTACCAATCCTTCGATTTTTCGTCACTGTAAAAATCGCAGGTCACTTTTTAATCGAAAGACTCACGACGAGACCCCATGGCCACTCCCAGCGCTAGCTCTTATAACGCCGACGCCATCGAAGTCCTCTCGGGCCTCGACCCGGTGCGCAAACGCCCCGGCATGTACACCGACACCAGCCGGCCGAACCACCTTGCCCAGGAAGTCATCGACAACAGCGTCGACGAAGCCCTGGCCGGCCACGCCAAGTCGGTGCATGTCATTCTTCACGCTGACCATTCCCTGGAAGTGTCCGACGATGGTCGCGGCATGCCGGTGGACATCCACCCGGAAGAGGGGGTGCCGGGCGTCGAGCTGATCCTCACCAAGCTGCACGCCGGCGGTAAGTTCTCGAACAAGAACTACCAGTTCTCCGGTGGTTTGCACGGGGTGGGTATCTCGGTGGTCAACGCCCTGTCCACTTTGGTACGGGTGAAGGTCAAGCGCGACGGCAACGAGTACCAGATGACCTTCGCCGATGGCTACAAAGCCACCGACCTGGAGGTGATCGGCACCGTTGGCAAGCGCAATACCGGCACCAGCGTGTACTTCGCGCCGGACCCGAAATACTTCGATTCACCGAAATTCTCCATCAGCCGCCTCAAGCACGTGCTCAAGGCCAAGGCTGTGTTGTGCCCAGGCCTGCTGGTGACCTTTGAAGACAAAGGCACCGGCGAGAAGGTCGAGTGGCACTACGAAGACGGCCTGCGCTCCTACCTGGAAGACTCCGTCAGCGACTTTGAACGCCTGCCCAACGAGCCGTTCTGCGGCAGCCTGGCGGGTAATAAAGAAGCCGTCGACTGGGCGCTGCTGTGGCTGCCCGAAGGCGGCGACAGCGTGCAGGAAAGCTACGTCAACCTGATCCCGACAGCTCAGGGTGGCACCCACGTCAACGGTTTGCGCCAGGGTTTGCTGGATGCCATGCGCGAATTCTGCGAATACCGCAGCCTGCTGCCGCGCGGCGTGAAGCTCGCGCCGGAAGACGTGTGGGAGCGCATTGCGTTCGTGCTGTCGATGAAGATGCAGGAGCCGCAATTCTCCGGTCAGACCAAAGAGCGCCTGTCGTCTCGCGAGGCCGCGGCGTTTGTCTCCGGTGTGGTTAAGGACGCGTTCAGCCTGTGGCTCAACGAGCACCCTGAATTGGGCCTGGCCCTGGCAGAGCTGGCGATCAACAACGCTGGCCGTCGCCTGAAGGCCAGCAAGAAGGTCGAGCGCAAACGCATCACCCAGGGCCCGGCATTGCCTGGCAAGCTGGCCGATTGCGCCGGGCAAGACCCGATGCGCTCCGAACTGTTCCTGGTAGAGGGTGACTCCGCCGGTGGTTCCGCCAAGCAAGCGCGGGACAAGGAGTTCCAGGCGATCCTGCCGTTGCGCGGCAAGATCCTCAACACCTGGGAAGTCGATGGCAGCGAAGTCCTGGCCAGCCAGGAAGTGCACAACATCGCCGTGGCCATTGGTGTTGACCCGGGCGCAGCGGACATGAGCCAGCTGCGCTACGGCAAGATCTGCATCCTCGCTGACGCCGACTCCGACGGCTTGCACATCGCCACGTTGCTGTGCGCGCTGTTCGTCCAGCACTTCCGCCCGTTGGTGGATGCCGGTCACGTCTATGTCGCCATGCCGCCGCTGTACCGCATCGACTTGGGCAAGGAGATTTTCTACGCCCTCGATGAAGCCGAGCGCGATGGCATCCTCGACCGCCTGGTGGCCGAGAAGAAACGCGGCAAGCCACAGGTCACGCGATTCAAAGGCCTGGGTGAAATGAACCCGCCGCAACTGCGCGAAACCACCATGGACCCGAACACCCGGCGCCTGGTACAGCTGACCTTGGAAGACTACGCCGCTACGTCGGAAATGATGGACATGCTGCTGGCGAAGAAGCGCGCGCCGGACCGCAAGTCCTGGCTGGAATCCAAAGGCAACCTGGCCGAGGTTCTGGGCTGATGCGCACAGGTTTCGCCCTGGCGATCCTGATGTTCAGCGGGTTGGCGGCCACCGAGGTGGCTGCCGCGCCCGTGGCTGAGTTGAAACTGGTGTCCGAACACCCGGTGGACGGCATGCGCGGCGGGAACCTGTCAGGTCTTGCGCAGTGTGGCAAGGCGTTGTGGACGGTTTCCGACCGCGATGACGACCAGATCTATCGCCTGGATATCAGTGCGCCGACCTGGCAGGCCGAAACGGTGAAAATCGAGGTACCACCGGTGCCAGAGTCCGGGCTGCCCTGGGGGTTGCGTTCGCGCACCAAGGCCGCTTCGTTCATTCGTGGTGGCGACCTGGATTTTGAGGGCATCACCTGCGATGCCGCTGGCAACCGCTACATTGTCAGCGAAGCCCACGCGGCGGTGCTGCAACTGCCGGTGAATGGCGCGCCCGAGTGGTTGAAGATTGCCCCGGGCATGGTGCGTGAAGCGCGCGCCAGTGGCATGTTGCTGCACTTCAATGCCCTGTTCGAAGGCTTGGCGATCAACCCCGAGGGCAATCAGATATGGCTGGCAGCGGAGCGTGAGCGGCGCGGGCTTGTCTCGATCAAGCGCGGGCAAAGCCTGTGGAATTGCGACGGCCCCTGCGTGTTGTTAAGCGAGGCCGGCCAGGAAATGCAACCGGCCCAGTTTCCCAAAGCCAAGGCCGTATCCAAGGATTTTGCCGACTTGGCGCTGTTCAACGGCAAGCTGTTTACCCTGGAGCGCAATGCGTTCCAGATTTGCCGGCGTGATGCAGTCACGGCCAAGGTCGAGCTGTGCTGGTCGTTTGCCGACGAGACCCTGACGCCTGAACGCAGGTATCCCCAGCCTTATGGTTTGGCCGAAGCCCTGGTGATAGACGCAGACGGTGCCTGGCTGGGTATCGACAACAACTTCGGCCCGCGTGCCGATGGTGAAAAGCGTCCGGTGGTCTATCGTTTCGCCGCCCCGGCCGGTGGCTGGAGTACCCAGCCTTGATGATTGAATTTCTTGAATTGACCCGACGCCGCGCCATTTGCGTTGCGTCTTACCAAACAATGATGAGGCCCGCATGAGTGACATCCTCGCAGACAGCTTAGATGGCGTAGAACGCCGGTCGCTGGCTGACTTCACCGAAAATGCCTACCTCAACTACTCCATGTACGTGATCATGGACCGTGCCTTGCCGCATATCGGCGACGGTCTGAAACCGGTACAGCGGCGCATCATCTACGCCATGAGTGAGTTGGGCCTGGACGCCGATTCCAAGCACAAGAAGTCGGCGCGTACCGTCGGTGACGTGCTCGGTAAGTTCCACCCGCACGGCGACTCCGCCTGCTACGAAGCCATGGTGCTGATGGCGCAGCCGTTCAGCTACCGCTACACGCTGGTGGACGGCCAGGGTAACTGGGGTGCGCCGGATGATCCCAAGTCCTTCGCCGCCATGCGATACACCGAGGCGCGCCTGTCGCGTTACTCGGAAGTCTTGTTGAGCGAATTGGGGCAGGGCACTGCGGACTGGGGCCCGAACTTCGACGGCACCCTCGATGAACCGCTGGTATTGCCAGCACGTTTGCCGAATATCCTGCTCAATGGCACCACCGGTATCGCCGTGGGCATGGCCACCGATGTGCCGCCGCACAACCTGCGGGAAGTCGCCACGGCCTGCGTGCGCTTGCTCGATGAGCCCAAGGCCACGGTGGAGCAGCTCTGCGAGCATATCCAGGGCCCGGACTACCCGACTGAAGCGGAAATCATCACGCCGCGCGCCGACCTGTTGAAAATGTACGAAACCGGCAAGGGCTCGGTGCGCATGCGCGCCGTGTACCACGTTGAAGATGGCGACATTATCGTCACCGCACTGCCGCACCAGGTGTCTGGCGCCAAGGTGCTGGAGCAGATCGCCGCGTTGATGCAGGCCAAGCCGTCGAAATTGCCGCAAGTCGCCGACCTGCGTGACGAGTCCGACCACGAAAACCCCTGCCGCATCGTGATCATCCCGACCAACAGCCGGGTTGACCACGAAGTGCTGATGCAGCATCTGTTTGCCAGTACCGACCTTGAGTCGAGCTATCGGGTCAACGTCAACATTATTGGCCTGGACGGCAAGCCGCAGTTGAAAAACCTGCGCAACCTGCTGGTGGAGTGGCTGGAGTTCCGCGTGCAGACCGTACGCCGCCGCCTGCAATTCCGGCTGGACAAGGTCGAGCGCCGCCTGCACCTGTTGGACGGCTTGTTGATCGCCTACCTCAACCTGGATGAAGTGATCCACATCATCCGCACCGCCGAGCACCCGAAAGCCGAGCTGATCGCGCGTTTCGAACTGAGCGAGATCCAGGCTGACTACATCCTCGACACCCGCTTGCGTCAGTTGGCGCGACTGGAAGAAATGAAGCTGCGTGACGAACAGGACGCGCTGCTCAAGGAACAAGCCAAGCTGCAAGCCCTGTTGGGCAGCGAAGCCAAGCTCAAGAAGCTGGTGCGCAGTGAGCTGATCAAAGACGCCGAAACCTACGGCGATGACCGTCGGTCGCCGATCGTCCAGCGTGCGGAAGCGAAAGCGCTGACAGAAACCGAGCTGCTGCCAAACGAGAAAATTACCGTCGTTCTGTCGGAAAAGGGTTGGGTTCGTTCCGCCAAGGGGCATGATATTGACGCCACTGGCTTGTCGTACAAGGCGGGCGACGGCTTTAAAACCGCTGCGGCCGGGCGTTCCAATCAGTTTGCAGTGTTTATCGACTCCACCGGGCGCAGCTATTCGGTGCCGGCGCACACCTTGCCTTCCGCACGGGGGCAGGGCGAGCCGTTGACCGGACGCCTTACGCCACCTCCGGGGGCGAATTTCGAGTGCGTGCTGCTGCCGGACGATGACGCGCTGTACGTGATTGCCTCTGATGCGGGTTACGGCTTTGTGGTCAAGGGCGAAGACCTGCAGGCCAAGAACAAGGCGGGCAAGGCGCTGTTAAGCCTGCCGAATAACGCCAAGGTCATCTTGCCGCGTCCGGTAGACGACCGCGAGAGCAACTGGCTGGCGTCGGTCACCACCGAAGGGCGCTTGCTGGTGTTCAAGATCAGCGACCTGCCGCAGTTGGGCAAAGGCAAGGGCAACAAGATTATTGGTATTCCCGGGGAGCGGGTGGCCAGTCGCGAGGAGTATGTGACTGACATTGCGGTCATCCCAGAAGGCGCCACCTTGGTGCTGCAAGCCGGTAAACGCACGCTCTCGCTGCGGCCGGACGACCTGGAACACTACAAGGGCGAGCGTGGTCGACGTGGTAACAAATTGCCACGTGGTTTCCAGCGGGTAGATGCTTTGTTAGTGGAAACGCCCGTTTAAGGCGTATTAGAGCCCCCGATCTACGATTTAACGCGTAGATCGGCGCTTTGGCGCTGGAGTCATGGCGCATATTCACGGATGATATGGCCTTTCCAGCGCCGGCGTGGCCGAGCGTGTTTAGGTTATTTTTAGTATTACATTGTGGTTCGCCTTGTGGCAGCCACCTGGATGGGATGATGACTGCTCCACGCCTTCCTTTAATTTTTATGCTCGCTGGCCTTCTGGGGCTGGCGGGTTGCAGCACACACCAACCGGTGTCGCTGTACCAGCTGGACAGCGGAAGTCCGGCTCAGCCAGCACAAACTGCTGGCATGGCTGTCTTGCTGGGTCCGGTGGTCGTTGCTGACTACCTGCAACGCGAAACCCTGCTGCAACGTCAGAACGACGGCAGCCTGCAAGGTTCCACTGATGGTCGTTGGGCGGGCAGCTTATCGTCCGACATCAACCAATTAATGTTGCGTCAGGTGGCCGGTCAACTGGACAGCCAGCGCGTGGTCCTGTCGCCTGCGCCAGCGGGTTTTACACCGGATGTGCAGGTCTTGTTGACCATTACCCGGCTCGACTCCGGCACGTCGCAGCCGGCGATCCTCGATGCGCAATGGCGCTTGATCGACCGCCGTGGCCAGGTGCGCGATAACCGCATCGTGCACTTGCAGGAAGAACACACCGGCACCACCGCGTCCCAGGTCCAGGCCCAAGGCGTGTTGTTGCAGCACTTGGCGCAGCAGTTGTCGGTAGCTCTCAAGCCATTGGCCAACCAACCGCCGATTGCCGAGGCGCCACGCAAGCAGGCTCCGGTCCAGGCCAAGCCGGCTGAGCCACAGAAGCCGAAGATGCCAATGGCCACGCCGATTCGTACGGATATGGAAGTGTTCAGGTTCTAAGCCGAACCGCAGATACAAAAAAGGCCCGCTGACTCAGCGGGCCTTTTTGTTGGGGGGTGTAGCGAGCCCGCATAGTTAACTTTTTGTGCGGGTCTCGTGCATCCGTGCCAGCTGTCGTTCCAGCATCGACGGATAAGGCTCCATCAACCGCTCCACACAGCTTGCGCCCTCTGGGCTGGCGATCGGGCGGATACGGGCGCGCTGGCGGATCAGCGAGTCTTCACTGATCTTGCGCTCCACCAACAACAGGTTGCGGCTGTGCTGGGACAGGGCCAGGGCGTCCTGTGCACTCTCGGTGAGCAGCAGGTCGATCTGGCTCATGCCGAACAGGTCATCACTCACCGTCAGGCCGAGTTGCAGTTGCAGGGTGATGCCGCTGTCCGCCACTTCGATCTGCAGGGCATGGCCCAAGGCGCGCAATAGCTCGCCGCAGCAGATGGCGTTGGTCAGGTAATCTTCGCCGCTGTCTTCGCTGTGGAACAGCATCAGCGTGCTGCCGTCGTTCAGGGTGTGCAGTTCGCTCTGGTAGAGCGAGGCGGCCTGGTCGAGGCAGTCACGGTAGCGCTCCAGCAACTCGGTCAGGCGTGCGCGCGGCAGGCGGCGCAGTTGGTCCTGAGCGCCCAGTTGCACGGCCAGCACGGCGCTGTGCTGGGGCTCGGCGTTCCTCACCGGCACCGGCGCGGCTTTGGGGGCGGTGGCAGGGCTGCCGTCCGAGGTGTCGCGCAAATCGGCGAACGGGTCTTCGTCGTCCAATTCGTCTTCTTCGGCCTGGATCGCCTTGCGGGTTGCAGGCTTGAGGCCCGCCACAGGTGGGGCTTCGTCGAAACCCGGCTCGCGCAGGTCGCGCACTTCAAACTCGGGTTCGTCGCCGTAGTCGGTGTCGTCGAATTCAGGCTCGGGCTCAGCCTCGCGCACCACAGGCTCTGGGGCAAAGCTGGCGTGAAGCTGGCGGGCGAGGTCGCCGATCTCATCCTGGCGGTCGGTGGCCGGGGTGTGTTCGTCGATGTCCCGCAGCCAGATGCGCAATTGCATCAACGGCGTGGAGATATGCCGACCCAGGCGCAGGCTCAAGGCCAGGGCCAAGGCCAGCAGGATCGCACTGAGGATGCCCATGCTTTGCAGGCTGATGGTCATCGGCTGCTGGAATTGCTGCATGTCGAGGCTGATGCGCAGTTGGCCGGCCTTCACGTCCTGGAACGTGATGTTGCTCTGATACAACCCTTCCGCTTCACCCAGCAGGCCGTTCTTCGGGCGCTGCCCGGCTTCGGCCATGATCCGGTTGTCCACGCTGTAGATGGCGGCGTGGGCCACCAGCGGGTTCTTGGTCAGGTTGTTGAGCAGCACGTTGAGGCTGAGGATGTCGTTGGACACCAACAGCTCGGTCGCCGAGGTGGCGGTTTGCGTGGTCAGGCTCTCGCCCAGGGCGTCGGCTTGTTCGTGCATGGCCTGTTTGAACTGCAAGCCCATCACGCAGGCATAGATCACCAGGGCCAAGGCGACCAGGATCACGTTATGGCTGGCGATGCGTAATGCGATCGGTACACGGCGGTGGCGCAGTGCCCGGAAGATCAGCAGGAAGAAGTTATCGGTTTTTACTGGCGTGGGCCGGTTCACTTGCGCTCGGCTCTTGGTCCGTGAAGTTGACGCGCAGTATAGCGACAGCCCTAGAACCGGCAAAGCGCTGGCTGTGCCCGATGGTCACTGAAAGTGGGTAGAATGCGGTTTTTTTCCAGCCTGGGGGTGCGCCTTGCGCGAAATTGTCCTGATTAACATCACCGGTGAAGATCGCCCGGGTCTCACCGCCGCCATTACCGGCGTTCTGGCCCAAGGTGGTGTGAACATTCTCGACATTGGCCAGGCGGTGATCCACGACACGCTGTCGTTCGGCATCCTGGTCGAGATCCCGAGCAATGAACAGGCGTCCTCGGTCCTCAAGGACATCCTGTTTACGGCGTACAAGCTGGATCAACAGGTGCGGTTCACCCCGGTGTCCGAAGCCGATTACCAGCAATGGGTCGCCGGCCAAGGCAAGAAACGCCACATCGTGACGCTGTTGACCCGCAAGGTCACGGCCGAGCAGTTGCAGCGAGTCAGCTCGATTACCGCGCAATACGGTTTGAATATCGACCATATCGACCGTCTGTCGGGTCGCATGCCGTTGGACACGCCAGCCGACAAAGGCAAGGGTTGCATCGAGTTCTCCGTGCGCGGCGAGCCGGCCGACCCACAGGCCCTGCGCGCCGAATTCCTCAGCGTGGCCCAGGAGCTGAATGTCGACATCGCCTTCCAGGAAGATTCGCTGTTCCGTCGTAACCGCCGCCTGGCAGTATTCGACATGGACTCCACGCTGATCGAGGCCGAAGTCATCGACGAGTTGGCCAAGGCCGCCGGTGTGGGCGAGCAAGTCTCCGAGATTACCGAGCGCGCCATGGCCGGTGAGCTGGACTTCCGCGCCAGCTTCAAGGAGCGCCTGGCGCTGCTCAAGGGGCTGGACGTCAGCGTACTGGACTCCATCGGCGCCTCGCTGCGCCTGACCGAAGGCGCCGAGACCCTGTTCGCCGAACTCAAGCGCCTGGGCTACAAGACCGCCATCCTGTCTGGCGGCTTCACCTACTTCGCCAAGCAATTGCAGGCCAAGCTAGGCATCGACTATGTGTTCGCCAACGAACTGGAAGTGGTGGATGGCAAGGTGACCGGTGTGGCCGTAGAGCCGATTGTCGACGCACAACGCAAGGCGGATTTGCTGAAGGAATTGGCCCATAAGGAAGGTTTGCGCCTGGAGCAGACCATTGCGGTCGGCGACGGGGCGAATGACTTGCCAATGCTGGCGATTGCCGGGCTGGGTGTGGCGTTCCGCGCCAAGCCGTTGGTGAAGCAGTCGGCTAAGCAGGCGATTTCGACGCTGGGGTTGGATGGGGTGTTGTACTTGCTGGGCTTCCGTGACCGCGACGGTCAGCTGTAACTCTCCTTCCCCTGTAGGAATGGGATCAAAAATGTGGGAGCTGGCTTGCCTGCGATAGCGGTGTTGGATTCACCACCGGCATCGCAGGCAAGCCAGCTCCCACATTGATAGGGTTCCAGCTTCAACTCTGTTTGGGGTCAGGCTTTAGGTGCCGCGATGCCTTGGCCCATCTGCACAGGAGTGCCTGCCGCCAACTCCTCAGCCCACTTCACCTGATCCGGCCCGAACAGCACAATCGCAGTCGAACCCAGCTTGAAGCGACCCAGCTCCGCACCTTTTTCCAAATGGATCGGCGCACGCGCTGCTTCGTCGTAGCGGAAGGTTTTCAGCTCACGTTTTGGCGGCGTCACCAAGCCAGCCCACACGGTTTCAATCGACGCGACGATCATCGCACCCACCAACACCACGGCCATCGGGCCGCGTTCAGTGTCGAAAATGCAGGCCACACGTTCATTGCGTGCGAACAGCTCCGGTACGTTTTCCGCAGTGGTCTGGTTCACCGAGAAGATGCGCCCCGGAATGTAGATCATCTCGCGCAGGGTACCGGCCAGTGGCATGTGCACGCGGTGGTAGTCCTTCGGCGACAAGTAAACCGTTGCGAAGTCGCCGCCCATGAACGGCGCTGCCACGGCGGAATCGCCACCCAGCAGTTCCAGCACGCTGAAACTGTGGCCCTTGGCCTGGAACACGCGACCATGTTCGATCGGGCCCAGTTGGCTGACCGCGCCATCGGCAGGGCTCAGCACCGCGCCAGGGGTTTGGTCCAGCGGGCGGGCGCCGTCTTTCAGGGCACGGGTGAAGAACGCGTTGAAGTGCTCGTAGGCGGTCACGTCTTCAACCAGGGCCTGGGACATGTCCACTTGATAACGCTTGGCGAACCACGTGGTGAAGGCGTTCTTGAACCAACGCACACGGCACTCGGCAACGCAGCCGGCCAGGCGCGACAGCAAGTGGTGTGGCAGCAAGTACTGGCTGAGGATGAACAACTGCTTTTTCATTGACTGTCCTTTAAACCTTAAATCTCAACGGGGGTGTCGGGGTGGTTGCCCCATTCGCCCCAGGAACCGGCATAACCTTTGACTCGCGGATAACCGAGCGCCTTGGCCACCAGGTAGGTGAAGCCAGAGCGGTGGTGAGTCTGGCAGTGGGTGATGATTTCTTTGTCTTTGGTCAACCCGAGGTCTTCGAGGATCTGCGGCATGTCACGGCGGATGCGCAGGTTGCGCGCCTTGTCCATGCCAGCGGTCCATTCGAAGTTCACGGCGCCGGGGATGTGCCCGCCTTTGGCCGCGAGCACCTTTTCACCGGAATATTCCAGCGGGCCGCGTGCGTCCCAGATACCCAAGTCAGCAGCGCCGAGGCGGCTTTGCAGGTATTCGCGGGTAGCCGTTGGGCCGTCATGCAGTGTGAGGCTGACCGGGCCACCGACAGGAACGGGCACCTCGGTGGAGACCGGGTGTTTTTCTTCCAGCCAGGCCAGCAGGCCGCCGTCGAGGTAGTGGTATTTCTGGTGGCCGATCACGTCGAGCATCCAGATAAAGCGACCGGCCCAGCCGCCACCTTCGTCGTCGTAGACCACGTAGGTCGCGTCGGGGGTGTGGCCCAGTTCGCCGAAGAGTTTTTCAAGGTCAGCCTTGTGCGGCAGCAGGCCGGGGGCTGGCGGCTGGCCCAGTTGGGTGCGCTTGGGGTCAACGAAATGCGCGCCGGGGATATGCCCTTCGGCGTAGCGGGCGGCACTGGTGAGGTCCACCAGAATCAGGTGTTCGGCATCGAGGCGACCGACGAGGTCGCTGGATTCGATCACCAGCGGCAAGCCAGAGAAGTCAGGCATGTGAGGTCTCCTGGGCACAAATGTTGGCGATAAAGGACCGCGATTGTAGCGCAAGCATCAGGCGCTGCGGTTGGTAAAGCAGTGCAGGGCTTTTTCGATGCATTGGGCGGTTTTGCCGAAGGCCTGCACGGTGGTTTCCGAGAACGGTCCGCCACCTTGGTCGGCCACCATCAGCATCACCACTTTGCCGTTGCAACTCAGGGAACGCAGCAGCAGGTGTTCGCCGTTGAACAGGCGGCGCAGGATCGGCGGCAGCAGTGCGGAGAACTGCGCGTGATTGTCCGGGTTGAGGCGCACTTGGGCGGACTTTTCCAGCAAGCGCTGCAATAGCGTGCTGTTGACCACATCCAGGCTCAAGTTGGCAGCGTCCTTCGGCAGCCCGTCGACCTGATGCACGCGCAAGGTGCTCTGGGCGCGATCGGTCATCAGCAGCATGACCCGCTGCATGCCGCTGGCCACCAAGGCTTCCTTGGCGCAGGTAGTCAGGTGCATGGCGTTGGCGAAGCGGCTGGGTTCTACCAGCAGCTCGGTGCAGCGCTTGCGCCAGATGGCCAGGGCTTCGGCGGTGGGCGGGGGTGCAGGCAGCAGGCCGCGATGAATCTTTTGCACATGCCACGGCCAGATCAGCGACAGCGCGGGGTGCCAAAGGTCGGGCATCACGGTGGTGCGCGCGCTGGTCACGGCTTGCTGGTGAACCTGTTGCTGCACTTCACCCAGTGGCTGTTGCAGGTACAGGGCGGTCAGGTATTGCCAGCGTTCGGTGTGCGGGCAGGTCCAGGACTCTTGGGCTGACATTGCCAAGCCGTTTGCCAGTAGCACCGTATTGGCGGGCTGGTTCAGCCAGCGGCGCAGGTTGGGTTCGGCATCGAGCAATTGCTGGTGGCGCAGTGGATCGTCTTCGCGGGCGATATGCAGCGCCTTGACCAGCAGGCGCTGTTCGTTCAGCAGCAGGTTATAGCCCTGGGATACCCAGATCGGCAGGTGCCAGGCCTCGGTCAGGCCCACGCACAAATCTAGCAGGCGTACGCCGAACAGTTCTTGCTCGACCTCGCGCGCCGACTGGCCCTTGTGGATAACCCGCAATTCCCACTCTTCGAGGAGCTTGGGATAGGCCACCGCCATCGGCCACAGTGGCGACAAGAACAGGAGGCTGCCCCAGTGAATGTCTTGCCACAGGCGCGCCAGGCGACTGCCGAACAAACCGTTGGCTTGCTGCGAGGCATGCTGGCTCACCAGCAATAGCTGGCGCAGCGCTACGGGAATTTCTTGGGCCGGCACTGAGGGCAGGCGCGCCAGCAGTTCTTCGGCCCGCTTTAGGCCTAGTCGATTGAGCGCTACTTCAAGGTTTTCCGCTGGCTCCGCCAGGCTGCCTTGAGTGTGGCTATTGGCCTCACGCATCACACTGAGTACCAGCGCCGGGCTGTTTTGCATCAGCTCGGCAATATCTCGTAATGAGCTGCGGTTATCGCGGATGGCTCTGCTTACGCGGTCGTGGCTGGCCTGGGGCACAGGCAGCAACACATCGTCCAGGCGCTTGATCCAAGCGGCGAGAGAGAAAGGTCTTACAGATGGGACTGTCGTTTCATTAGCCATGGTAGGGGCGCGATCATCACTTGCGGTCAACACGCCCGGAACGGGCCGAACTGGCTTTTCGCCTTAACGGGCTATAGTCTGGCGCAGTTTTGCCGATAAGTAGAACAAGAGTTTTTCAGTTCCCCCAAATATGTCCATGAACCCGACGGCGCAAGTACTCATCTCCTATGGCTAAAATTATCGGCATCATCGTCGTCTTCGCAAGCGTGCTCGGCGGGTACGTCCTGTCCCACGGTAAAATTGCTGCGCTGATCCAGCCCTTCGAGGTGATGATCATCGGTGGTGCGGCACTGGGTGCGTTCCTGCAGGCGAACCCCGGCTACATGACCATGCACGTGATCAAGAAGTCGCTGGGCATGTTCGGCTCGCGCTTCACCCACACCTTCTATCTAGAGGTGCTGGGCCTGGTCTACGAGATCCTCAATAAGAGCCGCCGCGAAGGCATGATGGCCATTGAGGCTGACATTGAAGACGCCGCCGCCAGCCCGATTTTCGCCAAGTACCCGGCCGTGCTCAAAGATGAGCGCATGACCGCCTACATCTGTGACTACCTGCGCATCATGTCCTCCGGCAACATGGCCCCCCATGAGCTGGAAGGCCTGTTCGACATGGAACTGTTCAGCCTTAAAGAAGAATTGGAACACCCGTCTCACGCCGTAACCGGTATTGCCGACGGCATGCCCGGCTTCGGTATCGTGGCGGCGGTACTCGGTATCGTGGTGACCATGGCCTCCCTCGGTGAGGGCGACCAGGCAGCCATCGGTATGCACGTAGGTGCGGCGCTGGTGGGTACCTTCTTCGGTATTCTCGCGGCCTACGGCTTCTTTGGTCCGCTGGCGACCTCCCTGGCGCATGACGCCAAGGAAGAAATCAACCTGTACGAATCGATCAAGGCCAGCCTGGTAGCCTCCGCTTCCGGCATGCCACCGTCGTTGGCGGTGGAGTTCGGTCGCAAAGTGTTGTACCCGAAACATCGCCCAAGCTTCGCCGAGCTGGAACAAGCGGTTCGCGGTCGCTAAGCCATGGAAAACAACCAGCCGATAATCATCAAGCGCGTCAAGCGCTTCGCTGCGGGGCACCATGGTGGCGCCTGGAAAATCGCCTTCGCCGACTTTGCGACGGCGATGATGGCGTTCTTCCTGGTGTTGTGGCTGATGTCCACCGCCACCCCGGAACAGAAGATCGCCATCGCCGGCTACTTCAAAGACCCGATTGGTTTCTCGGAGAGCGGTACACCCTTTGTGATCGACCTCGGCGGTTCGCCGCAGTTGTCGCCTGAGCGCACCATCAACCCGGAAATCAAGACTGAAGCGCCCCAGGAAAAAATCCCGATCGAGCGCGACACCGTCGAGGCCATGGCTGAGCAAGTCGAGCAGGAACGCCTGGAGCTGCTATTGCAAGAGTTGCAGACCAAGGTCGAGGAAAACCCGCAACTGCTGAAGTTCAAGGATCAGATTTCGTTTGAAATCACGCCTGAAGGCTTGCGCATCCAGATCACCGACGCCGCCAACCGGCCGATGTTCGATTCTGGCAGTGCGCGCCTGAAGCCGTACTTCGAAGACATCCTGCTGGCCATGGCCGACACCATCAAGGCGGTGCCGAACAAGATCAGCATCAGTGGCCACACCGACGCCAAGCCTTATGCGGGCCAGGGCGACTTCGGCAACTGGGAACTCTCGGCCAACCGCGCCAACGCCGCACGCCGCGCGCTGGTAGCGGGCAGCTATCCTGATCCGCAAGTGGCGCGGGTGGTGGGGTTTGCGTCCTCGCAGCTGTTTGATCATGCGGACCCTTACAACCCGGTCAACCGTCGAATCGATATCGTAGTGCTGACCAAAAAGGCCCAGCGTGCCATCGAGGGTGATCAACCGCCGCCGGCACCGACCCCAGGTGCAGGTGCGCCAGGTGAAGTGCCAGCCGACCCGAACGCCATTCCGCCAGGCCAGGAACCACTGCCGGCTCATGAGCTGCGGCAGAAGCTGAACCTGTTTGATGATGGTGGGATGAAAGATCCTACGGCGCCTAAGACGGGTTCCTAAACTGCACATACAACAAGGCCGCGATCATCGCGGCCTTGTTGTTTCTACTGTGTAGGAGCGAGCTTGCTCGCACCTACACGGGGTAAGTCAGTAACTGCTCTCTGGCAAGCTCGCAATAATTGACCGATAGCTGTTCATCCGTTGCTGCTGCACGCGCCCATCTTCCAAGGCCTTGAGCAATGCACAACCCGGCTCGCGGTCATGTTTGCAGTCGCGGAAGCGGCAGGTGCCGATCAGGTCGTTGAACTCGATAAAGCCCGCTTCCACATCGCTGCGGCTGACGTGGCCGAGGCCGAATTCACGAATGCCCGGGGAGTCGATCAGCTCGCCGCCGCCGGGGAAGTGAAACAGCCGCGCGGTGGTGGTGGTGTGAGTGCCCTGGCCGGACAGTTCCGACAGCGGGCCTACGCGGGTTTCGACTTCCGGTAGCAGGCTGTTGACCAGCGAGGACTTGCCCACGCCGGACTGGCCGACAAATACGCTGATGCGCCCGTCCAACTGCTGTTGCAGTTGTTCCATGCCATTACCGTGATGGGCCGACACCTCCAGCACCGGGTAACCCAGGGTGCGGTACACCGCCAGCAACGCGTTGAGCGCCGGGGCGTTCTGCTCGTCGATCAGGTCGAATTTGTTCAGCAGCAACAACGGGCGAATGCCAGCATGTTCGGCTGCCACGAGGTAGCGGTCGATCAGGTTGGCATGAGGCTCGGGCAGCGGCGCGAACACGATCACGATCATGTCGACGTTGGCCGCCACCGGCTTGAGCTGGCCCCGGCTGTCGGGGCGGCGCAGTTCGGTGGTGCGCGGCAATTGGGCGACGATCACGCCGATGCCCTGGTTACCCGCGCGCCATACCACCTGGTCGCCGGTGACCAGCGCAGGCAGGTTGGCCCGCAAGTGGCAGCGGAACACCTGGCCTGCGAGTTCGCCTTCCAGCGCCTCGACTTCAACCTGCACGCCAAAGTGCGCGATCACCAGGCCTGTTTGTTCAGGCCCCAGGTCGCCGCCCTCAAGCGCTTCCACGGCGGAGGATTCACGTTTGGCGGCGCGAGCGGCGCGTTCACCCTGAATCTTTTCGATGCGCCAGTTTTGGCGACGATTGAGCTGGCGTTTGGCCATTGGTGTTCCGTGTCGATAATGCAAAGGTTAGGTAAAACGGTCGCGAGTCTAGCACGCCCCTGCCTGCTAAACTGCGCAGCTACGCCAAGGTGCCAAGAGAATCAAGCCATGCAAAACCCACAGAACCTGATTTGGATCGATCTGGAAATGACCGGTCTGAACCCTGACACCGACGTCATCATCGAGATGGCCACGATTGTCACCGACAGCAACCTCAATACCTTGGCCGAAGGTCCAGTGATCGCCATCCACCACAGCGACGCCGTGCTCGCCACCATGGATGAGTGGAACACCCGCACCCACGGTAATTCCGGCCTGACCCAGCGCGTGCGTGACAGCCGTATCAGCATGGCCGAGGCCGAGGCCGAAACCATCGCTTTCCTGGAGAAATGGGTGCCAAAGGGCAAGTCGCCGATCTGTGGTAACAGCATCTGCCAGGATCGCCGCTTCCTCTATACCCATATGAAAGGGCTGGAAAGCTACTTCCACTACCGCAATCTGGATGTGTCCACGCTCAAGGAGTTGGCTGCGCGTTGGGCGCCGGAAGTCAAAGACAGCTTCCATAAAGGCAGTACGCACTTGGCGCTGGATGATATTCGCGAGTCGATTGCCGAGTTGCAGCATTACCGTAAGCACTTCATCAAGGCTTGATTAAGCGGCGCCTGGCCTTACGCCTTCGCGAGCAAGCCCGCTCCCACACTTGACCGCGTTTCGCCAGGATAAACGCGGTCAAGTGTGGGAGCGGGCTTGCTCGCGAAGGGCGCGACTCGGTCTTTCGCCTAGCGCCCCCTTTTGGTGCCCTCACCAAATGATTAGACTGCCGGCCTAATCGCAAGGATCGCCATCATGCTGTTGATGCTCTACCTCATCGCCATCACCGCCGAAGCCATGACGGGCGCGCTGTCCGCTGGGCGGCGCGGTATGGACTGGTTTGGCGTAGTGCTGATCGCCTGCGTGACGGCGCTGGGCGGCGGTTCGGTGCGCGATGTACTGCTGGGGCACTACCCGTTGACCTGGGTCAAACACCCGGAATACCTGGTGTTGACCTCTATCGCGGCGCTGGTGACGATCTTTATTGCCCCGTTGATGCGCCGCTTGCGCTCGCTGTTCCTGGCGCTCGACGCCGTGGGCCTGGTGGCGTTCACCCTGATCGGCTGCATGACCGCGCTAGAGATGGGCCACGGCATGCTGGTGGCTTCGGTCAGTGGGGTGATCACTGGGGTATTTGGCGGCATCCTGCGGGATATCTTCTGCAACGACATTCCGCTGATCTTCCGCCGTGAGCTTTACGCCAGCGTGTCGTTCCTCGCCGCCTGGTTCTACATGTTGTGTCTCTACCTCGAATTGCCCAGTGAACAATCGATTCTGCTGACCCTGTTCAGCGGCTTTCTATTGCGTCTGCTGGCGATCCGCTTTCACTTGGAAATGCCCAAGTTCGTCTACAACGACGACGTGCACTAGCGAGTGGCGTGTTGGTTCAGTGCCCACTCGACGTGTTCGCGTACCAGTTCAGAAGGGTAATCCCTACGCGCCTTCAAGGCTTCCAGCACGGGGATGCTTGACGGCGCGTTGCCCAAACCGACTGCCAGGTTGCGCAGCCAGCGCTCATAACCGGCGCGACGCAGGGGCGAGCCCTCGGTGCTGCTGAGGAATTTATCTTCGTCCCACATGAACAGCTCGGCCAGCTCGGCGTTGTCCAAGTTGTGCCGTGGCTTGAAATCGCTTTCGGCGGTAGCGCGAGCGAAACGATTCCACGGGCACACGATCTGACAGTCATCGCAGCCGAACACCCGGTTGCCGATGAGTGGGCGCAAGTCTTCCGGGATCGCGCTCTTGAGCTCGATGGTCAGGTACGAAATGCAGCGCCGGGCGTCCAGCACATACGGGCCGACGAAGGCATTGGTGGGGCAGATGTCCAGGCACGCGGTGCAGCGGCCGCAGTGTTCGGTGCTGTGGGGGGCGTCCACTGGCAGTGGCAAGTCGACAAACAGCTCACTCAAAAAGAAATAGCTGCCAGCCTTGCGATTGAGCACCAGGGTATTTTTGCCGATCCAGCCCAGGCCGGCCTGTTCGGCGATGGCTTTTTCCAGCACCGGTGCGCTGTCGACAAACGCGCGAAAGCCGAATGGGCCGATCTGTGCCTGGATGCGGTCGGCCAGTTGCTGCACGCGCTTGCGGATCAGTTTGTGATAGTCGCGGCCCAGGGCGTAGCGCGAGATGTAGGCCTTCTCCGGTTTGGCCAGCAACTGGGCCATTTGCGTGTCACCCGGGAGGTAGTCCATGCGTAGCGAGACCACGCGCAAGGTGCCGGGCACCAGCTCGTCCGGGTGCGAACGTTTGCTGCCGTGGGCGCCCATGTATTCCATCTCGCCGTGGTAGCCCGCGTCGAGCCAGCGTTGCAAGTGCTGTTCATGCTCGGCCAGGTCCAGGCCGCTGATGCCGACTTGTTGAAAGCCCAGTTCGCGACCCCAGTCTTTGATCGATTGGGCGAGGGTGGGCAGATCGGACGTAATAGCAGGCATGAGACACGGGAAACCACAGGTTAGATGCGTATAATTCTGCCAGACATCGGAGCTTGAAGACGCATGCCGCAGACAAAACACGAAATTCCCGACGTTCAACCGTTGCTGCACGGTCATTTGCCGCAGCTGGTTGCCCGTTCCCCGGACGCTCACAAAGGCCAGTTCGGCCATCTATTGGTCATCGGCGGTGATCGCGGCTTTGGCGGCGCCGCGCTGCTGAGCGCCGAGAGCGCCTTGCGCAGTGGGGCCGGCATGGTTTCCCTGGCGACGCGCGTTGAGCATGTGCCACCTGCGCTGGCCCGTTTGCCAGAGGTCATGACCGTGGGCGTGAGCTCGGCCAACCAGTTGATGGGGTTGCTCGAAAAAATATCGGTGATTGTCATCGGTCCGGGGCTCGGTGAGGCCTCGTGGGGCAAAAGCCTGTTATCCGCTGCCGCCAACGCCGGGCAGCCGCAAGTGTGGGATGCCGACGCGCTGAATCAACTGGCCAAGGGCGGTATCAGCCTGCCGGCCAACTCGGTGATTACGCCGCATCCAGGTGAGGCCGCCCGTTTGATGGGCATCTCGACAGCCGAAGTTCAGGCCGATCGCCTTAAGGTGGCGCGCGCGATCAGCCAAAAATTCAATGCAGTGGCTATCCTCAAGGGTGCTGGCAGTTTGATTGCCAGCCCGGACGGGCGTGTTTCGCGATGCGACCAAGGCCATCCGGCGATGGCAACGGCAGGTCTGGGGGATGTCCTGGCCGGCCTGGTGGGTGCCTTGCTCGCCCAAGGCATGCCGGCTTACGAGGCCAGTTGCCTGGCCGTGTGGTTGCACGCCACCGCCGGGGATCGCCAGGGCACCTTTGGTCGCGGGCTGGCGGCCAGTGACCTGATACCTGCCATTCGTCAATTGTTGGAGGAGCAGTCGCCGTGCCTGAAGTAATCCTATTCCTGGCCGATGAAGAGGCCATGGTGGCGTTCGGTCATCGCATTGCTCAGGTCACGGCCGGAACGGGGCTGATCTTTCTCGAAGGTGACCTGGGGGCGGGCAAGACCACGTTGTCCCGGGGAATCATTCGCGGATTGGGCCACACAGGCGCGGTAAAAAGCCCGACGTTTACCCTGGTAGAACCCTACGAGATTGGCGGCGTTCGCGCCTTTCACTTCGACCTCTATCGCCTGGTAGACCCCGAAGAGCTGGAGTACATGGGCATCCGTGATTACTTCGATGAAGATGCGTTGTGCCTGATCGAGTGGCCAGATAAAGGCACAGGCTTTTTGCCAAAGCCGGACCTGACCATTACCATTACGCCGCATGAATCAGGACGTCAGCTGAAGTTGTTGCCCCAGGGCGCGCGAGGCCAGTCGTGGTGCGCCGCTTTGGCATTGGAATTCAAATAATTGGTGGGGTTAGGTATGCGCTTTCGCGCGTTGGTTGCTGTCGTAGGGGTGTTGCTTGCGGCAATGACTGTCAATGCTCTGGCTGCTTCACAGGTGAAGAGTGTTCGCCTGTGGCGAGCGCCGGATAACACGCGACTGGTGTTCGACCTGTCTGGCCCGGTCCAGCACAGCGTCTTTACCCTGACGGCGCCTGATCGCCTGGTGATCGACATCAACGGTGCGACCCTGGCCGCGCCGCTTAAAGTGTCCACCGCCAACACGCCGATTACCGCCATGCGCTCGGCCCAACGTACGCCGACCGACCTGCGCGTCGTGATCGACCTGAAAAAGACCGTGACCCCGAAAAGCTTTGTGCTGGCGCCGAACGCCCAGTACGGCAACCGCCTGGTGGTCGACTTGTTTGACAACGCCGCCGATGCCAACCCGCCGCCTGCACCACCATCGCCGCCAAGCGTCGCGACGGTGCCTGCGGTACCGGTCAGCACGTCGCAACCGCAGGTTAAGTTGCCTCCACTGCCGCCGGCACCAGCGGGCAAACGCGACATTATTGTGGTGATCGACGCCGGCCACGGCGGTGAAGACCCAGGTGCCTCCGGCTCCCGTGGCCAGCACGAAAAAGACGTGGTGCTGGCGATTGCCCGTGAGCTGCAGCGCCAGGTCAACGCCATGAAAGGCTATCGCGCTGAGTTGACGCGTACCGGCGACTACTTCATCCCGTTACGCGGCCGTACCGAAATCGCCCGGAAGAAGGGCGCCGACCTGTTCGTATCGATCCACGCCGACGCGGCACCGTCCACCGCTGCATTTGGTGCCTCGGTGTTTGCCCTGTCGGATCGCGGTGCCACCTCCGAGACCGCTCGTTGGTTGGCCGACAGCGAAAACCGTTCCGACTTGATCGGCGGGGCCGGCAACGTATCGCTCGATGACAAGGACAAGATGCTGGCTGGCGTACTGCTCGACCTGTCGATGACCGCTTCGCTGACCTCCAGCCTCAACGTGGGCCAGAAGGTCCTGAGCAATATCGGTCGCGTGACCTCGCTGCACAAACAGCGTGTGGAACAGGCCGGGTTCATGGTGTTGAAGTCGCCGGATATCCCGTCGATCCTGGTGGAAACCGGGTTTATTTCCAACGCCAACGAAGCGTCCAAGCTGGCCAGTGCCAGCCACCAGCAGGCGCTGGCGCGCTCCATCAGCGCCGGGGTCCGGCAGTTCTTCCAGCAGAACCCGCCGCCGGGTACATATATCGCCTGGTTGCGCGACTCCGGCAAGATTGCCCAGGGCCCGCGTGACCATCGCGTGCAGCCCGGCGACACACTGGCCATGCTGGCGGTGCGTTTCCAGGTCTCGGCGGCTACCTTGCGCAGTGCCAACAACTTGAAAACCGATGAGTTGAAAGTGGGTCAGGTGCTGACCATCCCTGGCACTGAACTGGCGGCGCAGTAATGAGCGAATCCGTATTGAACAACGGCTCGCGCATCGAGCTGCTCAGCCCGCGCCTTGCCAACCAGATCGCTGCAGGCGAGGTGGTTGAGCGTCCGGCATCGGTGATCAAGGAGTTGCTGGAAAACAGCATCGACTCCGGCGCCAAGCGCATTGACGTGGATGTGGAGCAGGGCGGCGTCAAGCTGCTGCGGGTACGTGACGACGGCAGCGGCATCTCCTCCGATGACCTGCCGCTGGCGTTGGCCCGTCACGCCACCAGCAAGATTCGCGACCTGGAAGACCTTGAGCGGGTAATGAGCCTGGGCTTTCGCGGTGAGGCCCTGGCCTCGATCAGCTCCGTGGCACGCCTGACTCTTACCTCCCGCACCCGCAGCGCCGAACAGGCCTGGCAGGTGGAAACCGAAGGTCGCGACATGGCGCCTCGTGTGCAGCCGGCCGCCCATCCGGTGGGCACTTCGGTGGAAGTGCGCGACCTGTTCTTCAACACCCCGGCACGGCGCAAATTCCTCAAAGCCGAAAAAACCGAATTCGATCACCTGCAAGAAGTCATCAAGCGCCTGGCCTTGGCGCGTTTTGACGTGGCGTTTCATCTGCGTCACAACGGCAAGACCATCCTCAGCCTGCACGAGGCCCATGATGATGCCGCGCGGGCGCGCCGTGTCTCGGCTATCTGCGGCTCGGGGTTCCTGGAGCAGGCGCTGCCTATTGAAATCGAACGCAATGGCCTGCGTTTATGGGGTTGGGTTGGTTTGCCGACCTTCTCCCGCAGCCAAGCGGACTTGCAATACTTCTTTGTGAATGGCCGTGCGGTGCGCGACAAACTGGTGGCCCACGCGGTACGCCAGGCGTATCGCGATGTGCTGTTCAACGGGCGTCATCCCACGTTCGTGCTGTTCTTCGAGGTTGACCCGTCGGTGGTCGACGTCAACGTACACCCGACCAAGCATGAGGTGCGCTTCCGTGATGGGCGCATGGTCCACGACTTCCTCTACGGCACCTTGCACCGCGCCTTGGGCGATGTGCGTCCGGATGACCAGCTGTCTGCGCCGATTGTGACGGCAGTGGTGCGGCCAAGTGGCCCGGAGGCTGGCGAGTTTGGGCCTCAGGGCGAGATGAGCCTTGCGGGCAACCTGTTGCAGTCGCCGCAGCCACAGCCTGTTTATACAGCGCCGGGTTCGGGCTCGGGGGCCGGTTACCAGTATCAATACACACCGCGCCCGCAATCGGCGGTTCCGGTGGCGGAGGCCCAGGCGGCCTATCGCGAGTTTTTCGCGCCGCTGCCAGGTGCCCAGCCGGGTGCCGTGGCGTTGCCGGAGGGCGGAGGGGACATTCCGCCCCTGGGTTACGCGCTGGCGCAGCTCAAGGGTATCTACATCCTCGCGGAAAACGCCCACGGCCTGGTGCTGGTAGACATGCACGCCGCCCACGAGCGGATTATGTATGAGCGTTTGAAAATCGCCATGGCCAGCGAAGGCCTCAGCGGCCAGCCACTGTTGGTGCCGGAGTCTTTGGCGGTGAGCCAGCGTGAAGCCGATTGCGCTGAAGAACATGTCAGCGTGTTCCAGAAACTGGGCTTTGAGCTGCAGCGTTTGGGCCCGGAAACCCTGGCCATCCGCCAGATCCCTGCGCTGCTCAAGCAGGCCGAGGCCAACCGCTTAGTCGCCGACGTGCTGGCGGACCTCATGGAGTACGGCACCAGCGACCGCATCCAGGCCCATATCAACGAACTGCTCGGCACCATGGCCTGCCACGGTGCTATTCGCGCCAACCGCCGCCTGGCCCTGCCAGAAATGAATGGCCTGCTGCGCGACATGGAAAACACCGAACGCAGCGGTCAATGCAACCATGGCCGACCGACCTGGACCCAGATGGGCCTGGACGATCTGGACAAACTGTTCTTGCGCGGTCGCTGATGAGTGCCTTGCCCCCCGCGATTTTGTTGATGGGCCCTACGGCCGCTGGCAAGACCGACTTGGCCATCGAGCTGACCAAGGTGTTGCCGTGCGAGCTGATCAGTGTCGACTCTGCCCTGGTTTACCGGGGCATGGATATCGGTACGGCCAAGCCTTCCAAAGCACTGTTGGCGCAATATCCGCACAAGCTGATCGATATCATCGACCCGTCCGAGAGCTATTCGGCCGCCGATTTCCGTACCCATGCGCTGGCCGCCATGGCGGAGATCACCGCACGCGGCAATATTCCGCTGCTGGTGGGCGGTACGATGCTCTATTACAAGGCTTTGCAGGAAGGTCTGGCGGACATGCCGCCAGCCGATGCGCAGGTGCGCGCCGAGCTTGAAGAAGAGGCTGCGCGCCTTGGCTGGCAAGCCCTGCACGACCAGTTGGCCGCCGTGGACCCGGTGTCGGCCGCGCGAATTCATCCCAATGACCCTCAACGCCTCACGCGCGCGTTGGAAGTCTGGCGTGTAAGTGGCCAGACGATGACTGAACATAGGCTGAAACAAACTGCGCAAAGTGCCGACGCAGGCGCATCTGGACAGTCACAATTGCCCTATACTGTGGCGAATCTGGCCATTGCCCCGGCAAATCGCCAGGTGCTGCATGACCGAATTGCACAAAGATTCACAATTATGTTGGAACAGGGGTTCGTGGACGAGGTCGTAGCACTGCGTTCCAGAGGTGACCTGCACCCAGGGTTGCCTTCGATACGTGCTGTAGGCTATCGCCAAGTCTGGGATCATCTGGATGGCAAGCTGTCGTCAGCCGAGATGCAGGAGCGCGGCATCATCGCCACGCGCCAATTGGCGAAGCGCCAGTTCACCTGGCTGCGCAGCTGGAGCGATTTGCACTGGTTGGACAGCCTGGACAGCGACAATCTGTCACGCGCCTTGAAATACTTGGGAACGGTCTCCATATTGAGCTGAGTCCTTGCAATTGCCGTCTATCCTTGGGGGTGTGACGGCCATAAGCTATCTATTTTCCGATTTTTTATTATTGATCCTTAAAGGAGTGCGGCACATGTCAAAAGGGCATTCGCTACAAGACCCTTACTTGAATACTTTACGTAAAGAGAAAGTGGGGGTTTCCATCTACCTGGTCAACGGTATCAAGCTGCAAGGCACGATTGAGTCGTTCGACCAGTTCGTGATCCTGCTGAAAAACACCGTCAGCCAGATGGTTTACAAGCACGCTATCTCGACAGTGGTTCCAGTTCGTCCGATTCGCCTGCCTAGCGCAGCCGGTGACGAAGTGGGTGACGCTGAGCCAGGTAACGCCTGATAGGAGTCTCCTTTGTTCTTTGAGCGCCACGGTGGTGGTGAGCGAGTGATCCTCGTTCACTTGGATGGACAGGACCCTGAGGCGCGCGAAGATCCGCAGGAGTTTCAGGAGTTGGCAAATTCGGCCGGCGCCGAGACCGTTGCGTTTTTTAACGTACCGCGTCATCGGCCAACCGCCAAATTCCTGATTGGCAGCGGCAAGGTCGAGGAGCTTCGCGACCTGGTCCACGCCGAAGAAGCCGATCTGGTGATCTTCAATCACATCCTCACGCCCAGTCAGGAACGTAACCTCGAACGTGTTTTCGAGTGTCGCGTGATCGACCGTACCGGCCTGATTCTCGATATTTTCGCCCAGCGCGCCCGTACCCATGAAGGCAAGCTCCAGGTCGAACTGGCCCAGCTTGACCATATGAGCACCCGGCTGGTCCGCGGCTGGACTCACCTTGAACGTCAGGGTGGCGGTATCGGCATGCGTGGTCCGGGTGAAACCCAGCTTGAAACCGACCGTCGCCTGCTGCGGGTTCGCCTGCGCCAGATCAAGGGTCGCCTGGAAAAAGTCCGCAGCCAGCGTGAGCAATCGCGACGTGGCCGTTCCCGCGCGGATATCCCGACCGTGTCCCTGGTGGGCTATACCAACGCCGGCAAATCCACGCTGTTCAACAACGTGACCAAGTCCGACGTGTACGCGGCCGACCAACTGTTCGCCACCCTCGATCCGACCTTGCGCCGCCTGGACCTGGCCGATCTGGGGCCGATAGTGCTGGCCGACACCGTGGGCTTCATTCGTCACTTGCCGCACAAGCTGGTCGAGGCATTTCGGTCTACGCTCGAAGAGTCGAGCAATTCCGACCTGCTGTTGCACGTGATCGATGCGGCCGAACCGGATCGCATGTTGCAGATTGAACAGGTGATGCTGGTGCTGGGCGAGATTGGTGCCCAGGACTTGCCGATCCTCGAGGTCTATAACAAACTCGATTTGCTTGAAGGCGTTGAGCCACAAATCCAGCGCGACGAGAACGGCAAGCCCCAGCGGGTCTGGTTGTCGGCGCGTGATGGCAGTGGTTTGGAGCTGCTTGAACAAGCCATTGCCGAGTTGCTTGGCAGCGATTTGTTCGTCGGCACCTTGCGCTTGCCCCAGCGTTTTGCTCGACTGCGTGCACAGTTTTTCGAGTTAGGCGCGGTACAGAAAGAAGAACACGACGAAGAAGGTGTCAGCTTGCTGGCCGTTCGATTGCCGCGCTCGGAGCTGAATCGGCTGGTTAGCCGCGAAGGCGTTGTACCGACAGAGTTCATCGAACAACACACTTTGCAATAAAAGCCTCCGAAAGCGGTTGTGCCGCAGTAGCAGGCATTCTGTAGCATTGGTCGGCGCGCCGTGGGTGCGTCTTTGCTTTATCAGATGGAGAGCGCTATGGCTTGGAATGAGCCGGGTGGCAACTCGAATAATCAGGATCCTTGGGGTGGTAAACGCCGCAATAATGGCGACCGCAAGGGGCCACCAGATCTCGACGAGGCCTTCCGAAAGCTGCAGGAAAGCCTGAATGGGTTGTTCGGTGGTGGAAAAAAACGTGGTGGTGACGACGGCGGTCGCACAAGCAAGGGCGGCGGCTATGGCCTGCTGGGCCTTGGTCTTGTGGTACTGGCGGCGGTCTGGCTGTACAGCGCCGTATACGTGGTGGACGAGCAGGAGCAAGCCGTGGTGCTGCGCTTCGGCAAGTACTACGAGACTGTCGGCCCGGGCCTGAATATCTACTTCCCGCCGATCGACAAGAAGTACATGGAAAACGTCACGCGTGAGCGTGCCTACACCAAGCAGGGCCAGATGCTGACCGAAGACGAGAACATCGTCGAAGTGCCGCTGACCGTGCAGTACAAGATCAGCAACCTGCAGGACTTCGTGCTGAACGTTGATCAGCCGGAAATCAGCCTGCAACACGCAACCGAAAGCGCCCTGCGCCACGTGGTGGGTTCTACCGCCATGGACCAGGTGCTGACTGAAGGTCGTGAGTTGATGGCCAGCGAAATCAAGGAACGCCTGCAACGGTTCCTCGACACTTATCGCACCGGTATCACCGTGACCCAGGTCAACGTACAGAGCGCAGCTGCACCGCGCGAAGTACAGGAAGCCTTCGATGACGTGATCCGCGCCCGTGAAGACGAGCAGCGTTCGCGTAACCAGGCTGAAACCTACGCCAACGGTGTTGTGCCGGAAGCCCGTGGTCAGGCCCAGCGTATCCTTGAGGATGCCAACGGTTATCGTGACGAAGTGGTCTCCCGCGCCAAGGGTGAGGCGGACCGCTTTACCAAACTGGTTGCCGAGTACCGCAAGGCACCTGAAGTTACCCGTGAGCGTCTGTACCTGGACACCATGCAGGAAGTCTTCAGCAACACCAGCAAGGTTCTCGTGACCGGCAGCAAAGGTGGGCAGAACAACCTGCTGTACCTGCCGCTGGACAAGATGATCGAAGGTGGTCGTAGCAGCACCAGCGCGCCGTCGACCAGTTCGAATGCCGCTGCCAATGAAGCGAGCGCACGTGCGGCCGCTGACTTGCTGCAACAGCAAACACGTACCAGGGAGAGTCGTTGATGAGCAATAAATCGCTGACAGCCCTGATTGTGGGTGTCGTCGTGGTCATCGCTGCCTGGAACTGCTTCTACATCGTGTCTCAGACCGAGCGCGCGGTGTTGCTGCAATTCGGTCGTGTGGTCCAGGCGGATGTCCAGCCGGGTTTGCATGTGAAAGTCCCCTACGTCAACCAGGTGCGCAAGTTCGACGGCCGCCTGATGACTCTGGATGCACCGACACAGCGCTTCCTGACCCTGGAAAAGAAAGCCGTGATGGTTGACGCCTACGCCAAGTGGCGCGTCAAGGATGCCGAGCGTTTCTACACCGCGACTTCCGGCCTCAAGCAGATTGCCGACGAGCGTTTGTCGCGCCGTCTGGAATCGGGCCTGCGTGACCAGTTTGGTAAGCGCACCCTGCACGAGGTGGTCTCTGGCGAGCGTGACGCGCTGATGGCTGACATCACGCGTTCGTTGAACGCCATGGCCGAAAAAGAGCTGGGCATCGAAGTGATCGATGTTCGGGTCAAGGCCATCGACCTGCCGAAGGAAGTGAACCGCAGCGTGTTCGAACGTATGAGCACCGAGCGTGAGCGTGAGGCTCGTGAGCACCGCGCCAAGGGTAACGAACTGGCTGAGGGGATCCGTGCGGATGCCGACCGTCAGCGTCGTGTACTGCTGGCAGAAGCCTATCGCGAGTCTGAAGAGGCCCGTGGTGATGGTGATGCCCAGGCTGCGGCGATCTACGCCAAGGCTTATGGCCAGGACCAGGAGTTCTACGCGTTCTACCGTAGCCTGCGTGCCTACCGTGAAAGCTTCGCGAACAAAACCGACGTCATGGTGTTGGACCCAAGCAGCGACTTCTTCCGCTACCTGGAAAAGTCCAAGTAATCAGCCTGTGACTCTGTAGGACGCACTCCGTCGGGCGGCTAAAACGCCTGGCGGGGTGATCCTTTCAGAAAACGGGTGTATGATGCGGCAGCCGGGAAATTCCCGGCTTTTTTGCGTCTGCATGTTTGATTCGGCAGGCGTGACAGGTTTTTCGAGGAATGTGCCCGACGAGGCCGCTAGCAGGCCGTTCGTCACGTCGCTCTTGCGCGTGGTTTATGCAGGGGGCGGGCATTTTCTGCTTCACTCAAGGCTCGGCCGAGGGCTGGCCGCCCGGATCAAAGGGGAATGGCGTAATGGCAACGGTAGACCGCTGGCTGCTGCCAGATGGCATCGAAGAAGTACTGCCACCAGAAGCTGCGCGCATTGAAGTAGCGCGCCGCCAGGTGTTGGATCTGTTCCAGAGCTGGGGTTACGAGTTTGTCGTGACCCCCCATATCGAGTACCTGGAATCCCTGCTGACCGGCGCGGGCCAGGACCTGGATCTGCGCACCTTCAAGGTCATCGACCCGCAATCGGGCCGGCAAATGGGTTTCCGTGCTGATATCACGCCGCAAGTGGCGCGCATCGATGCGCACACCTTGCGTCGCGAAGGCCCGAGCCGCCTTTGCTACGCCGGCAGCGTGCTGCATGCACAGCCGCGCGCGTTGTCGTCTTCCCGTAGCCCGATCCAGTTGGGCGCCGAGTTGTACGGCGATGCCAGCCCGAGCAGTGACGTTGAAGTGATCAGCTTGATGTTGGCCATGCTGCAATTGGCTGATGTGCCGGATGTGCACATGGACCTGGGCCACGTGGGTATCTACCGTGGCCTGGCCCGTGCGGCCGGTTTGTCCGGTGAAGTGGAGCAACAGTTGTTCGATGCCCTGCAGCGTAAGGCCATCGACGAAGTCATCGCCCTGACCGAAGGCGTGCCTGCGGACCTCGCCGGCATGCTGCGTGCGCTGGTGAACCTGTGCGGCGGCCGTGAAGTGCTTGTGGCTGCGCGTGAGCGCCTGGCGAATGCCCCGGCCCCGGTTCTGGCTGCATTGGACGACGTGCTGGCGATTGCCGAGCAGTTGTCGGCGCGGTTCCCGCAGTTGCCGCTGTATTTTGACCTGGGTGAATTGCGCGGGTACCACTACCACACGGGTGTGGTGTTCGCCGTGTTTGTACCGGGTGTTGGCCAAGCCATCGCCCAAGGTGGTCGTTACGACGACATCGGCGCCGACTTCGGTCGTGCGCGTCCGGCCACCGGTTTTTCCACCGATTTGAAAACCCTGGTGACCCTGGGGCGTGCTGAGGTCGAGCTGCCGTCTGGTGGCATCTGGATGCCCGACAGTACGGACGCAGCACTCTGGCAGCAGGTTTGCCAGTTGCGCAGTGAGGGTCAGCGTGTCGTCCAGGCCTTGCCTGGACAGCCATTGGCCGCCGCCCGTGAAGCGGACTGCGACCAGCAATTGATTCTGCAGAACGGGCTTTGGCAAGTATCGCCACTGGCTTCTTGAGTTTTCCTGCCGGCCATCGCCGGCACCAAGTTTGCGCGAATGAGGACAAGTGTTATGGGTAAGAATGTCGTAGTCCTGGGCACCCAATGGGGTGATGAGGGCAAAGGCAAGATCGTTGATCTGCTGACCGAACATGCCGCTGCCGTAGTGCGCTACCAAGGTGGCCACAACGCTGGCCACACCCTGGTCATCGATGGCGAAAAAACCGTCTTGCACCTGATCCCGTCGGGCGTACTGCGCGAAGGCGTGCAGTGCCTGATCGGCAACGGCGTGGTGGTTGCACCTGACGCCCTGCTGCGCGAGATCACCAAGCTGGAAGAGAAAGGCGTACCGGTGCGTGAGCGCCTGCGTATCAGCCCATCCTGCCCGCTGATCCTGTCCTTCCACGTTGCGCTGGACCAGGCCCGTGAAAAGGCCCGTGGCGAGCTGAAGATCGGCACAACCGGTCGCGGCATCGGCCCGGCCTACGAAGACAAGGTTGCACGCCGTGGCCTGCGTGTGGGCGACCTGCTCAACATGCCGCGCTTTGAAGACAAGCTGCGTGAATTGGTGGATTACCACAACTTCATGCTGGTGGGTTACTACAAAGAGCCAGCCATCGAGTTTGAAAAGACCCTGGCCGAGTGCAAGGAATACGCTGAGCTGCTCAAGCCGCTGATGCTGGACGTGACGGCCGAGCTGCACGACCTGCGTCGCGCTGGCAAGGACATCATGTTCGAGGGCGCCCAAGGCTCCCTGCTGGACATCGACCACGGTACCTACCCGTACGTGACCAGCTCCAACACCACCGCTGGCGGCGTTGCGACGGGTTCGGGCGTTGGCCCGATGTTCCTGGACTACATCCTGGGCATCACCAAGGCCTACACCACTCGTGTAGGTTCGGGTCCATTCCCGACTGAACTGTTCGACGAAGTCGGTGCACACCTGGCCAAGCAAGGTCACGAGTTCGGCGCAACCACCGGCCGTGCGCGTCGTTGCGGCTGGTTCGACGCCGTTATCCTGCGTCGCGCTATCGATGTGAACAGCATTTCGGGCATCTGCCTGACCAAGCTGGACGTACTCGACGGCCTGGAAACCATCAATATCTGCATCGGCTACAAAGATGCAGAAGGTAAGGACGTCGCTCCGACTGACGCGGACAGCTACGTAGGCCTGCAGCCTGTGTACGAAGAAGTGCCGGGCTGGACTGAATCGACCGTGGGTGCCAAGACCCTGGAAGAACTGCCAGCTAACGCTCGTGCCTACATCAAGCGTGTTGAAGAACTGATCGGCGCGCCGATCGACATTATTTCGACAGGTCCGGACCGCAACGAAACCATCGTTTTGCGGCACCCGTTCGCTTAATAAGCTGTTGATGTAAAAAGCAAAGGGCGCCTTCGGGAGCCCTTTGTCGTTTCTGCCTGCCAAGCGGCACGCCCCTTGCTTGGGTTCTCTCTTTCGCGGTGCTATCAAATTAATGGCACCCGTGGTGGAGGGATTCCCGATGTCTGCCGTTCTCTCATTGTTACAAAGCCGTCTGTTGCGGCCGGTGTTCGTTACCCTAGGTATCGCCCTTTTGGTGCAGGTGTTGGTTGCGGTCGCTCTGACCCGGAGCACAGTGACTGCATTGGAGGCTGATTTGGGCAATCGCCTGGGCGTTGATAGCCAGAAGCTGTCTGGCGAGTTGGCGCAAGCTGGCAAGGAAGTCACGTCGAGCCTGGATAGTCTTTCCACCAGCACCCGTCAACGTTTGACAGCGGGGCTCTCTACCCGTTTGCAGGACGAGCAGAAGCAGCTGCGTGCAACCCTGGAAAAAGACCTGAAAGATTCCGCCAATGACATGGCTCAACTGCTGGCCTCAGTGGCGCCGCGTGCCATGTGGGACAGTGACGTGCCGACGCTGTCGGAGTTTGCCCGGCGCGCACAGCGCAATCCCAATGTGTTGTTCGTGGTCTATGACGATGCGGCGGGCGAGCATTTGACCCGCTACCTGAACCGCGAAAATCCGATCAACAAGGCCCTGTTGGAAAAAGGCCAGGGCGACCGCGCCCTGGACAAAGTCTTGAACGCGGCCAAGAACGATCCGTCGGTGTACTACGTCGAAGCGTCCATCAGCCCCAATGGCGTGGAAATCGGCAAAGTGATCATGGGGGTGTCGACGGCCTCGGTAGAGGCCGACCTGGTCGAGTTGGACAAGCGTTTTGCGGCACTTATCGCCAGCAGTGATCAGTTGGTCGGCGACAGCCTCAAGGGCGCCGCCGCAGACAGCGCGACAGCCATGGGCGCGCGCCTGCAGTCGGCCCAAGCGACAGCGACCCAGATGACCGCCAATACCACCAGCGCCGTACAGGAAGCCGCCGGCACGCTGCGTTGGCGTATCGGCATGGGGCTCGCTGTCGTCGGGTTTGGCGTATTGCTGCTGATCGCTATCGTGCTGAGTCGCCGCGTGGTCAATCGCCTGAAGTTGCTGATTGCAGCCATGGATGACCTGGCAGCGGGCGAGGGTGACCTCACCAAGCGCGTGCAGATCAACAGCAAGGACGAAATCGGCGACATGGCCTCGGCGGTCAATCGCTTTGTGGATAAGTTGCAGCCCATCGTGCGTGAGGCGGGCGATGTGGCCCAGCGCACTGGCGTGGAAATCGGCGCGATGACCTTGCGCAACGCTGGCGCCGATGCAGCGGCAGGCTTGCAGCGCGACGAGGTCGCCGAGAGCTTGCGCGCGCTGTCGCAGATGGCTGACGAGGCTCAAGCCGAAAGCCACGCCATGCAGGCCGCGTTGCAGCAGGTGGTGGATATTCGCCAGGCCACTGATGAGAACTCGCGCACCTCGGCGGAAGTCGGTGGCTTGATCGAGGCGTTGGCGGGGCAGGTGCAGGCGGGTTCCAAGGTCATCGAGCGGTTGGCCCAGCAAAGCGAGCAGATTGAGGTGGTGCTGACGGTCATCCACGGCATTGCCGAGCAAACCAACTTGCTCGCGCTGAACGCCGCCATCGAGGCGGCGCGTGCAGGTGAAACCGGGCGAGGTTTTGCGGTGGTGGCGGATGAGGTGCGCGCCCTGGCCAGCAAAACCCAAAGCTCCACCGGTGATATCCAGGCGCATATCGTGGCGTTGCAGCAGGGCGCGCGTGAAGCCGTGGAAACCATTGGCAAGGCCGGGCGACAGGCCAATGAAGGTTTGCTAGTGCTGCGCGACAGTGTGCGCTTGCAGCAGACGGTGCAGGCCTCGGTTGAGCAGGTGCACGCGGCAATTGGTTTGGCGACTCGCGCTGCTGAGCATCAGGCGCAGGGTGCGCATGCGGTGCGTGGCCGGGTCGAGGTTATTCATGCCCAGGCCGAGCGGGCGGCGCAGGCTGTTGTGGAGACGACGGCCAGTGGCAAGGTGTTGGATGGGTTGGCGGCGCAGTTGAAGGCGAGCTTGGGGCAGTTCAGGGCCTGAGGTTGCCTGATCTGGCCTTATCGCAGGCAAGCCAGCTCCCACATTTGGAATGCATTCCAATGTGGGAGCTGGCTTGCCTGCGATAGCGGTCTCAGCGACTCAGATACATCCGAGTCGTAAGCAGATAAACCGGCAACCCCGACACCAAAATCAACAACGTCGCATAAGGCGCCGCCGCCGCGAACTCCACATTCGAGGTGTGCGCCCACACCGCCGTCGCCAAGGTGTTCAACCCCGTCGGGCTGAGCAGCAACGTCGCCGTCAACTCCTTCATCGCATCCAGGAACACCAGCGCAAACGCCGCCCCCAATGCCGGGAAGATAATCGGCAACGTGACTCGGCAAAACGCGCTGAAAGACGACGCGCCCAGCGTACGCGCAGCTTCTTCCAGTTGCGGTGCCGCCTTGTTCAGCGCCGTGCGGATCGGTGCCTGGGCCAGCGGCAAAAATAGCAATGCATAAGCGATCAGCAACAAGGCGGAGGTCTGGTACAGCGCTGGTACGTAATGCAGTGCGAAATACACCAAGGTCAGCGCAATCACCAAGCCGGGCAGGGCGTGCAGCAGGTAAGGCAGGCGTTCGGCCCAGATCGCCAACTGGCCCTTGTAGCGCACGACCAGCAGGCCAACCGGCACCGCCAGTACCAGGCACAGCGCTGCGCCGCCCAAGGACAGCGCCAGGGAAGACAGCAGCGCCTCACCAATCTCGGCCACCGGGAATGCTGCCGACGAGCCCACTGCCAGCCAATAGCCGAGCATCCCCAGCGGAATCCCGCTGCCGATGATCGCCAATACCAGGCAATACACCTGGCCGAGCGTGGTCCACTTGCCCAGGCGAACCTGCTCGGCATGCCGCGCCGCGCCCTGGCCGATGCGTACGTGTCGACCTTTGCCGCGTGCGCGCAGCTCCAGCCATAACAGGGTCAAGCACATCACCAGCAGCACCGCCGAAAGCATCGCGGCATTCGCGTTACTGAACTCCAGTTCGAATTGTTGATAGATCGCCGTAGTAAACGTCTGCAGGCCGATGATCGACAATGCGCCGAATTCCACCAGCATATGAAGTGCAATCAGCAGTGCTCCGGCCAGCAGCGACGGCCATAAAAGCGGCAAGGTGATGCGGAAAAATACACCCCAGCGATTCAGGCCCAGCGTGCGGGCCGACTCTTCAAGTGAGGGGTCGAGATTGCGCAGGGTTGCCGCCACCGGCAAAAACACCAATGGGTACTTCGATAGGCTCATCACCAGTATCGCCCCGCCGAGCCCTTCGAAATTAGCGCTCAGCGAGACCCAGGTAAAGCTACTCACGAACGCAGGTACCGCAAACGGCAGGCAGAGGATCACGCCCCAAATGCGACGCCCTGGCAGATTGCTGCGTTCCAGCAGCCAGGCCAGCGACAGGCCGATCACGCCGCACGCCACTGTTACGCCGACCATCAACGCCAACGTGTTGCGCAGCAGCCCGAACACGTAAGGCCGCCATAGCAGGTGCACCGCTTCGGCCCAGCCCGCTTGCCAGGCTTTAGTGCCGACATACGCCAATGGCAGCAGGCTCAAGCCCACCAGGAAAAGGACGGGAAGCAGCAGCCAGATCGAAGGCCGTTTGCGCCTCGGGCTGAAACCCCCGCGCAGGGCGGGGGCGGGTAGCGATGGGTTCATCAGTTCAAGCCAACGTCACGTTCCAGGTCCAGGGCTTCTTCGGCGTTGCCCAGGTCGGCGGGGGTGACTTTCGGTGGTTGCAGCTCGCTGAACGGCTTAAGGCCACGGTTGGACTCCATGCCTTTGCGCAGTGGGTATTCAGCCGAGGTATTGGTGATCACGCGTTGGCCTTCTTCGCTGGCCATGAACGCCAGCAGTTGCTGAGCTTCTTTCGGGTGCTTGCTGGATTTGAGTGCGGCAGCCGAAGACACGGTGATCAGGCCGCCGACATCGCCGTCGGTGAAGTAATGCAGCTGGGAGTCCAGGTTGGTTTTTTCTTTCTTCAGGGCGAACCAGTAGTAGTTGTTCACCAGCACCGTGGCTACTTCACCATTCTCGACGGCTTTGAGGGCGACCATGTTGTTGCTGTACACCTTGCCGAATGCGCGCAGGCCGGTCAGCCATTCTTCGGCAGCTTCACGGCCATGCAGCTTGATGATCGCCACGGCCTGCTCTTGGAATGCGCCGCTGGTGGGCACGAAGCCGACCTTGCCTTGCCACTCAGGGTTGGCGAAATCGAGTACCGACTTGGGCAGGTCTTTCTCGGCGATCAATTTCGGGTTGAAGGCTACGACGCGGGTGCGGGCGGTCACGCCCATCCAGTCGCCGTTGCTGCCGACATAATCCTTGGGCAGTACGTCTAGGGTGCTGGCGTCGATCTTGGCCAGCAGGCCTTGTTCGCCGAGTTTGTTCAGCGGCGGCGATTCTTCGGTGTAGATCACGTCGGCCGGGGAGCGGTCACCTTCTTCCACGACTTGGCTCGCGAGCTGGTTGCTGCTGCCTTTGCGTACGTTGACGTGGATGCCGGTCTTGGCTTCGAAGGCTTTGGCGAGTTCGTCGCCGACTTCTTTGTGTTGGCCGTTGTACAAGGTCAGGGAGATCTTGTCGGCGGAATAAGCGGCGGGCGAGAGCAGGGTCAGGCCAAGCAGGGTGATGGTCAAGCCACGCAGAAGGGATGTCTTGAGACGGGTATCGCGGATCATCATCCGGGGTTTTCCTCACTTGAGTGCAACAAATCATTGCAAGGATAAACGATAAAGTTTCTCAGGTGCGGACGAGGGGGGAAATCGATGGGGAAGTTTTTAAACCCGGGAAACGAAAAAACCCGCTTTCGCGGGTTTGATCTGAATTTGGTGCCCAGGAGAAGACTCGAACTTCCACGACCTTGCGATCACCAGCACCTGAAGCTGGCGTGTCTACCAATTTCACCACCTGGGCAACATCAACAACGTTGCTGTCGTCGATGGCGCGCACTATACGGAGGGCATGTTGGGCTGTAAACCCCCGCCATGAAAAAATCCTGGAAAATTTCGCCAATGGTCGTGCAAGGTGTTCATCGGGGGCTGCAAAGGGCTTTTAAAGGCTTGTTGACGTCTGAAATTTCCCGTTTCAATACGCGTATGCCAAACTAACCCGCATATAGACAAGGTGAAAACTCTCTAATGGCCGATTGGCAGTCCCTCGATCCCGAGGCCGCTCGTGAAGCGGAAAAATATGAAAACCCTATTCCTAGCCGTGAACTGATCCTGGCGCATCTCGCCGATCGGGGTTCGCCTGCTAGCCGTGAGCAGCTGGTTGAAGAATTCGGTCTGACCACCGAAGACCAGCTCGAAGCCCTGCGCCGCCGTCTGCGTGCCATGGAGCGCGACGCTCAACTGATCTACACCCGCCGTGGCACCTACGCGCCTGTGGATAAACTTGACCTGATCCTGGGCCGCATCGCCGGTCACCGTGACGGCTTCGGTTTCCTGATCCCGGACGACGGCAGCGACGACCTGTTCATGAGCCCGGCGCAAATGCGCCTGGTGTTCGATGGCGACCGTGCCCTGGCGCGTGTCTCTGGCCTCGACCGTCGTGGTCGCCGTGAAGGCGTGATCGTCGAAGTCGTTTCCCGTGCTCACGAGTCCATCGTCGGTCGTTACTTCGAAGAAGGCGGCATCGGCTTTGTTGTGCCGGATAACCCGAAGGTCCAGCAAGAAGTGCTGATCACCCCGGGCCGCAATGGTGCTGCCAAGGTCGGTCAGTTTGTCGAAGTGAAGATCACCCACTGGCCAACCGCGCGTTTCCAGCCACAAGGCGACATCGTCGAAGTGGTCGGCAACTACATGGCGCCAGGCATGGAAATCGACGTTGCACTGCGCACCTACGATATTCCTCACGTCTGGCCTGAGGCTGTGCTCAAGGAAGCCGGTAAGCTCAAGCCGGAAGTGGAAGAGAAAGACAAAGAAAAACGCATCGACCTGCGCCATCTGCCGTTCGTCACCATTGACGGTGAAGATGCACGCGATTTCGACGATGCGGTCTACTGCGAAGCCAAGCCTGGCAAGTTGCGCCTGTTCTCCGGCGGCTGGAAGTTATTCGTCGCGATTGCCGACGTGTCCAGCTACGTGAAGATCGGTTCGGCCCTGGACAACGAAGCCCAGGTGCGCGGCAACTCGGTGTACTTCCCTGAGCGCGTGATCCCGATGCTGCCTGAGCAGCTGTCCAACGGCCTGTGCTCCCTGAACCCGAAAGTCGACCGTTTGGCCATGGTGTGCGAGATGACCATCTCGAAAACCGGCGAAATGACCGACTACCAGTTCTACGAAGCGGTGATCCACTCCCAGGCGCGTCTGACCTACAACAAGGTCAGCACCATCCTGGAAACGCCGAAGACCAGCGAAGCCAAGGCCCTGCGTACTGAATACGCTGGCGTGGTGCCGCACCTCAAGCAGCTTTACTCGCTGTACAAGGTGTTGCTGGGCGCACGTCACACCCGTGGCGCGATCGATTTTGAAACTCAGGAAACCCGGATCGTCTTCGGTTCCGAGCGCAAGATCGCCGCAATCACCCCAACCACGCGTAACGATGCACACAAGCTGATCGAGGAATGCATGCTGGCGGCCAACGTGGCCACCGCTGAATTCCTGAAAAAGCACGAAATTCCCGCGTTGTACCGGGTGCACGACGGCCCGCCGCCGGAGCGTCTGGAGAAGCTGCGCGCGTTCCTCGGCGAGTTGGGCCTGTCCCTGCACAAAGGCAAGGACGGCCCGACGCCGAAGGACTACCAGGCATTGCTGGCGAGCATCAAGGACCGTCCGGATTACCACGTGATCCAGACCGTCATGCTGCGCTCTCTGAGCCAAGCGGTGTACAGCGCCGACAACCAGGGCCACTTCGGCCTGAATTACGAGGCGTACACCCACTTCACCTCGCCAATTCGCCGTTACCCGGACCTGCTCACGCACCGGGCGATCCGCAGCGTGATTCATTCCAAGCAGAACACCCCGCACGTCAAGCGCGCCGGTGCCATGACCATTCCGAAGGCGCGGATCTATCCGTACGACGAAGCGGCCCTGGAACAGCTGGGCGAACAGTGCTCCATGAGCGAGCGCCGTGCCGACGAGGCCACCCGCGACGTGGTGAACTGGCTCAAGTGCGAGTTCATGAAGGATCGCGTCGGCGAGTCGTTCCCTGGTGTGATCACCGCGGTGACTGGTTTTGGCCTGTTTGTCGAGCTGACCGATATCTACGTCGAAGGCCTGGTGCACGTCACCGCCTTGCCGGGTGACTACTACCACTTCGACCCTGTGCATCACCGCTTGGCGGGCGAGCGCACCGGCCGCAGCTTCCGTTTGGGCGACACCGTGGAAGTGCAGGTCATGCGCGTCGACCTCGACGAGCGCAAGATCGATTTCGGTATGTCCGATAAGCCTGCTGAATCGCCGGGCAACCGTAAGAAGCGTGGCAGCACGCCGACTGCACCTGCCAGCAAAGGCAAGGGCGCTCCCGCGAAAGCGGCTGAGCCCGAGCCAGCCAAGGCGGGTCGTCGCTCGTCTGCCAAGGACAAGGCCCCCGAAGCCTACCGCCCAAGCGACGCCGCGGCGAAAAACGCCGAGCTGCGCAAGAGTCGTGAGTTGAAGCAGCAGCTGCTTAACGAAGCCAAAAGCGGTGGTAAAGCGGCGTCTGGGGGAAAGTCCCACGGGGCGGAAAAACCGTCGAGCAAGCCAAGTAAACACCGTAAAGGCCCGCCAAAAGCGGGTTCGGCTCCCGCGAAAAGCGGCGGGTCGCGCAAACCTAAGGCCAAGTCATGAGTCTGGAAAAAATCTACGGCGTGCACGCCGTAGAAGCACTGCTGCGTCACCACCCTAAACGCGTCAAGCAGGTGTGGTTGGCAGAAGGTCGCAGCGAGCCGCGTGTACAAGCGCTGGTTGAGCTGGCCACCCAAAACAAGGTTGCCATCGGCCAAGCCGAGCGTCGTGAAATGGACGTATGGGTTGAAGGCGTTCACCAGGGCGTGGTGGCGGACGTAAGTCCGAGCCAGGTCTGGGGCGAGGCAATGCTTGACGAGCTGCTCGACCGTACTGAGGGCGCGCCGTTGCTGCTGGTACTCGACGGCGTGACCGACCCGCACAACCTTGGCGCCTGCCTGCGTTCGGCGGATGCTGCCGGCGCGCTGGCGGTGATCGTGCCTAAAGACAAGTCGGCTACCTTGACGCCCGTGGTGCGTAAAGTCGCCTGCGGCGCGGCGGAAGTGATTCCGCTGGTGGCCGTGACCAACCTGGCGCGCACCCTGGAGAAACTCCAGCAGCGCGGCCTGTGGGTCGTGGGCACGGCGGGGGAGGCCGAGGTCAGCATTTATGACCAGGACCTCACCGGCCCGACCATTCTGATCATGGGTGCTGAGGGCAAGGGCATGCGTCGCCTGACCCGTGAGCATTGCGATTACCTGGTGCATTTGCCGATGGCCGGTAGCGTCAGCAGCTTGAACGTGTCGGTTGCCACTGGCGTGTGCCTGTTTGAGGCCCAGCGTCAGCGTGGCGCAAAGGCCAAGGCCAAGCCGAAGAAGTAACAACGTCTGGCGCAGGTCAAAATGTGGGAGCGGGCTTGTGTGGGAGCTGGCTTGCCTGCGATAGCATCACCTCCGTATTACTGAAAGACCGAGGTGTCTGCATCGCAGGCAAGCCAGCTCCCACAGAAGTCCAGCTCCCACAGTTGCTTGTGGTGTTTGGGTGATTGCTCAAATAATCACCAATCACCTTGCACGCATCCTCCCCCTTCTCTACAATTGCGCCCCTTGCCTTCCTGGCAGGCACTGATGTGCCTCCCTGCGGCAAGATCCATAAGTGTCATTCACTCCTTGTCTGACCGTTTTTGAGCGGCAGGCTACAACCCGTAAGGAGCATTCATGCGTCATTACGAAATCATCTTTTTGGTCCACCCGG
>NZ_NKIG01000061.1:0-8933 GCF_002255865.1 Pseudomonas sp. PGPPP1 | reverse complement strand
TGCGTCCAGCGGATATTCCGCGGTGAGTCTTGCGCGCAAGGCTCACGACGGGCAACTCCGCCGTGGTTTCTTATTATCTCGCTTAGCGCTTCTTGCGGTTGGCGATGTGGATGGCGCCGCCATTCACTGCCAACGCAGCTTCGTGCAACGCTTCGGACAGGGTCGGATGGGAGAAGACCATCATGCCCAGGTCCTCGGCACTGGTGCCGAATTCCATACCGATTGCGCCTTGCTGAACCAGTTCTGCAGCGCTTGGGCCAATCACGTGGACGCCCAATACGCGGTCAGTCTTGGCATCAGCGATGACTTTGACAAAACCACCGGTGTCGTTGGCTGCCATGGCACGGCCAGAAGCGGCAAACGGGAAGGTGCCGACGTTAACTTCAACGCCTTCAGCTTTCAACTGCTGTTCGTTCTTGCCGACCCATGCAATTTCCGGGTGGGTGTAGATAACCGATGGGATCAGGTCGTAGTTCATCTGGGTTTTGTGGCCCTTGATGCGCTCGACAACCATGATGCCTTCTTCGGAAGCCTTGTGCGCCAGCATCATGCCGCGAACCACGTCACCGATGGCGTAGACGCCAGGCACGGTGGTAGCGCAGTGATCATCAACGTGCACGTAGCCGCGCTCGTCGAGGGTCACGCCGCTGTCAGAGGCCAGCAGGTCGGTGGTCACTGGACGGCGACCAACAGCTACGATCAGCTTGTCGAAAGTGATGGTTTTTTCGCCATCTTTGTCGGTGTAGTTAACAACTACTTCTTCACCGTTAACTTTCGAACCGGTCACGCGAGCGCCCAGCTTGATGTCCAGACCTTGTTTGGTCAGGGTTTTCAGTGCTTCTTTGGAAACAGCGGTGTCGGCAGCCAGCAGGAACGTGTCCAGGGCTTCCAGCACGGTCACTTCGGCACCCAGGCGGGACCATACCGAACCCAGTTCCAGGCCGATCACGCCAGCGCCGATCACGCCCAGACGCTTTGGCACAGCTTGGAATTCCAGGGCGCCGGTCGAATCAACGATGACGTTGTTGTCGACTGGAGCAGGTGGAATGTCGATTGGGCGCGAACCTGGAGCCAGGATCACGTTTTCGGCTTCGATGACTTCAACCGAACCGTCTGGCTTGGTGATTTCGATCTTCTTGCCGGCCAGCAGCTTGCCGTGGCCTTGCAGGGAAGTTACGCCGTTGGCCTTGAACAAGGTGGCAACGCCGGAAGTCAGGCCTTTAACGATGTTGGCTTTACGGCCGACCATTGCTGGCACGTCCATGGTCACGCCAGCATGGTTGATACCGTGGATCGCGAAGCCGTCTTGGGCTTCGTGGAATTTCCAGGAGCTGTCCAGCAGCGCCTTGGAAGGAATGCAACCAACGTTCAGGCAAGTACCGCCCAGCGCCAGTTTGCCTTCCTTGTCGGTGTATTTTTCGATGCAAGCAGTCGAGAGGCCCAGTTGTGCGGCCTTGATAGCGGCAACATAGCCGCCAGGACCTGCACCAATCACTACGACGTCAAATTTCTGTGTCATGAAAATAGATCCTCTATTTGCGACAAGCTTTTAGCCGCAAGCCGCAAGCCAAGCTGCTTTTTCTTACAGCTTGTAGCTCGCAACTTGCAGCTGCTTCAATCAGATATCCAGCAGCAGACGAGCCGGGTCTTCCAGCAGGTTCTTGATGGTCACCAGGAAAGTCACGGCTTCTTTACCATCGATCAGGCGGTGATCGTAAGACAGTGCCAGGTACATCATCGGGCGGATAACGACTTGGCCGTTGATGGCCATCGGACGCTGGATGATGTTGTGCATGCCCAGGATCGCAGCTTGCGGCGGGTTGACGATCGGGGTCGACATCATCGAACCGAAGGTACCACCGTTGGTGATGGTGAAGGTACCGCCGGTCATCTCGTCGATGGTCAGCTTGCCGTCACGGGCTTTCTTGCCGAAGCCAGCGATGCCGCCTTCGATTTCAGCCAGGCTCATCAGCTCGGCGTTACGCAGAACCGGTACTACCAGGCCACGGTCGCTGGAGACAGCAACGCCGACATCAGCGTAGCCGTGGTAAACGATGTCGCCGCCGTCGATGGAAGCGTTGACTGCCGGGAAGCGTTTCAGTGCTTCGGTGGCCGCTTTCACGAAGAACGACATGAAGCCCAAACGTACGCCGTTGTGGGACTTCTCGAACAGGTCCTTGTACTTCGAACGCAGCGCCATGACTTCAGTCATGTCGACTTCGTTGAAAGTGGTCAGCATCGCCATGTTCGACTGTGCTTCAACCAGACGCTTGGCCACGGTTGCACGCACACGGGTCATTGGAACGCGCTTCTCGGTGCGGTCGCCGGCGGCGAACACAGGAGCAGCGGCAGCCGGGGCAGCAGCCTTGGCAGGTGCAGCGGCTGGAGCGGTTTTCTTGGCTTCAACAGCAGCAACCACGTCTTCCTTGGTGATGCGACCGTCTTTGCCGGTGCCTTTGACGGAAGCCAGGTTGATACCGTTCTCTTCAGCCAACTGACGAGCAGCTGGAGCAGCGATCGGGTCTTCAGCGCCAGCAGCCGGGGCGGCGGTAGGAGCCGAAGCAGCCGGTGCGGCGGCAGCAGGAGCGGCGGCAGCAGCGCTGCCCTCTTCGATCGAGCCCAGAACCTGGTTCGACAGAACGGTAGCGCCTTCTTCGGCAACGATTGCGCCCAGCACGCCGTCAGCTTCGGCCAACACTTCCAGAACGACTTTGTCGGTCTCGATGTCGACGATCAGGTCGTCACGCTTGACGGCCTCACCTGGTTTCTTGTGCCAGGTGGCAACGGTGCCATCGGCAACCGATTCCGGGAATGACGGGGCTTTGATTTCGATAGCCATTATCTGTGTGTCCTTAAAATTCGGTTTCAGTCAGCGCGAAGGCGTTAAACAGTGAAAGCATCTTGCAGCAGTTTTTCCTGCTGCTCGGCGTGCATCGACGCATAACCACATGCAGGTGCAGCAGAAGCATCACGACCGGCGTACTCCAGGCCCAAGCCTTGCTTGTGGTTGCCGATGCTACGACGCAAGTGATGCTGGCTGCTGTACCACGCGCCCTGGTTCATCGGCTCTTCCTGGCACCACACCACATTGGTGAGGTTGGTGTAAGGCGCGATGGCCTCCATCAGGTCGTCTTCCGGGAACGGGTAAAGCTGCTCGATACGCACGATGGCGATGTCTTCGCGGCCTTCGGCACGGCGTTTTTCCAGCAAGTCGTAGTAGACCTTGCCACTGCACAGGACCAGACGAGTCACTTTGGCCGCATCCAGCGTGTCGATTTCCGGGATCACGGTCTGGAACGAACCATCCGCCAGATCTTCCAGGGTCGAGATGGCCAATTTGTGACGCAGCAGCGATTTCGGAGTCAACACTACCAGCGGCTTGCGCAGCGGGCGGATCACCTGACGACGCAGCAAGTGGTAGATCTGGGCCGGGGTAGTCGGTACGCACACCTGGATGTTGTGCTCGGCGCACAGCTGCAGGTAACGCTCCAGACGGGCCGAGGAGTGCTCCGGACCCTGACCTTCATAACCGTGTGGCAGCAACATGGTCAGACCGCACAGACGGCCCCACTTGTGCTCGCCGCTGGTGATGAACTGGTCGATAACCACCTGGGCACCGTTGGCGAAGTCGCCGAACTGGGCTTCCCAGATCACCAGCGCGTTTGGCGTGGTGGTCGAGTAGCCGTATTCGAACGCGAGTACGGCTTCTTCGGACAGGAACGAATCGTACAGGTCGAAACGTGGCTGGCCTTCGTACAGGTTCTGCAACGGGATGTAGGTGCCCGCGTCTTTCTGGTTGTGCAGCACAGCATGACGGTGCGAGAACGTACCACGGCCGATGTCCTGGCCGGTCATGCGGATCGGGTGACCTTCGAACGCCAGGGTCGCGTACGCCATGGTTTCGGCGTAACCCCAGTTGATCGGCAGGCCGCCGGCTTGCATCTTCTGACGGTCTTCGTAGATCTTCGCAACCTGGCGCTGAACCACGAAGCCCTCTGGAATTTCCAGCAGCTTGGCGGACAGTTCCTGCAGGGTCTTCAGATCGAACGAGGTGTCGTGACGCGCAGTCCAGGTGTGACCCAGGTACGGACGCCAGTCAACGAACAGCTCTTTGTTCGGCTCTTTGACCAGGCTTTTCACTACGTGCAGACCATTGTCCAGCGCGTTGCGGTATTCATCGATCTTCGCCTGAACACGCGCGTCGTCAACCACACCGGCCTTGGTCAGGCTTTCAGCGTACAGCTCACGGGTAGTGCGCTGCTTGGTGATCTGCTGGTACATCAACGGTTGGGTGCCGCTAGGCTCGTCCGCTTCGTTGTGACCGCGACGGCGGTAGCAAACCAGATCGATGACCACATCACGCTTGAACTGCATGCGGTAGTCGATCGCGAGCTGGGTCACGAACAGTACGGCTTCCGGATCATCGCCATTCACATGGAGGATCGGCGCCTGGATCATCTTCGCAACGTCGGTGGCGTACTCGGTGGAGCGCGCATCCAGCGGGTTGCTGATGGTGAAGCCAACCTGGTTGTTGATGACGATGTGAACGGTACCGCCGGTCTTGAAGCCGCGAGTCTGCGACATCTGGAACGTTTCCAGGACCACGCCTTGACCGGCGAATGCCGCGTCACCGTGGATGGAAATCGGCAGGACCTTTTCACCGGTAGTGTCGTTACGACGATCCTGGCGAGCACGGACCGAACCCTCGACCACTGGAGAAACGATTTCCAGGTGGGATGGGTTGAAGGCCATGGCCAGGTGAACTTCACCGCCGGTGGTCATTACGTTGGACGAGAAGCCCTGGTGATATTTAACGTCACCCGAACCCAGTTCAACTTTCTTCTTGCCTTCGAACTCGTCGAACAGTTCACGCGGGTTCTTGCCGAAGGTGTTGACCAACACGTTCAGGCGACCACGGTGAGCCATGCCGATCACGATTTCCTTGGTGCCATAGGAACCGGAACGCTGGATCAGCTCGTCGAGCATCGGAATCAGGCTTTCGCCGCCTTCCAGGCCGAAACGCTTGGTGCCCGGGTATTTGGTACCCAGGTATTTTTCCAGGCCTTCGGCAGCGGTCACGCGCTCAAGCAGGTGGCTGCGTACGTCTGCGGACAGAACCGGACGGCCACGCACGCCTTCCAGGCGATGCTGGAACCAGTGGCGTTGCTCGGAATCGGTGATGTGCGTGAACTCAGCGCCAATGGTGCGGCAATATGTCTGCTGCAACGCTTCGTGAATTTCGCGTAGGCTCGCTTCCTCTTTGCCGATGAACAGGTCGCCGGCACGGAAGGTCGTATCAAGGTCGGCATTGGTCAAGCCGTAATGATTGATCGACAGGTCAGCAGGTGCAGGACGCTTCCAGAGCCCCAGCGGGTCAAGCTGGGCCGCCTGGTGGCCGCGCATCCGATAGGCCTGGATCAGTCGCAGTACTTCAACTTGCTTCTTCTCGTGCTCACTGCTCACGCTACCGGCGGAAACCGGTTGGGCGCGGCGCTGGTTCTTTGCCAGCAGCACGAACTGATCGCGAATTGTTGCGTGCGATACATCGGTGGCAGCGTTGCCGTCTGAAGACAACGTCTGAAATTTGGTGCGCCATTCTTCTGGCACAGCGTTAGGGTCGTGCAGGTAGAGCTCATAAAGCTCTTCCACATAGGCAGCGTTACCACCTGAAAGATAGCCGCTGTTCCACATGCGCTGCATCACGCTTTCTTGCATGCTTGGTCACCCTCGATTTGGGGACACCACCGGCGAAAACACCGAGTTTGCTTGCAAAAGGCCAAGTGCAGCGACCAAAACAAGCCACTTAGGATCACGCTGATAGTTCGGGTACCAACCCGAATGCCCCTGCTTGTCTCATTTCTTCAAAATAAGAGCTGCGGCTTTGTAAGTCGCTGCTCAAGTTAAAACTACGGCGCCGGTTGAAGCCTGCGCCGTAGCATTTACGGGCACAACGGTCCTGCCTTTACTACAACGTCAGTTACACGCCGCTCTGCAGCAGCATGTTACGGATGTGACCAATGGCCTTAGTCGGGTTCAGGCCTTTGGGACAAACGTTGACGCAGTTCATGATCCCGCGGCAGCGGAATACGCTGAACGGGTCATCCAGCGAAGCCAGACGCTCGGATGTCTTGGTGTCACGGCTGTCTGCCAGGAAGCGGTACGCTTGCAGCAGGGCAGCTGGACCCAGGAACTTGTCCGGGTTCCACCAGAAGGATGGGCAAGAGGTCGAGCAGCAAGCGCACAGGATGCACTCGTACAGACCGTCAAGCTTCTCACGCTCTTCCGGAGACTGCAGACGCTCGATGGCCGGAGCCGGCGTGTCGTTCTGCAGGAACGGCTTAACTTTCTCGTATTGCTTGTAGAAGATGCTCATATCGACGACCAGGTCACGGATAACCGGCAAACCTGGCAGTGGACGAACGATCAGCTTGTTGCCTTTAACCACGGCGGACAGCGGCGTGATGCACGCCAGGCCGTTTTTGCCGTTGATGTTCATGCCGTCGGAACCGCACACACCTTCACGGCAAGAGCGACGATACGAGAAACCTTCGTCCTGCTCTTTGATCAGTGCCAATACATCCAGCACCATCAGGTCTTTACCACCGGTATCGACCTGGAATTCCTGCATGAACGGCGCAGCGTCCTGATCAGGGTTGTAGCGATAAACACTGACTTTCAACATGGCAGCCACCCTTAGTAAGTCCGAATCTTCGGTTCAAACGTCGGAACCGTCTTCGGCGAGAAGTTCACGGCACGCTTGGTTACGCGCTTGTCACCCGGGAAGTACAGGGTGTGGCACAACCAGTTTTCGTCGTCGCGATCTTCAAAGTCTTCACGGGCGTGGGCACCACGGGATTCTTTACGAACCTCGGCAGCGATTGCGGTCGCTTCGGCAACTTCCAGCAGGTTTTGCAGCTCAAGGGCTTCGATACGAGCGGTGTTGAACGCCTGGCTCTTATCGTTGATCTTGACGTTGGCGATGCGCTTGCGCAGGTCAGCCAGCTGGGCAATACCCTTCTGCATGTATTCGCCGGTACGGAATACACCGAAGTAGTTCTGCATGCAGCTTTGCAGCTCGCGACGCAGGGTAGCCACGTCTTCGCCATCAGTGCGCTCGTTCAGAGCGTTCAGGCGCGCCAGGGCAGCTTCGATGTTGGCGTCGGTGGCGTCATCGTATTCGATGCCGTCGGTCAACGCTTTTTCCAGGTGCAGGCCAGCAGCACGGCCGAATACCACCAGGTCGAGCAGCGAGTTGCCGCCCAGACGGTTGGCACCGTGTACCGATACGCAAGCCACTTCGCCTACAGCGAACAGACCGTGGATGATTTCGTCTTCGCCTTCGGCGTTCTGGGTGATCGCCTGACCATGAATGTTGGTCGGCACGCCGCCCATCATATAGTGGCAAGTCGGAACAACCGGAACCGGAGCAACCACCGGGTCAACGTGGGCAAAGGTCTTGGACAGCTCGCAGATACCAGGCAGGCGGCTGTGCAGTACTTCTTCGCCCAGGTGATCGAGCTTCAGCAGTACGTGGTCGCCATTCGGGCCGCAGCCGTTGCCGGCGATGATTTCCTTAACCATCGAACGAGCAACAACGTCACGACCTGCCAGGTCTTTCGCGTTCGGAGCATAACGCTCCATGAAACGCTCGCCGTGCTTGTTGATCAGGTAACCACCTTCACCACGGCAACCTTCGGTAACCAGTACACCAGCACCGGCGATGCCAGTCGGGTGGAACTGCCACATTTCGATGTCTTGTACCGGTACGCCAGCACGCAATGCCATGCCGACGCCGTCACCGGTGTTGATCAGGGCGTTGGTGGTCGACGCGTAGATACGGCCTGCACCGCCAGTCGCCAGAACAGTAGCCTTGGCGCGGATGTAGGTGGTTTCACCGGTTTCGATGCAGATGGCGATCACACCGACGAACTCGCCTTGTGCGTTCTTCACCAGATCGACAGCGTAGTACTCGTTCAGGAACGTGGTACCGGCTTTCAGGTTGCCCTGATAAAGGGTGTGCAGCAGCGCGTGACCGGTACGGTCGGAGGCTGCGCAAGTACGGGCAGCCTGCCCGCCTTTACCGTAGTCCTTGGACTGACCGCCGAACGGACGCTGGTAGATACGGCCTTGTTCGGTACGGGAGAACGGCAGACCCATGTGGTCCAGCTCGAACACTGCAGCCGGGCCTTCCTGACACATGTACTCGATAGCGTCCTGGTCACCGATATAGTCGGAACCCTTGACGGTATCGTACATATGCCAGCGCCAGTCATCGTTCGGGTCGGCGGAGGCGATGGCGCAGGTGATGCCACCCTGGGCCGATACGGTGTGGGAACGGGTCGGGAACACCTTGGTGATCACGGCAGTCTTGTGACCGCCCTGGGCCAGCTGCAGCGCAGCGCGCATGCCAGCACCGCCGCCACCAATAATGATGGCGTCGAATGAAATAGTTGGAATGTTAGCCATGAATCAGATACCCCAAAGAATCTGCACACCCCAGACGAAGTAAGCGAACATCGCGACGCCGCAGACTGCCTGGAAGAGAAAACGTACTGCAGTCGCGGACTTGCCCAGCGCCATCGGCGTCAGGTAGTCGGTCGCGATGGTCCACATGCCAACCCAGGCGTGTGCGCCCAGGGCTACAAGGGCCAGCAGACTGAAGATTCGCATCGCATTGTGGGAAAACAGGCCGTGCCATTGCTCATAGCTAATGCCTGGATTTGCGACGAGGTATCCGATCAGGAAAATGAAATAAGCCGCGAGAACGACCGCAGACACACGCTGTGCCATCCAGTCATAGAGGCCCGAACGCGAAAGGTTCGTAACGCTGGTTACCATATCCAAACTCCTGCCAGAACGATCAGCACCACGGAAATGGCGATGATGATTTTCGAGCCCAGGCGGCCGCCTTCCAGCGTCTCACCGATACCCGC
>NZ_NKIG01000120.1:0-565 GCF_002255865.1 Pseudomonas sp. PGPPP1 | reverse complement strand
GAATCCCTCAAGAAAATGTTGTTCGGCGAGCTCTCGGTAAAAAACTTGAGTGGACCGATAACCATTGCTAAAGTGGCGGGCGCTTCTGCCCAGTCGGGTGTCGCGGATTTCCTGAATTTCCTGGCTTATCTGAGTATTAGCCTGGGCGTTCTGAATTTGCTGCCCATTCCTGTATTGGATGGGGGGCATCTGTTGTTTTATCTGGTCGAGTGGGCGCGTGGTCGTCCCTTGTCGGATCGGGTGCAGGGTTGGGGGATACAGATCGGTATCAGTTTGGTGGTCGGGGTGATGTTGTTAGCCTTGGTCAACGATCTGGGAAGACTGTAACGCTTCGCTGAATTGCGAATCTGCCGCATTTTGCGGCAGTTTGTTTATTGCCAGTTGGAATAAGAAAGGACTTCATGAAACGTCTGCTGCTAACTGCGGTTCTCACCGTATTGATGATCGCCGAAGTTCACGCCGAGTCCTTCACCATCTCCGATATTCGCGTCAACGGCCTCCAGCGGGTTTCCGCGGGTAGCGTCTTTGGTGCATTACCGTTGAACGTCGGTGAACAGGCTGATGA
>NZ_NKIG01000060.1:0-9355 GCF_002255865.1 Pseudomonas sp. PGPPP1 | reverse complement strand
AGATGAAGGCCTGCAGGGTGATGATCAGGATGTGGAACACAGCCCACGCCCACTGCAGAACAATGCCCAGGCCGCTAAGCCAGAGCAGGCCGCTGCCGAACATCACAGCGATCAGAATGAACACCAGTTCGCCGGCATACATGTTGCCGAACAGTCGCAGAGCCAGGGAAATCGGCTTGGCGATCAGGGTTACGAATTCCAGCAGGAAGTTCACCGGGATCAGCAGGGCTTGAACGAAGATGTTCTTGCTGCCGAACGGGTGCAGGGTCAGTTCGCCGATGAAACCACCGATGCCCTTGATCTTGATGCTGTAGAAAATGATCAACGCAAATACCGAGAGGGCCATGCCTAGGGTAGCGTTAGGGTCAGTCGTCGATACGGCACGGAATGGAATGTGCGGATCACCGCTGATCGCCATGGCGAGCTGAGGAATCCAGTCAACCGGGATCAGGTCGACGGCGTTCATCAGGAACACCCAGACGAAGATGGTCAGTGCCAGCGGTGCAATCACCGGGCTACGGCCATGGAAGCTGTCTTTCACGCTGCCATCGACGAATTCGACCAATACTTCAACGAAGTTCTGCAAAGCACCTGGCTGACCGGAAGTCGCCTTCTTTGCCGCCATGCGGAAAATCAGGACGAAGATCAGACCCAATGCGACCGACCAACCCAGAGTATCCAGGTGGAAAGCCCAGAAGCCCATTTCTTTGGCCTCTGCTGCGGAGTGGGCAAAGCCCCAGCCGCCATTAGGAAGCTGACCGAAGGTCAGGTTCTGCAAGTGGTGCTGGATATAGCCCGAAGCGGTTGTTTCTGCCATGGTTGCCTCAAACGCCCTAAGGTTTCGAAAGTCTTGTTTTCATTAGCAGGGGAGCGAACCAGCTGACCAGTTGGGTCAACACGAAGACGCCGAATACAGCCAGCGGCGCCAATGGCTTCACACCTGCAAAGGTCAGTGCAAACAGCACTGCCGTCAAAATCAGTTTCCCTGCCTCGCCGGCATAAAATGACCGGACGATAGCCTGGGCTGCTCGGGCGCCGGAAAACCGAAAGGCCCTGTGAGCAAAATACATATTGGGCAGCAAGGCTATCAGGCCTCCGCAGAGTCCTGAATATCCGGCTACGACTCCATGCCCGTACCAAAGCGCCAAAGCAGCGATCAGTAAAATGACAAATTGAGCCAATAAAACCGGAAAAACGGCCAAGCGATGGAACGGCAACGTGTTTGGCGTGCGGGTTTCCATCACTCTTGCTCCTCAATGGTCGGCTGCCGGAAATCAATAACTTGGCATAATTTGTGCCGACAAAATGCGCGCAGAGTATAGGGGCGGTTCTGCCCCTATTCAACTGCCGGGTAGTGATTTCCGATCACGCGCTACATAAGCAAATGTTTCAGCGGATGTGGGCAAGGACGCCCTGGAGCTCGTCAAGGGAGTTATATCCGATGACCAATTGGCCTTTGCCTTTCTTGCCGTGGCGAATCTGCACCGCAGAGCCCAGGCGCTCGGCCAGGCGCTGCTCGAGACGGGCGATATCCGGATCAGGTTTGGCTGTTTCGACCGGTGCAGGTTTACCGCTGAGCCACTGGCGAACCAGGGCCTCGGTCTGGCGAACAGTAAGACCCCGTGCGACAACGTGTCGCGCCCCTTCAACCTGTTGATTTTCCGGCAAACCGAGCAAAGCACGGGCGTGACCCATTTCGAGGTCGCCGTGGGACAACATGGTCTTGATGACTTCCGGCAATGCGATCAGGCGCAGCAGGTTAGACACGGTCACGCGGGATTTACCCACAGCCTCGGCCACCTGTTGCTGGGTCAGCTGGAATTCCTGCTGCAAGCGCTGCAGGGCAATCGCTTCTTCGATCGGGTTGAGGTCTTCACGCTGGATGTTCTCGATCAACGCCATGGCGATGGCGGTTTCATCCGGTACATCGCGCACCATCGCCGGGATGGTTTCCTTGCCGGCCTGCTGGCTGGCGCGCCAGCGGCGTTCACCGGCGATGATTTCAAAGCGTCCTCCGCCGATCGGGCGTACCACGATCGGCTGCATTACGCCCTGGGCCTTGATCGAATTGGCCAACTCCTCCAGCGCCTGGGGGTCCATGTCCCGGCGAGGCTGGTATTTACCGCGCTGTATCAAGTCCAGGGGCAGGTGTTGCAGCTCGCGCTCGTCGGCCTGCACCGCTTGTTCTTCAAGCGACGTGACAGTCGGACCACTCAGCAGTGCATCCAGTCCACGTCCGAGACCTCGTTTCTTGACGGCCATGGGGATTCCTTAAGTTGGCTGGGCGGCAGCGGTGCGTGAATTGCGGCGTTGGCGACGAACCATCTCGCCGGCCAGGGCCAAGTAGGCAATGGCGCCACGCGAAGCTTTATCGTAGGCCAGCGCAGGCATGCCGTAGCTTGGCGCTTCGGCCAAACGGATGTTGCGCGGGATCACTGTGTCGTAAAGCTGATCGCCAAAGTGTTCCTTGAGCTGCGCCGACACATCGTTCATCAGGCTCAGGCGCGGATCAAACATGGTCCGCAGCAGGCCTTCGATCTGCAGGTTGGGATTGAGCAACTCGGCAATACGCTTGATGTTATCCACAAGGTCACTCAACCCTTCCAATGCGTAGTACTCGCACTGCATGGGGATAATCACCCCGTCGGCTGCCACCAACGCGTTCAGTGTCAGCATCGACAATGACGGTGGGCAGTCGATCAGGATGTAATCGTAGTTTTCGCGGATCGGCGCCAAGGCGCTACGCAGACGGCTTTCTTTCATCTGCATTTCCAGCAGCACCACTTCCGCCGCGGTCAAATCGCGGTTGGCCGGCAGCAGTTGATAACCGCCATGTTCGGAAAAGTGCATGGCCTGCGCCAGGTCGCACTCGCCAATCAGCAAGTCGTAGACCGAGTTTTCCAGGCCGTGTTTATCCACACCGCTACCCATGGTGGCGTTGCCCTGTGGATCGAGATCGATCAACAGCACCCGACGCTTGGTGGCGACCAGGGATGCTGCGAGGTTGATGCAGGTGGTGGTTTTGCCCACGCCACCTTTTTGGTTCGCTATCGCGAATACCTTAGCCATTCTTGCTTGTGTTCCCAATCATGCCGTGCGGCGCAGTATCAGCAGATGGCGTTGGCCTTGGCAACCAGGTACGGCCAAGGCGTGTTCGCTATCGAGGTGGAAGTCTGCCGGCAATGCTAACAGCTCGTCGCTTGGATGGACGCCCTTCATTGCCAGCCAGCGGGTATCACGGTCGCCGAGGTGGCGAGTCCAGTTGCTGAAGTTCTCCATGCTGCTGAACGCCCGGGAAACAATTCCATTGAAGGGCTGCTCAGGCGTGAAGGCTTCTACGCGACTGTGGATAACTTGCAGGTTATCCAGCTTGAGTTCGAGTTTGACCTGGGTCAGGAAGCGGGTTTTCTTGCCGTTGCTGTCCAGGCAGGTCACTTGGGACTCTGGAAACAAGATGGCCAGTGGAATGCCCGGCATGCCACCGCCGCTGCCCACGTCGAGCCAGCGACCGTTTTCGATAAACGGCATCACGCTCAAGCTATCGAGCAAGTGGCGAGAAACCATTTCGTTGGGATCGCGCACTGCGGTCAGGTTGTAAGCCTTGTTCCACTTGATCAACAGGGCCAGGTAGCCCAGCAGCAATTCGTGCTGGGCCGGGGTCAGGTCGACGCCCAACTGGCGCGCACCTGTGGATAACTCTTCGGCGTGTTGCGAGGTGACCAACGAACTCAAGCGCTTTGCTCCAACTGACGGCCCGCGCCGCGTTTTTTCAAATGGATCATCAACAGCGAAATGGCTGCTGGGGTGACGCCGGGGATACGTGAAGCCTGGCCCAATGTCTCGGGACGAGTTATCCCCAGCTTGCTTTGAATTTCTTTCGACAGCCCGGAAATCCCGGTGTAGTCGATATCCACAGGCAGCTTGGTGTCTTCACTGGCGCGCAGGCGAGCGATCTCGTCCTGCTGGCGGTCAATGTAACCGGCGTACTTGGTCTTGATTTCGACCTGCTCGGCGACCTGTGGATCTTCTGCGCCATGCCCGGTTACTTCGACCAGACCAGCGTAGTCGATTTCCGGACGGGACAGCAGGTTGAGCAAGTTGTACTCGTGCGTCAGCGGCGTGCCGAATTTTTCGGCGATTGCGTCGCCCTGCTCGGTACCTGGGCGAACCCAGGTGCTTTTCAGGCGCTGTTCTTCCAACACGATGCTTTCGCGTTTTTTGCAGAAGGCTTCCCAGCGCGCGTCATCGACCAAGCCCAGCTCGCGACCTTTTTCGGTCAGCCGCAGGTCGGCGTTGTCTTCACGCAGGATCAGGCGGTATTCCGCCCGGGAAGTGAACATCCGGTAAGGTTCCTGGGTGCCCAAGGTAATCAGGTCATCGACCAATACCCCGATGTACGCCTCATCGCGACGCGGGCACCAGCTGTCCTTGCCCTGTGCACGCAATGCAGCGTTGGTCCCGGCCAGCAAACCTTGGGCGCCGGCTTCTTCATAACCGGTGGTGCCGTTGATTTGCCCGGCAAAGAACAGGCCGCCGATCACTTTGGTTTCCAGGCTGTACTTCAAGTCACGCGGGTCAAAGTAGTCGTACTCGATGGCGTAGCCAGGACGCACGATGTGCGCGTTTTCCATGCCGCGAATCGATTGCACGATCTGGATTTGTACGTCGAACGGCAACGAAGTGGAAATCCCGTTCGGGTACAACTCGTGAGTGGTCAAGCCTTCGGGCTCGATGAAGACCTGGTGGCTTTCCTTGTCGGCAAAGCGGTGGATCTTGTCTTCAATCGATGGGCAATAACGCGGGCCAATCCCTTCGATTACCCCGGAATACATCGGCGAACGATCGAGGTTTGCGGCAATGATTTCGTGGGTGCGCGCATTGGTGTGGGTAATCCAGCAGCTCACCTGTTTCGGGTGCTGCTCTTTGGAGCCCATGAACGACATCACCGGGATCGGCGTATCACCGGCTTGTTCGGTCATCATCGAAAAGTCCACAGAACGCCCATCAATACGCGGCGGGGTCCCGGTTTTCAGACGACCGACGCGCAGCGGCAATTCACGCAGGCGTTTTGCCAGGGCAATCGACGGCGGATCACCGGCGCGTCCACCGGAATAGTTCTGCATACCGATGTGGATAAGTCCGCCGAGGAACGTACCGGTGGTCAACACCACGGATTCTGCGAAGAAACGCAGGCCCATTTGAGTGACAACACCGCGCACCTGGTCTTGCTCGACGATCAGGTCATCCGCTGCTTGTTGAAATATCCACAGGTTCGGCTGGTTTTCCAGGGTTTCACGTACCGCGGCTTTGTACAGGATGCGATCAGCTTGTGCCCGAGTAGCGCGTACTGCAGGGCCTTTGCGGCTGTTAAGCACGCGAAATTGAATACCACCCTTATCGGTAGCCATGGCCATTACGCCGCCAAGGGCGTCGATTTCCTTGACCAGATGGCTTTTGCCAATCCCACCTATGGCAGGGTTGCAACTCATGGCACCGAGGGTTTCCACGTTGTGCGTCAGCAATAGGGTTTTTACGCCCATGCGTGCTGACGCCAGTGCTGCCTCGGTACCGGCATGACCGCCGCCGATGACGATCACTTCAAAACGGGAAGGGAAATCCACCACGCACCTCGTGCCTGCTTATGTAGGTAATCAGGAATTGTCTGTTGAAAGAGATTTAGAGCTTTGGCGGCAAGTATAGGGACTTAGCCCTTCCTAAAGAACCCTTTGCACAAAATTTAACCAGCTGTGGATGAATCACAGACAATAGAAATTAAAAGAGAGAAATTTATTAAATCTTTGTTTTTATGTTTATTTCTACTGAGCCTACTTTCTGTGGATAGATCGCTATAAGCCTTTATTTACGTACTGTACAGAGATTCAAAAGTCTGTGGTCATGTACCAATAAGGCCCTTGGATAAGTGCTTTAAGCCTGTGGATTAAACCGAAGGTTATCCACAGATGGGTTTGTACTCAGTTTTCGAGCCCTGTTATCAACTGGGCACAGGGGTGGTTATTCACAGGGCTTAATCCACAGAAATCGACGCAGCGGGTCGAATAGCGCCCACGTAAAGGCCTCCACAGGGTGGGTGATGGGTCAAATAAAGGGAGGGGAACGCTGAAGAAGGAGAAACAGACAGGCGCGAATTGCCTGTCTGTGGACAACGAGGGAATTATTTACCGATACAAAAACTGGAGAAGATCCGTCCCAGCAAGTCATCGGAGCTAAACGCGCCGGTGATTTCTCCCAGCAGTTGCTGCGCCTGGCGTAGATCCTCGGCTAGCAGCTCACCCGCCCCCGCCAAGGTGAGCTGGGCGTGTCCGTGCTCCAACGCTGCGCTGGCGTGTCGCAGCGCTTCCAGATGCCTGCGACGTGCGCTGAAGCTGCTTTCAGAGGTCTGCTCGTAGCCCATGCAGGCTTTTAGGTGATCGCGCAGCAACTCCAGGCCATCGCCAGCCGATTTTGCGCTCAAGCTGATGGTGACATGCCCGTCAGCGCTGGTTTCCAGTGCAATGGCCTCGCCCGTCAGGTCTGCTTTGTTACGGATCAACGTGACTTTGGCCGGGTCGGGACGTTGTTCGAGGAACTCTGGCCACAGTGCAAACGGATCCACCGCCTCAGGTGCAGTGGCATCCACCACCAGCAATACACGATCCGCTTCGCCGATCGCCTTGAGCGCGCGTTCCACACCGATTTTTTCCACCTGGTCATCGGTATCCCGAAGGCCAGCGGTATCGACCACGTGCAGCGGCATACCGTCAATGTGGATATGTTCGCGCAAGATATCACGCGTAGTGCCGGCGATCTCGGTGACGATAGCGGCCTCACGGCCCGCCAGGGCATTAAGCAAACTGGATTTACCGGCATTCGGCCGCCCGGCGATCACCACGGTCATGCCGTCACGCAGCAAGGCACCCTGCCCGGCTTCACGTAGAACGGTGGATAACTCTTCACGGACTTTATCCAGCATCGCCAGCACATGGCCATCGGCAAGGAAGTCGATTTCCTCTTCCGGGAAGTCGATAGCGGCCTCTACGTAGATACGCAAGCTGATCAATTGCTCGGTCAGGTTATGCACACGTAGGGAGAATGCCCCCTGCAATGAGCGCAATGCGTTGCGTGCAGCCTGTGCAGAACTGGCCTCGATCAGGTCGGCAATTGCCTCAGCTTGTGCCAAGTCGAGCTTGTCGTTAAGGAACGCGCGCTCGCTGAATTCCCCCGGTCTGGCAAGGCGACAACCCAACTGCAGGCAGCGCTGCAGCAACATATCCAGTACGACCGGGCCACCGTGGCCCTGCAACTCCAGGACATCTTCACCCGTAAAGGAATTCGGGCCCGGGAAGTAGATGGCCAAGCCTTCGTCAAGGACGCTTTCGTCAGCATCTAGAAACTGACCGTAATGGGCATAACGAGGCTTCAACTCCCGGCCACTGATAGCCTTGGCGGCGATGCCGGCGAGCGGCCCGGAAATTCGAACGATGCCGACACCACCGCGACCTTGAGCGGTAGCGACAGCAGCGATGGTTTCACGAGGAGCGCTCATCAACAGTTTCCAGAACAAAAGTGACGGAATGCAAAACGCCCCACTAGGGGGCGTCTTGAGTGGTTATCCACAGAGTAAATTACGCCGCAGCTTTTTTGGTAGCCGCTTCGATTTTACGAGTGATGTACCACTGTTGGGAGATCGACAACACGTTGTTGACTACCCAGTACAGAACCAGACCAGCTGGGAACCACAAGAAGAAGAAGGTGAAGATGATTGGCATCATTTTCATTACCTTGGCCTGCATCGGGTCCGGCGGAGTCGGGTTCAGACGCTGCTGGATAAACATGGTCGCGCCCATGATGATCGGCAGGATAAAGAACGGGTCTTTGATCGACAGGTCAGTTATCCACAGCATGAACGGCGCCTGGCGCATTTCCACGCTTTCCAGGAGAACCCAGTACAACGACAGGAACACAGGCATTTGTACGAGAATCGGCAAGCATCCACCCAACGGGTTGATCTTCTCTTTCTTGTACAGCTCCATCATGGCCTGCGACATTTTCTGCCGGTCATCACCATGTTGCTCTTTCAGAGCGGCCAGTTTCGGAGCAACGGCACGCATGCGCGCCATCGACTTGTAGCTGGCAGCCGACAGAGGGAAGAAGATCCCTTTGATCAGCATGGTCAGGAAGATGATCGAGAAGCCCCAGTTACCCACAATGCTGTGGATATGTTGCAGCAGCCAGAAAATCGGCTGGGCAATGAACCACAGAATGCCGTAATCCACGGTCAGTTCCAGACCTGGGGACAACTCTTTCAGCACAGCCTGGCTTTTCGGGCCAGCGTACAGAGTAGCGCTGGTTTCAGCCTTGGCACCTGGAGCGACGGTCAACGCCGGGCCAGTGAAGCCAATGATGTAGTTGCCTTGGCTGTCCTTGCGGGTTTGAACCAGGTTGGCATCACCCTTGTTAGGGATCCAGGCGGTCACAAAGTAGTGTTGCAACCAGGCGACCCAGCCACCTTGTACGGTTTCTTTCAGTGCGCCCTTGTCGATATCTTTCATCGACACTTTTTTGTACGGCTCGTTACTTGTCCACAGGGCTGCGCCCAAGTAAGTCGCGGTGCCGGTGGCAGTGCTGGAAGAAGGGTCGGCGCTGTTGTCACGCTTCAGTTGGGCAAATAGGTTGCCGGTCCAAGGCTTGTCGCTTTCGTTGTCGATCAGGTAAGTGACCTTCAAATCGTACAAACCGCGGGTAAAGCTGAAACGCTTGATGTAATTGACGCCTTCGTGACTGAATTTCAGGTCGACGTTCAACTGGTTCTGGCCATCAGCCAGTTGATAAGTCTTCTGTTCGGTCGAATAAACCGGACGACCGGTAGCACGAGCATCCGGACCGTTGGTGCCGGTCAAGCCACTTTGTGCCAGATAAGTACGTTCACCACCGTTATCGAACAGTTGGAACGGAACATCCGGGTGGTCTTGGCGACGTGGATACAGCGGCAGCTTCAGCTGGGCGATATCACCACCTTGTGGATCGATAGCCAGGTCGAGCACATCCGTTTTGACGTGGATGAGGTCTTTGTTGGTGACCACTGGCGTTTCTAAAGGGGCGCTTGTCTCGCCATTCGCGCTGGGAACATCGGCACTCGCGGACGCATTGTTACCCAGCGGGGTGTCCGGAATAGCCGGCGCAGCCTGGTTGGTAGCAACATTCTGAGTCGGCAGGGCAGCCTGGCCATAGTCCTGGTTCCACTTAAGAACCATGACGTAGGACACGATTGCCAGGGCGACGATCAGGATCGTGCGTTTAATATCCATGATTACTCGGCCATCGAAGAAGAACGGGAGGTAGGGATAGGTGGAACCGG
>NZ_NKIG01000119.1:0-572 GCF_002255865.1 Pseudomonas sp. PGPPP1 | reverse complement strand
CCAGGCGTGCGCAGGCCTTGCTGGCTGCGCTCGGTGACTCGTTTGGCGATCTGCTGGCGCAGGCTGGCGGCGATTGATTTGCCGTCGATAAGTTGTGCAGTCATTACGCGTGATTAACCATCGAGAGGGGGAAGAAAAGTGCGCGCATTCTCGCATGCCATGGCGTGAGGGCAAAGGCGCTTGGTCTGCAAATTGCCCTAACCCCTTAAATAAAATGAATTTTTTTCAAAAAAGATTTGACGGGTTTCAAGGCCCTCTATACTATTCGTCGCACTTGTCGGGCACAGCCTAGCACTGGTTAAGAAGGTCGAGCAGAATGGATGGTTGTTCTGCAAGGCTGGAAGCACTTAGTTTGTAGTCCTAATAGAATACAGATTAATCAGGCGCCCGTAGCTCAGCTGGATAGAGCATCCGCCTTCTAAGCGGATGGTCGCAGGTTCGAGTCCTGCCGGGTGCGCCATTAGGCAGCTTTGGCACAAGTAGCGCTATATGGTGGGCGTAGCTCAGTTGGTAGAGCACGGGATTGTGACTCCCGTTGTCGAGGGTTCGATCCCCTTCGTCCACCCCATATT
>NZ_NKIG01000118.1:0-573 GCF_002255865.1 Pseudomonas sp. PGPPP1 | reverse complement strand
ATTCCTACATCCAACTCGCACTATAAAAAGCGAAGCGTCCGATATTTCCTATTTCATTTTTTCCGTATGTTCGGGGCAGACAACTCAGAGTGTTTACCCCATGGCATACCACGGCTACATGTCCATCAAAGGACAATCCCAAGGCCTGATTTCGGCGGGCTGTTCGACCCAGGACTCTATCGGCAATAAGTGCCAGGAGGGTCATAAAGACGAAATCATGGTGATGTCCTATAACCACAACATGCTCAATACGGGCAACGTCAGGGCATCCACCCACGGTCCGGTGGTCATCACAAAAAACATTGATAAATCATCGCCTTTATTAGCCGTGGCTTTATCGAACAGAGAAGAACTGGACTGCGTAATTAACTTTTATCGCACGTCGCCGTCGGGTCAGCGCGAGAAGTACTACACCGTCGATATCAGGGGCTGCATCATCGCCAACCTGACGGTCGAGGTTCCGCACGCTGTCCTGTTAACCGATGTAGAAGCGCAGGAACACCTGGCCCTTCGTTATCGAGAGATCATCTGGACCCATCATCTCGCGGGCACCAGTGGTTACGGCTCATGGGA
>NZ_NKIG01000117.1:0-576 GCF_002255865.1 Pseudomonas sp. PGPPP1 | reverse complement strand
CTCCGGCTTGAATCCGTGGGCCGCCGCGATGGGCCATCCTTGGCCCAGCGCGGCTAACCCGGCGTCCTGCCGGGTTACCCACGGATTCAAGCCTGCGTTCGGCCAGCGTGGTTTAACGGGGCGCCTAAGATCAAGATCAAAAGCCAGATCAAAAGCCAGAGCCAGAGCCAGAGCAGACCGCTGTCTGCCTGATACATGGAGATCCAAATGTGGGAGCAAGCCCGCTCCCACATTTTTTGACCGTGTCCGGCTTCCCTACCCTGTGAAACCTGCTTTTCTGTGGGAGCTGGCTTGCCTGCGATGGCATCAACTGGGTATACCTGATGTACCGAGTTGCCTGCATCGCAGGCAAGCCAGCTCCCACAGTTTGAACTCACTCCGACTGAAAACTCGGTCGGCTCTAAGGCCGCCGCGCTCTTGCTTTTGATCTAGGAGCGCCCCGTCAAACACGCTGGCCGAACGCAGGCTTTGGAGCGTGGGTAACCCGGCAGGACGCCGGGTTAGCCGCGCTGGGCCAGGGATGGCCCATCGCGGCGGCCCACGCTCCAAAGCCGGAGTGAGGGCACACCGAGCCTA
>NZ_NKIG01000116.1:0-581 GCF_002255865.1 Pseudomonas sp. PGPPP1 | reverse complement strand
TTTTACGCAGTTAGGCAATACCCAATAACCCGCGTATAATTCGCGGGTTTAATTTTTCGTAAATTACCGTTTCTGGAGTTACACCATGGCTGTTCAACGTACTTTCTCCATCATCAAGCCTGACGCTGTTGCAAAAAACGTCATCGGCGAGATCACCACTCGTTTCGAAAAAGCCGGCCTGAAGGTTGTAGCTTCGAAACTCAAGCAACTGTCCAAAGCTGAAGCTGAAGGCTTCTACGCTGAGCACAGCGCTCGTGGTTTCTTCGGCGACCTGGTCTCCTTCATGATCTCCGGCCCTGTTGTTGTTCAGGTTCTGGAAGGCGAAAACGCTATCGCTCTGAACCGTGAGCTGATGGGCGCTACTAACCCTAAAGAAGCTGCTGCCGGCACCATCCGTGCTGACTTCGCTGAATCCATCGACGCCAACGCTGTTCACGGCTCGGACTCCGAAGCTGCCGCTGCTCGCGAAATCTCGTACTTTTTCGCTGCTACTGAAGTAACCGCTCGCTAAGCATTGGCTTAAAGAGTGAGGGTGAATCCATGACTACATCGACTGTTAAAACCAACCTGCTGGGTCTGAC
>NZ_NKIG01000115.1:0-582 GCF_002255865.1 Pseudomonas sp. PGPPP1 | reverse complement strand
CTTAACACACTGGGGTTCATTAGGAGTTTCACGATGGAAATGCTGAAGTTTGGTAAGTTTGCTGCTCTGGCTCTGGCTCTGTCCGTAGCCGTTGGTTGCTCGTCTAAAGGCGGCGACAATGCCGGTGAAGGCGCAGCTGTTGATCCAAACGCTGGTTACGGCGCTAACACTGGTGCTGTTGACGGCTCCCTGAGCGAAGAAGCTGCTCTGCGCGCTATCACCACTTTCTACTTCGAATACGACAGTTCGGACCTGAAGCCAGAAGCCATGCGCGCTCTGGACGTTCACGCGAAGGACCTGAAAGCTAACGGCGCTCGCGTTGTTCTGGAAGGTAACACTGACGAACGTGGTACTCGTGAGTACAACATGGCACTGGGCGAGCGTCGTGCGAAAGCCGTTCAGCGCTACCTGGTACTGCAAGGTGTTGCTCCAGGCCAACTGGAACTGGTTTCCTACGGTAAAGAGCGTCCAGTTGCTACTGGCCACGACGAGCAGTCCTGGGCTCAAAACCGTCGCGTCGAACTGCGTAAGTAATTCGTCATGCGAACGTGCCGTCGTGCTCTAACTGTATTGGCTCTCAGC
>NZ_NKIG01000059.1:0-9793 GCF_002255865.1 Pseudomonas sp. PGPPP1 | reverse complement strand
GGCGAGCCCATAGCACCTGTCCGGCATCATTCGTAAGAATAATCCCGACATTAGGACGGAAACCATCGGGGTCGATCACGGCAACAACCTCGCAAACGCATGTCGCCGCATTGTTCCACAAAGGTTGATCAAGCGGCAACGAGGCTTCTTACCTTATGTGCACTCTTGTGAAAAGACCGTATTCTGGACGCCTTTTTACAGACTTTTCAGCGAGTAACTGCAATGCGCCTGGCTTTATTCGACTTGGACAACACCCTCCTCGGCGGTGACAGCGATCACGCTTGGGGCGATTACCTCTGTGAACGCGGGATTCTCGACCCAGTGGCCTACAAGGCCCGCAACGACGAGTTTTACCAGGATTACCTGGCCGGCAAACTCGATAACGCCGCCTACCTGAACTTTTCCCTGGAAATCCTCGGCCGCACCGAGATGGCCCAGTTGGAGGAGTGGCACCGTGACTTCATGCGCGACTGCATCGACCCGCTGATGCTGCCGCTGGCCGAGGAACTGCTGGCCAAACACCGCGCCGCCGGCGACAAGCTGGTGATCATCACCGCCACCAACCGTTTCGTTACCGCGCCGATTGCCGCGCGCCTGGGCGTTGATACCCTGATCGCCACTGAGTGCGAGATGGAAAATGGCCGCTATACCGGGCGCAGCACTGACGTGCCGTGCTTCCGTGAAGGCAAGGTGACGCGCTTGAACCGGTGGTTGGAAGAGACGGGGTATAGCCTGGAAGACAGCTACTTCTATAGCGACTCGATGAATGACTTGCCGTTGTTGGAGCAGGTGACGCATGCGGTGGCGGTGGATCCGGACCCGAATTTGCGGGCTGAGGCTGAGAAGCGCGGATGGCCGGTGATTACGTTGCGCAGCTGATGGCGCCATCGCAGGCAAGCCAGCTCCCACATTTGGTTGTGTTTACACGTCCAAGTGTGGGAGCTGGCTTGCCTGCGATAAAGGCGACTCGGTCTAACGCCCTAAACCGGCTTGGCTCCCATAAGCCCCGCAATCGCGACAAACCCCACCAAACTGACCACCGCCAGCACCAGGGTGAAATTCAAGCTACCGCCCTCGCCCCTGCGTAGGCGATTAAGCCGCGCCACCAGCCAGAACCACGCCAGCGCCGCCACGGTATAGAGGATGCTGGAGCCCAGGATCCAGGTCTGCCCCAATGGCCAGCCAATCAGGTGCACCAGCCACCAGCCGGTAAACGGCATGCTGACTACGCAAACCCCCATCAACAACCATACGAACGCCCAAGGACGCTGCACCGTCACCGCCGGACCGGCGCTGCGCCTGCGCCAGGCCAGTATTGCCAGGCCCAGGCCGCTGAGCAGCAGCAAGACAGTGGCCGCGATGTGGATAACTTTCAGGGTGGTCAGGGTTTCCATGTGTCGTCTTCCTTAAAGGCCGCCCCATCAGCGTAGTCGTTCAACCGAGGAACAGCTTGTAGGCCGGGTTATCGCTTTCATCCCAGTACGGGTAGCCGATGGCTTCCAGCGCAGCCGGCACCAGGTGGCGCTCGTTTGCCGGCACTTGCAGGCCGGCAACCACGCGGCCATCCGCCGCGCCGTGGTTGCGGTAGTGGAACATCGAGATATTCCAGCGCCCGCCCAACTTGTGCAGGAAGTTGAACAACGCGCCCGGACGCTCCGGGAACTCGAAGCGAAACACCACTTCATTGCTGACGTGCGCCGCATGCCCGCCAACCATGTGGCGGATGTGCAGCTTGGCCAGTTCGTTCTCGGTCAGGTCCAGCACCGGGAAACCCTGGCCGGTAAGGCTGGCGATCAGCGCGCTGCGCGGGTCGTTTTCCGGGTGGGTCTGCACGCCGACAAAAATGTGCGCCTCGCTGCCGGAGTGGAAGCGGTAGTTGAATTCGGTGATCTGGCGCTTGCCCACGGCCTCGCAGAACGCCTTGAAGCTGCCCGGTTTCTCGGGGATGGTCACGGCGATGATGGCCTCGCGCCCCTCACCCAACTCGGCGCGCTCGGCCACGTGGCGCAGGCGGTCGAAGTTGACGTTGGCGCCGGAGTCGATGGCCACCAGGGTTTGCCCGGTCACGCCACGGGTCTCCACGTATTTCTTGATACCCGCCACGCCCAGCGCGCCCGCAGGTTCGGTGATGGAGCGGGTGTCGTCGTAGATGTCCTTGATCGCCGCACAGATTTCATCGGTGCTCACGGTGATCACTTCATCGACATAGTCTTTGCAGATATCAAAGGTGTGCTGGCCGATCTGCGCCACCGCCACGCCATCGGCAAAGATGCCGACGGTTGGCAATACCACGCGCTCACCCGCCGCCATCGCAGCTTGCAGGCAGTTGGAGTCGTCCGGCTCGACGCCGATGATCTTGATTTCCGGGCGCAGGTATTTCACGTATGCCGCAATACCGGCGATCAGCCCGCCGCCGCCCACCGGTACGAAAATCGCATCCAACGGCCCTGGATGCTGGCGCAAAATTTCCATCGCCACGGTGCCCTGCCCGGCAATGGTGTGCGGATCATCGTAGGGGTGAATGTAGACGTAGCCCTTTTCGTCGACCAGCTTGAGCGAGTAGGCCAGCGCTTCCGGGAAGGAATCACCATGCAGCACGACTTTGCCGCCACGGGAACGCACGCCTTCGACCTTGATCTCGGGGGTGGTCTTGGGCATCACGATGGTGGCTTTTACGCCCAACACCTTGGCCGCCAGGGCCAGGCCCTGCGCATGGTTGCCCGCCGAGGCCGTGACCACGCCGCGCGCACGCTCTTCGGCAGTCAGCTGGGTCAGCTTGTTGTAGGCGCCGCGAATCTTGAACGAGAACACCGGCTGCAAGTCTTCACGCTTGAGCCAGACCTTGTTGCCCAGCCGCTCGGAGAGCTGGCGGGCGGTCTGCAGCGGGGTTTCTACGGCAACGTCGTAGACGCGCGAGGTGAGGATCTTTTTGACGTACTGTTCAAGCATCGGCGGGCATCTACTTTCACGGTTTGGCAGGGCCAAGGAGTCTAACCCGGCTTTTGGCCGGGCGACCACACGAATCCAGAGGTTTTGTTGGGTTATACTCGCCGCCCTCGATAACTCCCCGCCCGCTCCGGAGCCCGCATGACCCAGGATCAACTCAAACAGGCAGTGGCCCAAGCCGCCGTCGATTTAATCCTTCCAAAACTCGACGACAAGAGCATCGTCGGTGTCGGCACCGGCTCCACCGCCAACTGCTTCATCGATGCGCTGGCCCAGCACAAGGGCGCATTCGACGGCGCCGTGGCCAGCTCCGAAGCCACCGCCGCGCGCCTTAAAGGCCATGGCATTCCGGTGTACGAGCTCAACACCGTGAGCGACCTGGAGTTCTACGTGGACGGCGCCGATGAAAGCGACGAGCACCTGAACCTGATCAAAGGCGGCGGCGCAGCCCTGACCCGCGAGAAGATCGTCGCCGCCGTGGCCAAGACCTTCATCTGCATTGCCGACGCCAGCAAGCTGGTGCCGGTACTCGGCGCGTTCCCGCTGCCGGTGGAAGTCATCCCGATGGCCCGCAGCCACGTGGCCCGCGAGCTGGTGAAACTGGGCGGCGACCCGGTTTACCGTGAAGGTGTGTTGACCGACAACGGCAACATCATCCTGGATGTGTTCAACATGCAGATCACCAACCCGGTGGAGCTTGAGACTCAGATCAATGCCATCGTGGGCGTGGTGACTAACGGTTTGTTTGCGGCGCGTCCGGCTGACGTGTTGCTGCTGGGCACTTCTGAAGGCGTCAAAACCCTCAAGGCCTGATGCAAAACCAAATGTGTGAGCGGGCTTGCTCGCGAATGCGGTGGTTCAGCTGGAAATGCTTTGACTGACACACCGCTTTCGCGAGCAAGCCCGCCCCCACATTGGTCCTGCATTCCTTCAAGGACTTGGTTTCTTGAACACGTAGAACAGGTTCGGTTCGCTGGTCAGGTACAAGTTACCGTCATCGTCCATCGCGATCCCTTCCGCCTGAGGCACCCGCTTCTTCAGGCCATGACGCCCGCTGAGCAGCGACAAACTGCTCAACGGCCGCCCATCGATATCCAGCTCCAACACCAGAAACGACTCATCCGACAGCGCCAGTAAATGGCCGCTGCGCTCATCGTATTGCAGGCTCGACAGGTCACGCACAAACAACCCGGCGTCGCGCTTGGGGTTGTTGATCACGTGCACCGAATAGGTTTTTTCCGGCTTGAAATGGGGAAACCCGTGGACCTCGTAGATCAGCATCGGGTCGCGCTCCTTGGCCACGAACAGGCGCTTGCCCACCGAATCGTAAGCCAGGCCCTCAAAGCCTTTGTTGCCGCCGACATGCAGGCCCAGGGTCATCTGCTCCGCATCGGCGGCGTCGAGGAACTGGGTGTCGTCGTCCACATGCACCTTGATCAGCCGCTGCTGGCGCTCATCACTGATCACATAGATGTTGTCGCTGATGAACTCGACGGCCTCCGCATCGCCAAACCCCACCAACGGAATACGTCGCAAGATATCGCCCTCCAGGGACATTTCGATCAGCTCGGGGTTTTTGTTGGTGACGGTAAACAGGCTTTTGCGCACAGGGTCGTAGGTAAGAGCCGAGACGTCGTCGTTCAACCCATCGATCACCTTGGCTTCCAGGGCCACACGGTATTCGCCCAGGCCAATGGAACGCTCATCGGTCGGTTGGCGCCAAGCTTGTAAGTTGAACCAGGCGCGTTCGAACAGGCGAAAGTGCTGCGCAACAGCCCCGGCACTGATCAGAGCGATCAGCGCAAGCGTAAACAGAACGGGTTTGGGGCGGGAAAATCGACGCATCGGACGGGCTCAAGAGCAAAAAGTGGCGAAGGAATATCACGCCCGTCTGAATTTAAACTTAAACGCGCCCGGATGTCTGGCGAATGCCGTTCTTAGAGAACTATCCGACGTAACCGGTGCGTTATTTCTGCTTTTCGAAGCGATAGAACAGGTTCGGCTCACTGACCATGTACAGCGTGCCGTTTTCGTCCATGGTCACGCCTTCGGCGCGGGGAATCGTGTTCTTGAGGCCATTGAAACCACCCAGCAAGGTCATGAAGCTGACTTGCTCGCCCTTTTCATCCAACTCCAGCAGCAGGTGGGAGTCGGCAGAAAGCACCAGCAAGTGACCGGTACGCGGGTCGATCGCCAGGGCCGAGAGGTTACGCATGTCCAGCTCGGTGCTGGTCAGCTTTTGCTTGTCGCCAACGAGTGTCTGGCTGCCATCGCTTTTCCAGGTGAACAACGCCGGTGGGCGCTCTTCGCCCAGGATGATCTGCTGGTTGCGCTTGTCCCAGGTAACGCCTTCAAAGGCTTTGTTCTGGTTCTTGGATGGCCCCAGGTCGTAACTGGGGAAATCAGCCTTGTTCAGTTGGGCAGTGCTGGCGTCGACCTTGATGATGGTCATGAGATGCTGGCGTTCGTCGACCACGGCCATCAGGCCGTTTTCCATGACCGTCACGCCTTCTGGGTTGTCCCAACCATTCAGCGGCATCTTGCGCAGCACGTCGCCTTGCAGGTTCAACTCGACCAGGAACGGGTTTTTGCCCATCACGGAAAACAGGGTTTTGGTCTGGGGGTTGTAGGAGACGTCGGAGGCTTCATCCTTCTCCATCCCCGGCAACACCTTGGCGTCGATGACCGCGTGGTAGTCGGGAAGCCATACACTTTCCTGACGCTCGGCGGGGGTTTCGAAGCGCTCGGCGACCCACAGCAAGCCGCGATCATCCCAATGCATGGCCCACGAAACGCCATAGGCAATCACGCCGACCAGCAACAGCCAGGAATACCAGCGCAGGGCAAAGCGGGAACGCGGCTTGGGGGTGACGGTAGGCAGAGTGACGGCCATTGGGTGCTTTTTTCCGGGAAGTCAGCGTTAGGTGATAGCACAGGATCAAGAGGCCCGCGCGCAATGAGGCTGGGAATTATCCGGATGGTGTGTGAAAAAAATGCAAAGGACTGGATCTTTTGGACACTCATAAACCAATGTGGGAGCGGGCTTGCTCGCGGAGGCGGTGGTTCAGTTGAAAAATCTTCGACTGACACACCGCCTTCGCGAGCAAGCCCGCTCCCACATTTTTGATCGCGTTTCGTCAGTGCTTAGCGGACAACGCTCTCAAAGCTGTTCACACCCGCCAACTCCAACACCAACTCATCCCCCACATTCAGCGGGCCAACGCCAGCCGGCGTGCCGGTAAGGATCACATCACCGGCCTGCAGCGAGAAGCAGCCGGCCATGTGTTGGATCATCGGGATGATCGGGTTGAGCATCTGCGAGCTGTTGCCATCCTGGCGCACTTCGCCATTGATGGTCAGGCGGATGCCAATGTCGGTCAAATCCGGGAAGGTGCTGCCCACGACGAACGGTGCAATCACCGCCGCGCCGTCGAAGGACTTGGCGATTTCCCACGGCAGGCCTTTGGCTTTCAGCTCGGCCTGCTTGTCGCGCAGGGTCAGGTCCAGGGCCGGAGCGAAGCCGGAGATGGCGTCCAGCACTTCTTCACGGCTCGGCTTGGTCGACAGCGGCTTGCCGATCAACACCGCGATTTCCGCTTCGTAGTGCACCGAGCCGCGCTCGGTCGGGATGGCGAAACCACCTTCCAACGCTACTACGCAACTGCCCGGCTTGATGAACAGCAACGGTTCAGTCGGCACCGGGTTGTCCAGTTCCTTGGCATGTTCGGCGTAGTTACGCCCGATACACACCACTTTCCCGACCGGAAAGTGGATGTTGGTGCCGTCGACATACTTGTGCTGGTAGCTCATGGAACGACTCCTTCAGGGGCGATTAAACAGCGAAGATCTTGCCAGGGTTCATGATCCCGTTCGGGTCGAACACCGCTTTGACTGCCTTCATGTATTCGATTTCAACCGGCGAGCGGCTGTAGGTCAGGTAGTCGCGCTTGGTCATGCCCACGCCGTGTTCGGCGGAGATCGAACCGTTGTACTTCTCGACGGTTTCAAACACCCACTTGTTCACGGTGGCGCACTTGGCGAAGAACTCGTCCTTGCTCAGGTTTTCCGGCTTGAGGATGTTCAAGTGCAGGTTGCCGTCGCCGATGTGGCCGAACCAGACGATTTCGAAGTCCGGGTAGTGCTCGCCGACGATCGCGTCAATTTCTTTCAAGAACGCTGGCACTTTGGAGACAGTGACCGAAATGTCGTTCTTGTACGGCGTCCAGTGGGAAATGGTCTCGGAGATGTACTCGCGCAGTTTCCACAGGTTGTGCAGTTGGGTTTCGCTCTGGCTCATCACGCCGTCCAGCACCCAGCCCTGCTCCACGCAATGCTCGAAGGTTTCCAGGGCATGGTTGGCGACTTCTTCGGTGGTGGCTTCAAATTCCAGCAGGGCGTAGAACGGGCATTCGGTTTCGAACGGCGCCGGCACGTCGCCACGGCCGAGGACCTTGGCCAGGGCCTTGTCGGAGAAGAACTCAAAGGCGGTCAGGTCCAGCTTGCTCTGGAACGCGTGCAATACCGGCATGATCGAGTCGAAATCGGTGGTGCCGAGCACCATGGCGGTGAGGTTTTTCGGCGCACGGTCCAGGCGCATGGTGGCTTCGACCACAAAGCCCAGGGTGCCTTCAGCGCCGATGAATAGCTGACGCATGTCGTAGCCGGTGGCGTTCTTGATCAGGTCGCGGTTCAATTCCAGCACGTCGCCCTTGCCGGTGACGACTTTCATGCCGGCCACCCAGTTACGGGTCATGCCGTAGCGAATCACCTTGATCCCGCCGGCATTGGTGCCGATATTGCCGCCAATCTGGCTGGAACCGGACGAAGCGAAATCCACCGGGTAGTACAGGCCCTTTTCTTCGGCGACGTTCTGCAATTGCTTGGTGACCACGCCCGGCTGGCACACGGCGGTGCGGTCGGTGAGGTTCACGCCGAGGATCTGGTTCATATAGTCGAACGACACGACCACTTCGCCATTGGCGGCCACAGCGGCGGCCGACAGGCCGGTACGCCCACCCGATGGCACCAGCGCCACCTTGTGTTCATTGGCCCAACGCACAATCGCCTGGACCTGCTCGATGGTCTTGGGGAAGACGATGGCGGTCGGCGCGGGTGCGAAGTGCTTGGTCCAATCCTTGCCGTAAGCCTCCAGGGAGTCTGCATCGGTCAGCACTTTGCCAGGCTCAACCAGGGTCTTTAGCTCATCAATCAGGGCAGGATGGGTCATCGACAGAACTCTCGAACAATTCATGGTCATCCTGAGAACGCTTCACGTCGCAGGAATAGGTGTTTAGCGGGGCGCGTATGCTAGCATACCGCCCCCGCAGGACAGAGCCCAAGGGCGTTTCTGCGGTGACGGCTTTCCTGCCGTCCGGGTCAGCTTAAGCGATCCGACTCCCTGCCATTTTTCTCCGGGATACAGGTTTACGCAGATGAGCAAGACTTCTCTCGATAAGAGCAAGATCAAGTTCCTTCTTCTGGAAGGCGTCCACCCATCGGCTGTCGACGTTCTGAAAGCCGCCGGGTACACCAGCATTGAGTACATCACCAGTTCTCTGCCGGAAGCCCAACTCAAGGAAAAGATCGCCGACGCGCACTTTATCGGCATTCGCTCCCGCACTCAGCTGACCGAAGAGATCTTCGACCACGCCAAGAAACTCGTGGCGGTCGGCTGTTTCTGCATCGGCACCAACCAGGTCGACCTCAACGCAGCGCGCGAGCGCGGCATCGCGGTGTTCAACGCACCGTACTCCAACACCCGTTCCGTTGCAGAGCTGGTGCTGGCCGAGGCCATCCTGCTGTTGCGCGGCATTCCTGAGAAGAACGCTTCCTGCCACCGTGGCGGCTGGATCAAGAGCGCAGCCAACTCCTTCGAAATCCGCGGCAAGAAGCTGGGTATCGTCGGTTACGGCTCGATCGGTACTCAGCTGTCGGTACTGGCTGAAGGCCTGGGCATGCAGGTGTTCTTCTACGACACCCTGACCAAGCTGCCATTGGGCAACGCCACCCAAGTCGCCAGCCTGACTGAGCTGCTGGGCATGTCCGACATCGTGACCCTGCACGTTCCGGAAACCGCTGAGACCCAGTGGATGATCGGCGAGAAGGAAATCCGCGCCATCAAGAAAGGCGGCATCCTGATCAACGCTGCACGTGGCACCGTGGTCGAGTTGGACGCCCTGGCCGACGCGATCAAGGACAAGCACCTGATCGGCGCCGCCATCGACGTGTTCCCGGTAGAGCCTCGCTCTAACGACGACATCTTCGAAAGCCCGCTGCGTGGCCTGGACAACGTGATCCTGACCCCGCACATCGGCGGCTCCACCGCTGAAGCCCAAGCCAACATCGGCTTGGAAGTGTCGGAAAAGCTGGTCAAGTACAGCGACAACGGTACCTCGGTATCGTCCGTGAACTTCCCGGAAGTGGCCCTGCCGGCTCACCCTGGCAAGCACCGTCTGCTGCACATCCACCAGAACATCCCTGGCGTGATGATGGAGATCAACAAGGTCTTCGCGGAAAACGGCATCAACATCTCCGGTCAGTTCCTGCAGACCAACGAGAAGGTCGGCTACGTGGTCATCGACGTCGACGCCGAGTACTCCGACCTGGCGCAAGAGAAGCTGCAGCACATCAAAGGCACTATCCGTAGCCGCGTGTTGTTCTAAGGTTTCAACCGCACCACAAAAAAAGGGAGCCCCTCGGGGCTCCCTTTTTTCATCTGAATGTCTCGTCCTGAATAAGGTTTACACCTTCTGACCCAATCTCAGGAGGGCGTAATGAATGCAGGAAAAAGGCGCAGTCAGCGTGATTACTCGCTGACCTTTAAATTGTCCGTCGTCGACCAGGTCGA
>NZ_NKIG01000114.1:0-597 GCF_002255865.1 Pseudomonas sp. PGPPP1 | reverse complement strand
ACGGGCTTTTTTTCACAAGGAAGAAAATCAATTACTTGATTTTGCCTTCTTTGTAGATCACGTGCTTGCGAACGCGCGGGTCGAACATTTTCTTTTCGAGCTTGTCCGGGGTAGTACGCTTGTTCTTGTCGGTAGTGTAGAAGTGACCAGTACCGGCGCTAGAGATCATTCGAATCAATTCACGCATGATAGAGCTCCTTAGATCTTGCCAGCGGCGCGGATTTCGGCCAGCACGACAGTGATGCCACGCTTGTCGATGATACGCATGCCTTTGGCAGATACACGCAGGCGAACAAAACGTTTCTCTTCTTCAACCCAGAAGCGGTGATGCTGCAGGTTCGGCAGGAAACGACGACGGGTTTTGTTATTTGCGTGGGAAATGTTATTCCCAGTCACCGGACCCTTACCGGTAACTTGACAGACTCTCGACATGCCTCAGCCCTCTAAAACCACATGCCCAACCCGGCATGGGTTGGCCGCTTAATCTCTCAGTCATTTGGCGCCAGGCGCCGCGTTTCTTTAGGGTCTTACCGGCTACACCTACAAGCGAAGGAACCGGGCCCCTAGAAAAGAGCGCTGCTTTATACCAGAAAGACC
>NZ_NKIG01000113.1:0-599 GCF_002255865.1 Pseudomonas sp. PGPPP1 | reverse complement strand
GCGGAACTTCTCGCCGATGGCAACATCCATGTATACGGCCCGATGCGCGGACGTGCCCTCGCCGGCATCAAGGGTGATACCAAGGCCCGTATTTTTTGCCAGCAGTTGACCGCTGAGCTAGTGTCCATCGCAGGCCAGTACAAGGTTTCAGAAGATTTGCGCCGTGATCCGCTGTGGGGGGCCGGGGTGCAGGTCAGCCTGTCGGGCGATGTGTTGAACATCATCCGTCTTTAACGGATACTGCCGCATTTTCCAAGCATCTCTAGACTCCGATAGCACAGCGAAACCGGCATTACTTGTGTAGGAATAATTGGAAGTTGGCGTTTCCCCTCCGGAAACCACATCTTTTTCCTACAAAGGCTGTCCGCCTGCAGCGAGTTCCAAGAGATGTTTTTCAGGGACCGAAAAGTCCTTTTTCCTTAGGGGTGAAACACCTTGGCCAAGATTCTCGTGGTTACATCCGGCAAGGGTGGTGTGGGTAAGACCACCACCAGCGCCGCTATCGGTACCGGCCTCGCTCTGCGCGGCCACAAGACAGTCATCGTCGACTTCGACGTCGGTTTGCGTAACCTCGACCTGATCATGGGCTGCGAACGCCG
>NZ_NKIG01000026.1:0-95631 GCF_002255865.1 Pseudomonas sp. PGPPP1 | reverse complement strand
AGACGCCCCGTTAAACCACGCTGGCTGAACGCAGGCTTGAATCCGTGGGTAACCCGGCAGGACGCCGGGTTAGCCGCGCTGGGCCAAGGATGGCCCATCGCGGCGGCCCACGGATTCAAGCCGGAGTGAGGGCATGTCGAGCCTAGGCGAGACACCGAGTGGTGGGGCGAAGCGTTTTGCTTACTTTTGCGCTTTTCAAAAGTGAGCCGCTGTAAGAGCGGAACCCATATCAGCCTTCACCTAAATAACGGATATGTACTCCGACCAAAAGGCTTAGCGCCCAACACATAGCTATCGCAGCGATGCGGCGACCCGACAAGCCAGCTCCCACATTTTGAATTGTGTCCAACCGGGAGATCAGCGGATGAAATGGATCTTGCCGCTGTCGTCATTACCGATGTAGATGCCATACACCCCGGCCTGCCGCTCCTCGATATACCGCTCGAGAATCTGCCGGATCGCCGGGTAGTAGATGCTCTCCCAAGGAATGTCCTCGGGTGCAAAGAATTTGTAGTCCAGCGTCTCCGGCCCAAATTGCCCGGTGATCTCCAGCGCAATGGCGCGAAAGATGATGTACACCTCACTGATCTTGGGCACGCTGAAGATCGAGTAAGGCGAGACGATTTCCGCCCGCACGCCGCTTTCTTCCCACACCTCGCGCAACGCCGCCTGCTCAGTGGTTTCACCCCCTTCCATGAAACCAGCCGGTAGCGTCCAAGTGCCGGGGCGCGGTGGGATCGCGCGTTGGCACAACAGGTACTTGCCGTCCTGCTCAATGATGCAGCCGGCAATGATCTTCGGGTTGATGTAGTGGATATAGCCGCAGCCCCGGCACATCAGGCGCTCATGGGTGTCGCCCGGTGGCAGCTGGTGACCTAAGTCACTGCCGCCGCATTTCGGGCAAAAGCTGGGGCTGAACACGGTCAGTGACCTATGCGCGGTTCTTTGAGGGCGATGGGCAGGGTGATCTCAGGGACCTTGCCGGTCTCTTCCTGTTTGCGCTTGAGGTAGTCCAGGGCCACGGCGGCGGCGGCGCGCACGTGATCGACGCAGGCCTGGTGGGCGGCCAGTGGGTCGCGGCTCTTGATTGCCTCGACCATGCGTTCCATTTCCTGGTTGCTGGCGCCACGGCGGTTTTCCTGGGACACCGAGGTGGCACGCAAGTAGCTGATACGCGCCTGCAACTGGCGCAGTTGCGTGGCGGCAACGTGGTTGCCCGAGCCTTCCAGCAGTACGTCGTAGAAGCCCTGCACCGAGTCGATCACCTGCTGCAACTCACCGTCCTTGAGGGCCTTGCGGTTGTCGTCCAGGGCTTTTTCCAGGGCCTTGATGTCCTTGGCCTTGGCGCGCAGGGTGAACAATTGCACGATCAAGCCTTCGAGCACGCAACGCAGCTCGTAGATGTCGACCGCGTCGGCCAGGGTGATGATTGCCACCTGTGGGCCCTTGGCATCGGCGAATTCCACCAGGCCTTCGGACTCCAGGTGACGCAAGGCTTCACGCACCGAGGTGCGGCTGACGCCGAGGCGGTCGCACAGGTCGCGCTCCACCAGGCGGTCGCCTGGCAACAGTTGGAAGTTCATGATCGCGCTGCGCAGTTTCTCCAGCACGATTTCCCGCAGGGTGACCGGGTTGTGATTGACCTTGAAGCTGTCGTCGAGTGGCAGGCGTTTCATGGGGTCTGCTCTGTATGTAACGGTTAACTGGGGGCCGATCGTGGGCCTAAATTGTCGGCGAGTTTATCACGCGGCGTCCTTTAAGCGACAAACCCTCACGACCCCCGGCGCGCCTCAGGCCAGGGCTGGCAAAGGCCCAAGCTTGCCCTTGTGGTAGATCATCGGCGTGACCGGTTGCGCGGGCAGGATCAGGTTCTTCACCGCGCCGACGATGATCGCGTGATCGCCGCCGTCGTACTCGCGCCACAGCTCGCACTCGATGATCGCCGTGGCCTTGGCCAGCAGCGGATTGCCCAGCTCGCTCAGGTGCCACTCGATGCCCTTGGCCTTTTCCTTGCCCTTGCCGGCAAACGCGTAGGCTTCGGCGGTTTGGTCAGCGGACAGCAGGTGAATCGCAAAGCGCTTGCTGTCGCGCAGGATCGGGTAAGTGTCGGACGCATAGTTGGGGCAGAACAGCACCAGCGCCGGGTCAATCGACAGCGCACTGAATGCGCTGGCCGTGATACCGACGATGCCGCCGTCCGGGTCGAGGGTGGTGACCACCGTGACGCCAGACGGGAACGAGCTCATCACGTCTTTGTAAATGCCGGGTTCGATCATGGAGTTGGCCTCTTAACGCATCACAAAAGGATCAGGCATCGGTGCCTGGGACAGGTTGATCCACACCGTTTTCAGCTCGGTGTAGGCCAGCACCGAATCGATGCCGCTTTCGCGTCCATAGCCACTGTTCTTGAAGCCGCCAATCGGCGCCATGGCCGACACGGCGCGGTAAGTGTTGACCCAGATGATGCCTGAGCGCACGTCACGGGCCAGGCGATGGGCGCGGCCGAGGTCGCGGGTCCAGATGCCGGCGGCGAGGCCAAACTGTGAGTCATTGGCGATGGCCAGGGCTTCGGCTTCGTCTTTGAAGCGAATGACCGAGGCCACTGGGCCGAACACTTCTTCCTGCATGATCTTCATCGAGTTGCGGTCGCATTCGAACAGCGTCGGCTCATAGAACCAGCCTTCGCCCAGGTTCTGCGGGCGTTTGCCGCCGGTACGCAGGCGAGCGCCTTCGGCAATCGCGTCAGCCACCAGGCCTTCGACCACCGCCAGTTGCTGCGCGGTGGCCATGGGGCCCATTTCGCTGGCGTCGTCCTGGGGGTTGCCGATGCGGATGCGTTGGGCACGCGCCACCAGGCGTTCGACGAATTCGTCGTAGATTTCATCCTGCACCAGCAGGCGCGAACCGGACACGCAGCTTTGCCCGGACGCGGCATAGATACCGGCAATCGCACCGTTGATGGCGCTGTCCAGGTCGGCATCGGCGAAGATGATGTTCGGCGACTTGCCGCCCAGTTCCAGGGACAGCTTGGCGAAGTTCTCCGCGCTGCTGCGCACCACATGGCGAGCGGTGGCTGCACCGCCGGTGAAGGCGATCTTGCGCACCAGCGGGTGGCGGGTGAGGGCGGCGCCGGTGCTGGGGCCAAAGCCTGTGACCACGTTGACCACGCCCGCCGGAATGCCTGCTTCCAGCGCCAGACGCGCCAGCTCGAGAATGGTCGCCGAGGCGTGTTCCGAAGGCTTGATCACGATGGTATTGCCCGCCGCCAAGGCCGGGGCGAGCTTGATCGCGGTCAGGTACAGCGGGCTGTTCCACGGAATGATCGCGGCAACCACGCCCATGGCTTCGTGCACGGTGTAGGCAAACAGGTCAGGCTTGTCCAGCGGCAGGGTGCCGCCTTCAAGCTTGTCGGCCAAGCCTGCGGTGTAGTGGAAAAACTCCGGCAGGTAGCTGACCTGGCCACGGGTTTCGCGGATCAGCTTGCCGTTGTCGCGGCTTTCCAGTTGGGCCAGTTGCTCTTTGTTCTCGGCGATCAAATCGCCCAGGCGGCGCAGCAATTTGCCCCGCGCCGTGGCGGTGAGGCCACGCCAGGCCGGGCTGTCGAAAGCCGTTTGCGCGGCCTGCACGGCGCGCTCCACATCGGCTTCATCCGCGTCGGGCAGTTGCGCCCAGGGTTCGGCCAGCGCCGGGTTGAGGCTGTCGAAGGTCTTGCCGGACAGGGCATCGACCCATTCACCGCCGATGCACATCTGGAAGCGTTCAAGCGTCATGCAACGATCCCCTTTATTGGATTGTTTTGGGCGTACACCGTGTCAAGAAAGCCCAGCAGCAACTGGTTGACCAGGCGCGGCGATTCTACCGGCATCATATGCCGTTGCTCGGCCAGCACCGCAACGGTGGCGCCGGGAATTCGATCGGCCAGTTGCCGGGCCATTTCCGGCGTTGAGCCGGGGTCGAGTTCGCCGGTGGCAACCAGGGTGGGCGCGCGCAGGCTCTTGAGGTCGTCGGCGCGGTACATGTCCTGGGTTGCAAACAGCTCGTAAGTCGTGAGGTAGCCCTGTGGGTCGTTGCCCGCCAGGGTTTCGCGCAGTGCCGCGATTTGCGCCGGGTTGGCCGCCTGGTATTCACGGCTGAACCAGCGTGACAGCGCAGCTTCCGCGTTGGCGTCCGGCCCGTGTTCGGCGGCCTGGGCGGTGCGGGCGATCACGCCGGCACGCTGCTCGGGGCTGCGGTTGAATACACTGTTAAGCACCACCAGGCCTTTGAGGCGTTCGGGGTAATGCAGGGCAAACGCTCGGGCGACCAGGCCGCCCATGGAAAACCCGATCACCGTGGCCTGCGGCAGCTCCAGGTGATCGAGCAGTTCCAGCAATTGGTCGGCATAGCCCAACAGGGGCGTGCCGGCGGCCGGGCGCGGGCTGGCGCCATGGCCGAGCATGTCGTAGGTGATCACGCGGTAATTCGTGGCCAGGCCAACGACTTGCCCGCCCCACATTTCTTTATTCAGGCCCACGCCGTGGATCAAAACCACAGGCTGGCCTTGGCCGGTCGCCAGATAACTGGTGCCAGCCGGGGTGCGTTCAGCGGTGAGCCGAATCATGGAGCGCTCCTGCATGCCTTTTTTATTGGGGTGCCTGCCGTGCTTACTGAGCCTTTTCGGCGGCCAGTTCTTCCAGGTCGATGTAGCGGTTGCCGATGCGTGGGTGCAGGCGGCCGCCATCGGCGCAACCCAGTACCACGACGATTTCGTCGGCACGCGGCGCGTCTTCGATCTGCATTTCCAGGGTGATGTAGTGCGAGCGCAGGCCTTCGTCGTCCTTGTGCATCATCGGGATCTGGATCGAAGTACCCGGGCCGCCACGCTTGTTGGTGAAGCTCAGGTAACTCTTGGCTTTTACCGCTTCACGGTAGTGATTGCCGAAGCGCAGGGTGTGGATGATTGCCGAGGCGTGCTCGATCTCGCCATCAGCCCCGACTACCGCTGCTTTACCGTACGCCTCAATGTTCTCGGCACCGCCGATGATGCCCACCAGGCGCTCGACCATCAGTGCGCCGAGGTCGGAGCAGTTGGCACGGATTTCCGGCTTCAGGTCTTCGACAAAACCACGGCCCAGCCAAGGGTTTTTCAGCACGACGGCCAGGCCGACCATTTTCACTGGGGTGTCGGAGGCCTTGCCGCCTTCGATAAAGGTTTCTTCTACATAGCTGACGATTTTGCGGATTTCGAAACTCATGAGCTGCTCCATCTGAGGTGGGGTGGTTTGCGTATGATGGTATACCATAATACGTAAAGCACAAGCGCCACCGATGAGTTCGCTGATGGACGTGGTTGTGAAGTGCGATGTTAAAAAATGTTAAGTAGAAAAAATACTTCACATAATCTGTTCATTGGTGGATGATCGACTCCAATTCCAACGCGGCTCGCCGGTGTGGTGTCTGCCGCCGTTTTCCCCTGGAGTACCCCATGAATAATAAGAATGTCGGTGTTGTTGGTCTGGGCGCGATGGGGCTGGGCATTGCCCGCTCGCTGCTGCGTGCCGGCTTTAAGGTGCATGCCTGTGATGTGCGTGACGCCGTCACCCAACAATTCGCCAACGAAGGCGGGGTGGCGTGCGCGTCACCGGCGCAAATGGCCGAAGCCTGTGATGTGATCATCACGGTGGTGGTCAACGCCGAGCAGACTGAAACCGTGCTGTTCGGCGAAAACGGCGCCGTAGCCGCAATGCGCCCCGCCAGCCTGGTGATCGGTTGCGCCACCGTTGCACCCACTTACGCCGTAGAGCTGGGCCAACGCCTGGCTGATCAAGGCCTGCTCTATATAGACGGGCCGATCTCCGGCGGCGCGGCCAAGGCCGCGGCTGGCGAAATGACCATGATGACCTCCGGCCCGCAAGCTGCGTATGCCAAGGCCGAAGCCGTACTGGCAGGCATGGCGGGCAAGGTCTATCGCCTGGGCGATGCCCATGGCCTGGGCTCCAAAGTCAAAATCATCAACCAACTGCTGGCCGGCGTGCACATCGCTGCTTCCGCCGAAGCCATGGCGCTTGGCCTGCGCGAAGGCGTGGACGCCGATGCCTTGTACGAGGTGATCACCCACAGCGCCGGCAATTCCTGGATGTTTGAGAACCGCGTGCCGCACATTCTCAAGGCTGACTACACGCCGCTGTCGGCGGTGGATATTTTCGTCAAGGACCTCGGCCTGGTGCTGGATACCGCACGTGCCAGCAAATTCCCACTGCCGCTGTCGGCCACGGCGCACCAGATGTTCATGCAAGCCTCCAGCGCCGGTTTTGGCCGCGAGGATGACTCGGCGGTGATCAAGATTTTCCCCGGCATCGATCTGCCAACCGCCAAGCCCGACTCTGTTTAAGGAACGCGTCATGACCACTGCCAACGCGCGCCCCTTGCTGGGCTGCATCGCCGACGATTTCACCGGCGCCACCGACCTTGCCAACATGCTGGTGCGTGGCGGTATGCGCACGGTGCAGAGCATCGGCATCCCGAGTCGCGAAGTTGCGGCCGGGTTGGATGCGGACGCCATTGTCATCGCCCTCAAGTCCCGTACTACGCCAGCCACCGAGGCTGTGGAGGAATCCCTCGCCGCGCTGGCCTGGCTACGTGAGCAGGGCTGCGAGCAGATCTTTTTCAAGTATTGCTCCACCTTCGATTCCACCGCCGCCGGCAATATCGGCCAAGTCAGCGAAGCGTTGCTCAAGGCTCTGGACAGCGATTTCACCCTGGCGTGCCCGGCATTCCCGGAAAACGGCCGCACGATTTTCCGTGGACATCTGTTTGTGCAGGACCAGTTGCTCAGCGAATCCGGCATGCAGCATCACCCGCTGACGCCGATGGGCGATGCCAACCTGGTGCGTGTGCTGCAAAGCCAGACCCAGTTGTCGGTCGGCCTGTTGCGCTATGACAGCGTGGCGGCGGGCGTAGACGCCACCCGCCAGAAAATCGCCGAACTGCGCGAGCAAGGCGTGGGCATTGCCATCGCCGATGCGTTGTCGGATCAAGACCTCTACACCCTGGGCAGCGCCTGTGCCGACCTGCCGTTGCTGACTGGCGGTTCGGGTCTGGCCCTGGGCCTGCCGGATAATTTTCGCAGAGCGGGCAAACTGCGTGACTTCGATGTGGCGTCGTTACCGGTGGTAGGCGGTGGCGAAGTGGTGCTGGCCGGCAGTGCGTCGGTGGCCACACTCGGCCAGGTCGCAGCTTGGCGCGAGGCCGGTCGCCCGGCGCTGCGCATCGACCCGCTGGCTGTGGCAGCCGGTGAACCGGTGGTGGCACAGGCCCTGGCGTTTGCCCGCGACAGCGCGCAAACCGTGTTGATCTACGCCACCAGCACCCCGGAAGAGGTCAAGGCAGTGCAGCAGCAACTGGGTGTCGAACGCGCGGGTGCCTTGGTCGAGGACGCGTTGGGCGAGATTGCCCACGGCCTGCGCGAAAGCGGCGTACGACGCTTTGTGATTGCCGGCGGCGAAACCTCCGGTGCGGTGGTCAAGGCGCTGGGCGTGAACCTGCTGCAGATCGGTGCGCAGATTGATCCGGGTGTGCCTGCTACGGTCAGCAGCTCTGCCGAACCGCTGGCGCTGGCGCTGAAATCCGGCAACTTCGGTGGCCGCGATTTCTTCGCCAAAGCCCTTGCGCAACTGGCCGGAGGTGCCCAATGAGCGGCATCGACGAACAGGCCCAGCGCGAAGAAATCTGCGACGTCGGCCACAGCCTGTACCTGCGCGGTTATACCGTCGGCAGCGCGGGCAATATCAGTGCGCGCCTCGATGATGGTTGGCTGATCACCCCGACCGATGTGTGCCTGGGGCGGCTGTCACCCGCCGCTATCGCCAAGGTCAACCTGAAAGGGGAGTGGGTGTCGGGCGATAAACCGTCCAAGACCCTGGCCCTGCATCGCCAGGTGTATGACCGCAACCCGACGGTGGGCGGTGTGGTGCACACCCATTCCACGCACTTGGTGGCGTTGACCCTGGCGGGCGTGTGGCGCGCGGACGATATCTTGCCGCCGCTCACGCCGTATCAGGTGATGAAGGTCGGGCACATTCCGTTGATCGGCTACCAGCGCCCCGGTTCGCCGAAGGTCGCCGAACAGGTCGCGTTACTGGCCAACAGCGTGCGCGGCGTGATGCTCGAACGGCTGGGGCCGGTGGTTTGGGAAAGCTCGGTAGCCAAGGCCAGCTACGCCCTGGAAGAACTGGAAGAGACCGCACGCCTGTGGTTGATGAGCAACCCGCGCCCGGCGCCATTGGACCAGGCCGCTTTGGATGAACTGCGCGAGACGTTCGGCGCGCACTGGTAACACCCACACCGCACGCGTTGCCCCGAGCACCTGCCCAGGCGTTCGACGGCCCCGGCTTGCTTGAAAAACAATAACAACAGGACATTCTCGAATGAGCCCACTGATTTTGATGTTGACCGCCGGCGCCGGTATCGCGCTGCTGCTGTTTCTGGTCCTCAAGTACAAATTCCAGCCGTTTGTTGCGCTGATGCTGGTGAGTATCGTGGTGGCGCTGGTAGCCGGGGTGAAGCCCGCCGACCTGGTGGCAACCATCGAAGGCGGCATGGGCAAGACCCTCGGCCACATCGCGATCATCATTGCCCTGGGCGCGATGATCGGGCGGATCATCGAGTTGTCCGGCGGCGCCGAAGCCCTGGCCAAGACCCTGATCGAACGCTTCGGCAACCGCCGCACGCCGCTGGCGCTGACCATCGCCGGGTTCATCATCGGTGTGCCGGTGTTCTTTGAGGTCGGGGTGATCATCCTGATGCCGCTGGCCTATGGCGTGGCCCGCCGGGCGCGCAAGCCGCTGCTGGTATTTGCGTTGCCGATGTGTGCGGCGCTGCTCACCGTGCATGCGTTTTTGCCACCGCATCCGGGTGCCGTGGCCGCCGCCAGCCAACTGGGCGCGGACTTGGGCCGGGTGCTGATGTTCGGCCTGCCGATCACCGCGTTGCTGTGCTACATCGGCTACCGCGTAGCGGGGCGCATGACGCGTCGCTTCTATCCGATGACCGACGATATCCGCGCTGAGGTGTATGGCCCTCATGTGACCAACGCCGACTTGCAGGCCTGGACCAACGGCACCGAGCACACCGTGCAACAGTCCGCCGTGGCCGAGTCGCATAGGGGCCTGGAAGAATCCACCAGTGCCATCGCCGCCAAGCTGCCTGCGGCTCCTGCGCCGGGTTTTGGACTGATCGTCAGCCTGATCCTGCTGCCGATTGTATTGATCCTGTTGGGCACGTTGGCCACTTCGCTGCTGCCGATCGAGTCGACCTTGCGCGGGGTGATGACGGTACTCGGTGCGCCGCTGGTGGCGTTGCTGATCGATACCTTGCTGTGCGCCTGGCTGCTGGGTTCGCGCCGTGGCTGGAGCCGCAGCCAAGTGTCTGACGTGATTGGTTCGGCGTTGCCGGGCGTGGCCATGGTGATCCTGATCGCGGGCGCCGGTGGCGTGTTCGGCAAGGTGCTGGTGGACACCGGCATTGGCGCGGTAGTCTCCGACATGCTGCGCACCACCGGCCTGCCGGTGTTGGCCCTGGGCTTCTTGTTGACCATGTTGCTGCGTGCGGTGCAGGGTTCCACCACCGTGGCGCTGGTGACCACGGCCGGGATCATCAGCCCGTTGATCGTCACCCTCAACCTCACGCCCAACCATATGGCGCTGTTGTGCCTGGCCATGGGTGGTGGCGGGTTGGCGATGTCCCATATCAACGATGCCGGCTACTGGATTTTCACCAAGCTGGCCGGGCTTAATGTGGCCGATGGTCTGCGTACCTGGACGGTGATCACCACGTTGCTCGGCACCTTGGGTTTCCTGATTACCCTGCTGATCTGGCCTTTTGTCTGACCCCTGGGAGTTTTTATGCCTCGTTTTGCTGCCAACCTGAGCATGCTCTACCCGCAACACGACTTTCTCGACCGCTTCGCGGCGGCGAAGGCTGACGGTTTTGACGCGGTGGAATACCTGTTTCCCTACGACTACAGCGCTGCCGAAATCAAGCAGCGCCTGACTGACAACGGCCTGGTCCAGGCGCTGTTCAACGCGCCGCCGGGCGACTGGGCGGCGGGGGAGCGGGGCATTGCAACCTTGCCTGGGCGTGAGGCCGAGTTTCGTATCGGCTTCGACCGGGCGCTGGAATACGCCGCCGTCCTGGGCAACGACCGTGTGCATGTGATGGCGGGTTTGCTGCCGTCCGAATCGCTGCGCCAGCGTCACCACGCCGTGTACCTGGAAAACCTCGCCTACGCCAGCGCTGCGGCGGCCAGGGTTGGGGTCACGGTCTTGCTGGAGCCGATCAACACCCGCGACATGCCGGGTTTTTTCCTCAATCGCCAGGACCAGGCCCAGACCATCTGCCGTGAAGTGGGGGCGAGCAACCTCAAGGTGCAGTTCGATTGCTATCACTGCCAGATTGTCGAGGGTGACGTGGCGACCAAGTTGCGTCGGGATTTCGCGGGGATTGGCCATATCCAGATTGCTGGCGTGCCGGACCGGCATGAGCCGGATTTGGGCGAGCTGAACTATGGGTATTTGTTCGAGCTGATGGACCAGTTGGGTTATAGCGGTTGGGTCGGTTGCGAGTATCGGCCGAAGGGGGATACCTCGACTGGCCTGCAATGGCTGCGAGATTGGAAGGCGACCCGATAACCGAGCCGAATGTGGTTTGAATGTGGGAGCTGGCTTGCCTGCGATAGCGGTGTATCAGTGGGTGCAGGTGCCAGCTGACCCACTGCCGTCGCAGGCAAGCCAGCTCCCACATTTTTGACCTCATTCCCAAGGATGGGATCAGGTTGGCAACTGATCCCCCGGCAACATCAACTCAATCCCCCGCTTGCGAATCCCATCCGCTGCCGCCGGCGCCAGGCCGTCGTCGCTTATGATCACGTCGAACGGTTCCAGCCCGGCGATGCGGTACATGCTGAACGTGCCGTACTTGGAACTGCTCGCCACCAGCACCACCTGGGACGCCGATTGCATCGCCACTTGCTTGACCTCCACCTTCAATGCCGAAGGCGTGGTGATGCCCCGGTGCAGGTCCCAGGAACTGGTGGACACAAACGCGATATCCGTGACCACCTGGCGCAAGGTCGCCACCGCCAGCCCGCCGACGGACGAGTGATTGTCATGGTCCAACTGGCCGCCGGTGTGAATCACCGTCACTTGTTGCGCGTCCATCAGCGCTTGCACGATGCCGAAGTCGTTGGTCACAACCGTCATGCCTGACAGCGCCTTGATATACGGCACGATCTCCAGGGTGCTGGTGCCGGCGTCCAGGTACACGGTCATGTCCGCGTGCAGCAGTCGCGCCGCCAACCGGGCCATGGCTTGCTTCTGTGGAAGCTCCACCACGGCTTTGGATTGATGGCTCGGCTCGCTGTGCAACTGGCTGGCGATGCGCACCCCACCGGTCACCGAATAGGCCCGGCCTTCCTGCTCCAACAGCGCGATGTCGCGGCGTACGGTCATGTGCGAGCAGTCGAACATCTCCATCAACTGGTGCACGCTCATCACCTGATGCTTGCGCAACTGCCGCAGGATTTGCTCGCGACGCTGCTCGGGAATCATCGGGGCGCTGCTGTCGGGGGCGGTGTCCTTGGGGGTCGGCATTAAGGCTCCGGATCGGTTTGGCTAAGGTCGGGAAACTGCCGCACATAGTAGCGAATACACGCGGCGTTCGCCTGCCCCCTTGCAGGCGAACGGCGTGGGAAGCGGCCTAGAACTTGAAGCGTCCCACCAACCCTTTGAGCTGGCCGGAAATGTCCGTCAGCCGGCCTGACCCGGTCTGCGCCGAATGCGCAAACCCTTCCACCAGTTGCGCATCGGCATGGATCTGCGCGATGTGGCGGTTGATCTCTTCGGCCACTTGGTGCTGTTCTTCGGCAGCGGTGGCGATCTGGGTGTTTTGGTCGCGGATCGAGTCCACCGAACCACGGATCTTGTCGAAGCTGTCGCGGGCCTGTTGGATACGTTCCACGCTGGTGTGGGACACCAGCAGGCTGCCTTGCATCTGCTGCGTCACTTCCTGGGTGCGACGGGCAAGGTTGCCCAGCAGGCTGTCGATCTCGCCGGTGGAATCGGCGGTGCGGCGGGCCAGGGCGCGGACCTCGTCGGCCACGACCGCAAAGCCACGGCCCTGGTCGCCGGCGCGTGCCGCTTCGATAGCCGCGTTGAGCGCCAGCAAGTTGGTCTGCTCGGCAATCGAACGGATGGTGTCGAGGATAGTGTTGATGTTCTGGCTGTCCTGCTCCAGCAACTGCATGGTCTGGGTCGACTTTTGCAGGTCTTCACTGAGCTTGAGCACGCTGCCGGTGGCTTCGCCGATGTGCTGCTGGCCGTCGTGCACATCGCGATAACCTTCATCGGCGCTGGTGGCGGCAGCGCTGCAGGAGCGCGCGACTTCGTTGGCGGTGGCCACCATTTCGTTGAACGCGGTGCTCACCAGTTCCACGGCTTCGCGCTGGCGGCCAGCGGCCTGGTTCATGTTGTTGGCCACTTCGCTGGTGTCGGCGGCGGCGGTTTGCAGGTCGGAAGAGGCGTTGCCGATGCGTTGCACCAGTTGGGCGATCATGCTCAGGAACTGGTTGAACCAGCCCGCCAGGCTGGCGGTTTCGTCCTTGCCCTGGACTTTGAGTTGGCGGGTCAGGTCGCCTTCACCCTCGGCAATCTCTTGCAGGCCATCTGCCACGCCACGGATCGGGCGCACAATCACGCTGGCGAAACTGGCGCCGACAATCGCAAAGACCACGGCCAACGCGGCGGCAATGGCCGCGATCAACCAGGTGAGGCTGGTGGCGCCGGCCATCACTTCGTCGCGCTTGATCAGGCCAATAAAGCGCCAGCCCAGGTCTTTGGAGCTGACCACATTGGCCATGTAGGCCACGCCGTCGATGTCGATTTGGGTCACGCCGTCGCCGCGCTTGGCCAGTTCGGCGTAGTTGGGGCCCAGGTCGGCCATGGGTTTGAAGTTGTGCTTGGCATCGCTGGGGTCGACCAGCACGTTGCCGTTGGCTTCCACCAGCATCAGGTAGCCGCTGTCACCCAGCTTGATGTTGCGCACCAGTTCGGTGAGTTGCTTGAGCGACACGTCCAGGCCGACCACACCGAGGACGTTGCCGGTGGCATCGGCGACGGTGTGCACGGTGCCGATCAGCACCACGTCGTCCGGCGCCCAGTAGTAGGCGCCCGTGCGTACGGTGGTGCCCGGTGCGGCGATGGCGGCCTTGTACCAGGGGCGTACGCGTGGGTCGTAGTTGTTCAGTTTGGTGTCGTCCGGCCAGCTGGCGTAGCCGCCGCCGGCGAGGCCCAGTGACAGGTAGGCGGTGCTGGGGTGGCTTTTGGCGAACTGGTCGAAAATCGCCAGCAGCTCTTTATTCGTGGGTGTGAGCGGGATTTGCGCGGCGTCGGCGCCGGCATAGCTCTTGAGGTCCTTGGCCGCGACAACGCGCGGGTCCTTGGCCACGTACTCGACGTTCTGGCTGATGCCGTCGAAGAACTGCTTCATGCCATTGTCGATCTGACGGATCTCGCGGCCGCTGCTGTCGAGGAAGTTGGCCAGGGCCCCGTCACGCACATTCAGCACGACCAATACAGCCACCAGGACAACCGGGACGCACGCGATGGCCGCAAACGCCCAGGTCAGCTTTTGCTTGATGTTCATGATTTCTCCTGCGGGTATTTATAGTTTTGGCAAGGAAGGAAACGGTAGCGGTGGCGTCGCATGTGTTGTTATTGAGGGGGTATGGCCCATGCGTACCCTCGGTATATCGACCGATGGGTCACGCACTTTAGGCCAGTAATACAGGGCGGACGGACGGTTAGCCGATTCGGTCGCCACCCAGCGCATCACGCTGCATCGACTGCAGGTTTTTCTCGATGGTTTCGCAGATGGCTTCCATCTGAATCTGGTGTTCGCTTGCGCGGAAGGGGCTTTGCAGATCGGTGCCGATGCGTTCGATGGCCAGCAGCATGAAGCCCACCACGGTTGACGCCAGCGGGGTAAACCAGCCGAGGGATTCCACCAAGCCTATCGGCACGATCAGGCAGAACAACGAAATAAACAGGCGCGGGAAGTACACGTAGGGGTAGGGCAATGGGGTGTTGGCAATGCGCTCCATGCCGCCCTGGGCGTTGGACAGGTCCACCAGCGTAGACTCCAGGCGCGCCAGGCGAATGCTGTCCAGGTGGCCGGCCTTGTATTCCTTGGCCAGCAACGCCGCTGAACCGGTGAGGATATCGTTGGCAAAGTTATTGGTGGCGCCGCTGCGGGCAAATTCATCCGACGGGATAAACGCACGCACTTCGTCGGGGCACGGCTGGCCCTTGAGGTGGGCAGCCAGGCAATTCACATAAGCGACATGACGGCGCAGTAGGGTGGCTTTGACCGGGTTCACCTCGTTGCCGGGGTCATCCAGCAAGGTCAGTACCTGGCGGGCAAAACTGCGCGAGTTGTTGACCATCGCGCCCCACAGCGTGCGGGCTTCCCACCAGCGGTTGTAGGCGCTGCTGTTGCGAAAGCTGATGAGCACAATCAGTGCCGAACCCAGCAGAGTCAGCGGCATCAGCGGCAGATTCAGCTTGGCGTTGAGAAACAGCATGAAGTCCACGGTGACGGCGATGTCCCACAGCAACAGCCAGAACAGGGCCCAGCCCACGTAGCCCATGGTCTTGATGATCAGGCGGTATTTTTTGACGATGGCGGCTTTCAAACGAGGACCTCGCGGCGAGCGGTAAGCAACAGTGCCTTAGCTCGGACGCGGGGTAGGGGGGAAAGGTTCGCAGGTTAGCTGAAGCGAAACTTAATGCTGGGCCAGGATGCTCGCCAGCAAGCCGGGAAACCGTCCTTCAAGATCTTCGGCGCGCAATGCGTTCATGTGGGTGGTGCCCACGCTGCGGGTTTGCACCAACCCGGCATCACGCAACACGCGAAAGTGGTGAGACATGCTGGACTTGGGCCGCCCGCCGTCCAGTTCACCACAGGTGGCCTCGGGCACGCCGGCCAGGCAGCGCACGATTTCCAGGCGCACCGGGTCGCTCAGGGCGTAGAGCACGCGTTCGAGGGTCAGGTCTTGCAGGGCTGGGTGTTTGAAGGCTCGCATGGGGCGCATGATAACTGGGGGTTTCGTTCAAGGCTATAGTTCGACTACTATCGAACTATAGAATCATCCACACACTTGCTGGAGTCAACCATGTCCGCATTGTTCGAACCGTTCAAACTCAAAGACGTCACCCTGCGCAATCGCATCGCCATCCCGCCGATGTGCCAGTACATGGCCGATGATGGCATCGTCAACGACTGGCACCATGTGCACTTGGCCGGTATGGCCCGTGGCGGGGCAGGGCTGGTAGTGGTCGAAGCCACTGCGGTGGCGCCGGAAGGCCGTATCACCCCAGGCTGCACCGGCCTGTGGAGCGACGCACACGCCCAAGCGTTCGAGCCGATCGTCAAAGCTATCAAGGCCGCTGGCTCCGTGCCGGGCATCCAGATCGGCCACGCCGGACGTAAAGCCAGCGCCAACCGCCCGTGGGAAGGCGATGACCATATGGCTGCCTCCGATGCACGCCGCTGGGAAACCATCGCGCCGTCGGCCATTGCGTTTGGTGCCAACCTGCCGCAAGTGCCCCGCGCCATGACCCTGGACGACATCGCCCGCGTACGCCAGGACTTCGTCGACGCCGCCCGCCGCGCCCGTGACGCCGGTTTTGAGTGGATTGAACTGCACTTCGCCCACGGTTACCTGGGCCAAAGCTTCTTCTCTGAACACTCCAACCAGCGCACCGACGCCTATGGCGGCAGCTTTGACAACCGCAGCCGTTTCCTCCTGGAAACCCTGGCCGCCGTGCGTGAAGTCTGGCCAGAAAACCTGCCGCTGACTGCGCGTTTCGGCGTGATCGAATACGACGGTCGCGACGAGCAGACCCTCGCCGAATCCATCGAACTGGCGCGTAACTTCAAGGCCGGCGGCCTCGACCTGCTGAGCGTCAGTGTCGGTTTCACCATTCCCGATACCAACATCCCGTGGGGCCCTGCGTTCCTGGGCCCAGTCGCCGAGCGCGTGCGCCGTGAAGCCGGTATCCCCGTCACCTCGGCCTGGGGTTTTGGCACGCCGCAACTGGCCGAAGGTGCGTTGCAGGCTGGGCAGCTGGATCTGGTTTCGGTGGGCCGTGCACATTTGGCTGACCCGCATTGGGCGTACTTTGCGGCCAAGGAGCTGGGGGTCGAGAAGTCGTCATGGACCTTGCCGGCGCCGTACGCGCATTGGTTGGAGCGGTATCGCTGAGGCGAACCGAGTGTGATTCGAAAGCCGCTCGCAAGAGTGGCTTTTTTTTGCGACGGGTTTTCATCAAGTGGATACAAAGCTGTTACTCAAGAAATAGTGAATGAGAACGCATATCAATAATGAGTAAGTTGGTATACCATCCTGCCGCGAAAATCTGGCAGGTATGCCACCCCATCTGGCTCATTCACTAGGTTCCTCCCCCATGCGTCGTACCCTGGTTTCCATCTGTGTGCTTCAGGCGTTTTCCCCTTTGAGTTGGGCCGAAGTCGAGCCGGTAGAAAAAGCCGGTCTTGAGTTGCAGGCCACCAACATCACCGGCACTGCCGACTATGAAACCGCCCAGGGGCCGGTGCAGGGATACCGCGCCACGCGTTCGGCCAGTGCGACGCGTACCGACACGTCCATTCATGAAACCCCGCAGTCCATCAGCGTCGTGACCAAGGACGCGGTCGAAGACATCGGCGCCACCCGCTTGCAGGACGCGCTGGACTACGCCGGCGGCGTTGGCCGTGCCAACAACTTCGGCGGGCAGGGCCTCACCACCTTTACCGTGCGGGGCTTCACCACCGGCGAGTTCTACCGCAACGGCTTCCCGATCAACCGTGGCTACCCGAACATGCCGGACGCCAACACCATCGAACGCCTTGAAGTGCTGCGCGGCCCGGCGACCATGCTCTACGGGCGTGGCGATCCGGGCGGCACGTTCAACGTGGTGTCCAAGCAACCGCTGCCTGAGCGCAGCGTGACCCTGGGCAGTCAGTTGAGCGATCAGGGCATGCGTCGCGGCACGCTGGATGCTTCCGGCCCGCTGGATGACGAAGGCCGCTTGGCCTATCGCCTGAACGTGGTGGGCGAGGGTGGTGACACCTTCCGTGACCATGTGGAGACCGAGCGCTACGGCGTCACCCCGGTGATCACCTGGCAGGCCACCGAAGACACCAAGCTGATCTTCGAAGGCGACTTCATGCGTAACAACCATCCGCTGGATCGCGGCCTCACGCGCTACGCAAACCAGAAAGGCACGCCATCGCGCGACACCTTCTGGGGCGAGAAAGACATCGGCAAACTGCACAACGACAACAGCATGGCGCAGCTGCGTTTCGAGCATTTGCTAAGCGATAACTGGACCTTGGGCGGTGGCTTCCAATGGCTGGACGGCACCCTGCAAGGCAATGCGATCGAAGCCAACAGCCTGGCCGCCGACGGCCGCACCCTCAGCCGCAACTTCAACTACCGCAAGTTGGAGTGGACCGACAAAGACACCCAGCTCAATCTCACTGGCCATTTTTCCACCGGTGGTTTTGAGCACACCCTGCTCACGGGCGTGGAGTTCGAAGACTACGACTACAAGTCGATCATCCAGCGTTCCAGCGGTGCGGCGGGCACTTATCCAATCGACATCTTCAACCCGGTCTACGGCCAGCCGCGCCCAGCGCTGACGCGCACGCCGACCCACGACAAGGAAAACCTCAAGACCTACGCCGCCTTCGTCCAGGACCAGGTCGCCCTCACCGAGCGGCTCAAAGTTCTCGCCGGCGCGCGCTTCGAGCGTTTCGAGCACGACTACCACACCTATGTGCCGGGCGGTAAAAGCTGGGAAGCCAGCGACAACGCCGTCACTCCACGCGTGGGCGTGACCTATGACCTGACCGAGACCGTCGCGGTCTACGCCGACGCCGCACGTTCGTTCAAGCCCAATACTGGCGCCAGCCGCCAAGGTGGTGGATTTGAACCGGAAAAAGGCAAGTCCTATGAAATGGGCATCAAGTGGGAAGCGCTGGATCACCAGTTGAGCGTCGATGCGGCGATCTACCAGATCGAGAAGAAAAACGTGCTCACCACCGACCCTGTGGACTCCACGTTCAGCGTGGCCGCCGGCCAAGTGCGCAGCCGCGGTTTTGACCTGAATGTGGCCGGCAACTTCACGCCTGAATGGCGCGTGATCGGCGGCTACGCCTACGTTGACGCCGAGGTTACCAAGGACAACAGCATTCGCGTCGGTTCTCGACTGGCCAACATCCCGCGCAGCAGTTTCAGTTTGCTCAACGTCTACGAGTTCCAGGACGGTGCCCTCAAGGGCCTGGGCCTTGGTGCCGGCAGCAAGTACGTCGCTGAACGTGTTGGCCAGACCTCCAACACACCGTTCTCGATGGGCGCGTACACCGTGGTCGACCTGCTCAGCTACTACAAGGTCAACGAAAAAGTACGGCTGAACCTGGACGTGAAGAACCTGTTCAACCGTGATTATGAAGAAGGCGCGTTCGGCAACATCTACGCCTACCCGGGCGCACCGCGCACGGTGCAGGTCGGCATTGCCTACACCCTGTAACGGCAACACCGCTTGCAATCACACGGTGTGATTGCAAGCGGTAGTCGTCAGCCCTCGAACACCGGGTGGGACGACTTTTCGATTGCCGCCATGGCGTCGGCCCGGCTCATCAAGCCGGACTCTTCCAGGATCGACAACAACGAGCGCCCTTGCTCCACTGACTGGCGCGCCAGCTTGCTGACACGCGCGTAGCCCAATTGCGGCACCAGCGCGGTGGCGACCGCCATCGATTGGGTCAGATGGTACTCGTTACGCTCGGCATTCGCGGTGATCCCGACGATGCACTTTTCACGAAAACGTTGGATGCCTTGGGTTAACAGCGCAATGCTGTCGAACACCCGAGACGCCACCAGCGGCTCGAAGTGGTTGATCTCCAGCTGGCCTGCCTGAACCGCCTGCGCCACCGCCGCATCGTTGCCGATCACCGCGAAGCTCAGTTGAATCATCGCCATCGGCAACACCGGATTGACCTTGCCGGGCATGATCGACGAGCCAGCCTGGGCTTCGGGCAGTTTCAACTCACCAATCCCGCCGACCGGGCCGGACGACAGCAAGGTCAGGTCCGTGGCGATCTTGGCCAGGGACGCCGAGCAGGTGCGCAGCTCCGCTGACACCCGGGAAAACACATCCATGTTCTGCATCGCATCGAAGGCATTCGACGGTGCCTGGTACCCGATGCCGGTGATGTGCACCAAGTGTTGGTACACCGCGTCGCGATACGCTGCCGGCGCACCGAACCCAGTGCCGATAGCGGTGCCGCCCAGCGGCAGGGTGCGCAGTGTGTCGCGCACGCTGGTCAGCTCTGCCGCGAGGCGATGGGTGAGGGCGGCATAGCCGGAAAACAGCTGGCCCAGGCGCATGGGCTGGGCGTCCTGCAGGCAGGTGCGGCCCAGGTGCAGGATGTCGGCAAACTGTGCGGTTTTGTGGTCGAAGCTGGCGGCCAATTGTTCCACTTCATCGATCAACGGCCCGAGCATGGCGCGTGTAGCGATCTTCAGGGCGGCCGGGTACACATCATTGGTCGACTGTGAGGCGTTCACGTGGTCATTGGGGTGAACCACCTCGTACGAACCCGCAGCATGGCCCATCAACTGCTGGGCACGGTTGGCGATGACCTCGTTGAAGTTCATGTTGGTGGACGTGCCACCGGAGCCTTCCAGCAGGTCGACGATCAGCGAGTCGTCGCACTGGCCGGCAATCACCTCGGCGCAGGCTTGCACGATGGCTTCACACTGGGGTTGGGCAAGCACGCCACAGGCTTGGTTGGCCAGCGCGGCCGCCCATTTGCACTGTGCGAAAGCGTCACGAAAGGCCGGGTAATGCGCAATGGTCAGCGGTGAAACGCTGAGGTTGTCGAACCCGCGTACCGAGTTCACCCCATACAGCTTGTTGGCTGGAATCTGTACTTCACCGACGTAATCGGTTTCCGACCGTGTAGCGGCAGAATCAAAAATACTCACGAGCATCACCCTCATCAAATTGGATTAACGCCTCCACCCCTTTGTCCAGCGCCTTGAGCCTGGGCAGGAAGGAATGGCGGATCACATCACGCGCCGTTTCGCAGGCATCGGCGAAAAAGGCGCTGTATTCATTGCGTCGTGCTACCAGGTAAAGCGAACGCTCCAGTTGCAGGTCCGGAGTAAGGTGCGCGGTCACGTTGTCGACCCAGGCACTGGCCTGCAAAAAACACATGGGGCTGGTCACGGCCCAGCCGATACCTTCGGCCACCATGGACGTCAGTGCATCAGCGTTGTCCAGTTCCAGGCGGTTGGGGACTCGCACATTCAAGCTGCGCAAATGACGCTCGATCTGCAGCCCTACCTGGGACATCCGGTTGAAGCGCACCACCGGCAGCACATTGGCCAGCGCTCGTACGTCATCGACAGTGTTGATGTCGCTGCGCAACTGCTTGGGTGTGATGACAAAGTACTTCTCTGAAAACAGCCGATAACGAATCACGTCATTGGCGTCCATCAGCGGGTCGCTGGTCACGATCAGGTCCAGGTCTCGGCGCAGCAGGGATTCACCCTGTTGTGGGCTGAGCCCGGTGCGAATCGACAACTGCGCCACCTTGCCCAGCAGTTGGCGGGTGAACACCGAACCACAGGTGGCCGCAAAGGAGTCCACCAGGCCGATGCGCAGGTCCGGGTTCACGCCGCGCCCGGCGTCGATCACCTGGGCCTTGAGGTGCGAAAGTTCCTCACTCAACACCGAGCCTCGGTTGCGCAGTGCAACCCCGAACGCGGTAAGGGCCATCGGCCGGGTGGTGCGGTCCACCAGCACCACGCCCAGTTCATCTTCCAGTTGGCGCACCATCTGCGACACGCCCGACTGGGAGATGCCCATGCGCGCGGCCGCCCCCGACATGCTGCCTTCCTCGGCAACCGCGATAAACACCTGGACCGCATACATGTCGATAAGCCTGTTCGCTGACATCTTCATCCTCGCTTGATGCTGTTATTCGATGGCGACGGTGGACTGTGTCGCAGGGGACTCGGGGGTGACTCCCGACAAGTCTTCCTGGCTGGTTTCCGGAGCAAACACATGGCAGACCACGCCGCCGATGATCAGGACGCCGACGCACACGCCCAACGCCGCATGAACGCCCACTTGCTGCACGGCGATCGGCAGCAAGAACGTCGCCACAGCCGAGCCGAACCGGCTTGCAGCCACAGCCAGGCCGATCCCCGAGGCCCGCAGGTGGGTGGGGAACAATTCAGGTGGGTAGACGAATTCGAGGTTGACCGCAGCCGCCATCACACAGGCAAAGAAGCCGAAGGCGAGGATGGTGCCCAGCGGGCCAAAACCGGCATAGGCCAGCACGGCCAGGCCTGCTGCACTCAGGTAGAAGGTGCCTACCAGGAAAACGCGCCGGGACACGCGGTCAATCACCAGCAAACCCAGCAAGGCGCCGAGAAACAGCAACACGTTATAGACCAGGCCACCGACAAACTTGTCCTGCACATTCAGCGCCTCCAGCACCTTGGGTGCGAAGGTGCCCAGGGCGAAGAAGGGAATCACCTGGCAGGTGTAGAACACACAACCCACCAAGGTGTTTTTGCGCCAGCGCGGGCTGAACAGTTCGCTCCAGCTGCCGCGCCGTTTTTGCACGTCGGCCTGGGCCACGGGTGCAGGCAGGTACACGTGGGGGCCGAATTTGCTGCGCACAATCGCCATCGCTTCCTGGCTGCGCCCGCGGGCCATCAGCCAAATGGGCGACTCAGGCACGCCCATGCGCAGCGGCAGAATAAGCAACGCGGGCACCCCACTGAGCGCCAGCATCACTCGCCAGGCATCCGGGCCAATGTCGCGAATGGCAAAGCCCACCAGGTAGGCCGCCACATAACCCGCGGCCCACGCCGCCGCCAGCACGCTGAGCAAACGCCCGCGGTATCGGCGGGGGGCAAACTCGGTCACCAGCGACTTGCTCACCACATAGTCGAACCCCAGCACTAGGCCCAGCAACAGGCGCAGTGCCAACAGCTGTTCGGGGGAGGTGACAAAGAACTGCGAGGCGCTGATGACTGCAAACAACAGCATGTCCCAGGCGAAAATCGTCCGCCGGCCGAACTTGTCGGCGATAGGGCCGGCAAACAGGCTGCCGAGGAACAGGCCGGCCAAGGAGGCTGCACCCAGCAGGCCCATCCACAGTGCCGTCAGTTGCAGCGGCCCGGCTGCCATGCTGACGGCGATCCCGATAATGCCCAGCACAAAACCATCACTGAACTGGCCGCCCGTACCGCTGAATACCGTGCGGATATGGAAGCGGCTCAGCGGAAGGTCTTCGAACGCGACTTGACCACTCATTCATCTCTCCACTTGCATTTTTATAGTTGTGGGGTCCGGTGCATGAGCACCGTTGAGAGCGAGTCTAGGGCGACAACTTCATGAAAACAGCAACCGCTTTGTGAGTATCAGGATAGCTGATACTCGGTGCCGGATTTCTTGAAGCTTGAGCGTTTTTGGCGAGGGTTTGCAGTGGCGAGGGGCTCGCCACAGGCAGGTTGCGATCGGGAGGGCGAGGGTTAGAGCGGGGTCAATACGTTCATGACGGTATCCAGCGCCACGCGGGTGTCATCCAGTTGCACCAGCGACGCGTGCCGCGCGCCCAGTGCGTCGCGGTTCTGGATCGCCGTAAGGATCGCCTTGTGCCGGGGCAGGCTCAGGCCCTGGATATCGGGACGGCGGTTGGTGATGTTGATGGATTCGCGCAGCGGCAACGACAGCATGTTGCACATGTACGCCAGCAGGTCGTTGCGCGTGGCGTCGGCGATGGCGCGGTGGAAGTCCAGGTCGGCTTGCAGCAACTGCTCGTGGGTCTGGGCGGTTTCCATACCCAAGTAGGCTTTTTCGATGGTAGCGATGTCTTCATCGGTGGCCGTGGTCGCGGCCATGGCGGCGATCTCCGGTTCTAGGATGCGCCGCACACCCGCCAAGGTGTTGAAGAACTCGCTATGGGGCGTGGACTGCATCAACCAGGACAGCACGTCCGGGTCGAGCAGGTGCCATTTCAAGCGCGGGCGCACCACCGCACCCACCCGTGGCTTGGAATACACCAGACCCTTGGCGCTGAGCACCCGAGTGGCTTCACGCAACACCGAGCGGCTGACCTTGTATTCCTCGCAGAGCGTGGCCTCCATGGGCAGTCTTTCTTCCGGTTTGAAGCGACCGGAGACGATGTGCATGCCCAAGTCCTGGACGATCTGGGCATGCTGGCTCTTGCGCGGCTTGGGCGGCTGGTGATCCATGACGACGGGAAGGCTCTGGCTTAAAGACGCGGCATCATAGCATCCCAATTAGTGGGAATGCCGTGGGACTTGCGCCCCTCGGCAACCCACCAGGAAGTCGAAGTCGCAGCCTTGGTCGGCCTGCAATACATGGTCGATGTACAGCTGGCGGTAGCCACCGACGATGAGCTTTTGCGGCGGCGCCAGGTCCGCCATGCGTGCCGCCAGCTCTGCGTCGGGGATGTCCAGGTGCAAGCGGCCATTGGCGCAGTCCAGTTCGATCCAGTCACCTTCCTTCACCGTGGCCAACGGCCCGCCGGCAGCGGCTTCCGGTGCCACGTGCAACACCACCGTGCCGTACGCGGTGCCGCTCATGCGCGCATCGGAAATACGCACCATATCGGTCACGCCCTGGGCCAGCAGCTTGGCGGGCAGGCCCATGTTGCCGACTTCGGCCATGCCTGGATAACCCTTGGGCCCGCAGTTTTTCATGACCAGGATCGAGTTGGCGTCCACCTCCAGGTCCGGGTCGTTGATGCGCGCCTTGTACATGTCGAAATCCTCGAACACCACTGCGCGGCCGCGATGCTGCATCAGTGCCGGGCTGGCAGCGGACGGCTTGAGCACCGCACCCAACGGCGCCAGGTTGCCGCGCAATACGCAGATGCCGCCGTCGGCGCGGATCGGGTTGTCGAGGGTGCGGATCACTTCGTCCTGGCCGTAGATCGGTGAGTCCTTGGTGTTCTCGCCGAGGGACTTGCCGTTCACCGTCAGCGCATTCGGGTGCGGGATCAGGTTCGCTTCACCCAGGCGACGCAACACGGCAGGCAGGCCGCCGGCGTAGTAGAACTCTTCCATCAGGAAACGCCCGGAAGGTTGCAGGTCGACGATGGTCGGCATGCCACGGCCCATGCGGGTCCAATCATCCAGGTCGAGTTCGACGCCGATGCGCCCGGCGATGGCTTTCAAGTGGATCACTGCGTTGGTCGAGCCGCCGATGGCGGCGTTCACCCGGATCGCGTTTTCAAACGCTTCTTTCGTCAGGATCTTCGACAGCTTCAAGTCTTCGCGCACCATCTCCACCGCGCGCATGCCCGACATGTGCGCCAGCACGTAACGACGCGCATCTACGGCGGGGATCGCCGCGTTGTGGGGCAGGGAGGTGCCCAGTGCTTCGGCCATGCACGCCATGGTCGACGCGGTGCCCATGGTGTTGCAGGTGCCCGCCGAACGCGACATGCCCCCTTCGGCGGCGAGGAAGTCGTCCAGGGTGATGGTGCCGGCTTTCACCTGTTCACTGAGCTGCCACACCACCGTGCCCGAGCCAATGTCCTGACCCTTGTGCTTGCCGTTGAGCATCGGTCCACCGGTGACCACGATGGCCGGCACGTCGCAACTGGCGGCGCCCATCAGCAGGGCAGGAGTGGTCTTGTCACAGCCGGTCAGCAACACCACGCCGTCAATCGGGTTGCCGCGAATGGCTTCTTCCACGTCCATGCTCGCCAGGTTGCGGGTGAGCATTGCGGTGGGACGCAGGTTGGATTCGCCGTTGGAGAACACCGGGAATTCCACCGGGAAGCCACCGGCCTCGATTACCCCGCGTTTGACGTGCTCGGCGATCTGGCGGAAGTGCGCGTTGCAGGGGGTCAGCTCCGACCAAGTGTTGCAGATGCCGATGATCGGCTTGCCATGAAACTGATGGTCGGCAATGCCTTGGTTCTTCATCCAGCTGCGGTACATGAAGCCGTTCTTGTCGGCGGTACCAAACCACTGGGCGGAGCGTAGGCCGGGCTTTTTATCAGGCATGATCGATTCTCTTATTGTATGACTATATGTTCTATTCGTGCTTAAACATAAGCGCAAAATCGAAGCTTTGGAAGAGTTGTTTTGCAAATAGTCATACTATATAGTCGGTCCAACTGAGGTATGGCCCTGGCGGATTTTCGCGAGAGGCGTCCCCCGAGCTTCTATAAAAACAACAATCGGAGATCGACCCCCATGAGCCAGGAACTGCGGCTTATTCGGCGCATCACGCTGAAACTGATTCCCTTCCTGATCCTGCTGTACCTGATCGCCTACGTGGACCGCTCTGCCGTGGGTTTTGCCAAATTGCACATGGGCGCCGACGTCGGCATCGGCGACGCCGCGTACGGTTTGGGCGCGGGGTTGTTCTTTGTTGGCTACTTCCTGTTTGAGATCCCCAGCAACCTGATGCTCGACCGCTTCGGCGCACGGCGCTGGTTTGCGCGGATCATGATCACCTGGGGCGCCATCACCATCGGCATGGCGTTTGTGCAGGGGCCGCACAGCTTCTATGTGATGCGCTTTTTGTTGGGGGCGGCCGAGGCCGGGTTCTTTCCGGGCGTTCTCTACTACATCACCCAGTGGTTCCCGGTGCGCCATCGCGGCAAGATCCTTGGGCTGTTCATCCTGTCCCAACCCATTGCGATGATGATCACCGGCCCCGTGTCCGGTGGCCTGCTGGGCATGGACGGCATCCTCGGCCTGCACGGCTGGCAGTGGCTGTTTATCGTCATCGGCACCCCGGCGATCCTGCTCACCTGGCCGGTGCTGCGCTACTTGCCGGACGCTCCCAAGCAGGTCAACTGGATGAGCGATGACGAAAAGGCGTGGCTCACCGGTGAGCTGAATAAAGACCTGCAAGCCTACGGCCAGACCCGTCACGGCAACCCGTTGCATGCCTTGAAAGACAAGCGCGTGTTGCTGCTGGCGCTGTTTTATTTGCCGGTCACCCTGAGCATCTATGGCCTGGGGCTGTGGCTGCCGACCCTGATCAAGCAATTTGGCGGCAGTGACCTCACCACCGGTTTCATCTCCGCCGTGCCCTACATCTTCGGCATCATCGGCCTGCTGATCATCCCGCGTAGTTCCGACCGCCTGAACGACCGGTACGGCCACCTCGCTGTGCTCTACGTGCTGGGCGCCATCGGCTTGTTCTTCAGCGCATGGCTGAGTGTGCCGGTGCTGCAAATGGCGGCGCTGTGCCTGGCGGCGTTTGCGCTGTTTTCCTGCACGGCAGTGTTCTGGACCTTGCCGGGGCGCTTCTTTGCCGGTGCCAGTGCGGCGGCGGGCATTGCGTTGATCAATTCGGTGGGCAACTTGGGCGGCTATATCGGCCCGTTCGTGATTGGTGCGCTCAAGGAATACACCGGCAACCTGGCTTCGGGCTTGTACTTCTTGTCCGGGGTGATGGTGTTTGGGCTGGTCTTGACCCTCGTGGTGTACCGCGTGCTGGAGCGCAAGCACGTATTGCCTGCCGACCAATTCGCCGCTAGCGCCCGTGGCGCTACACGTACTTAATTCAGGAGACATCGCATGCGTTTAGTTCAGTTCGAATTGCACAACGGCCAGCGCCGCGTCGGCGTAGTGGACGGCACTCAATTGCGTGAAGTGCAGGGCGCCCGCAGTGTGCGCGAATTGGCGCTGGCCGCCATCGAAGCCGGGGAGGGCCTGGCGCAACACGTCGACAGCCTGGGCCTGGGCGCCAGTCACGACTACGCCGCACTGCTGGCCGAGCTGAAAGTGCTGCCACCACTGGACCACCCTGACCCCGCCCACATGCTGATCAGCGGCACCGGCCTGACCCACTTGGGCAGCGCCTCGGCGCGGGACAAAATGCACCAGGCCGGTGACGACACCGCACTGACCGACACCATGCGCATCTTCAAATGGGGCGTGGAGGGCGGCAAACCGGCAGCCGGCGTAGCAGGGGTGCAACCGGAGTGGTTCTACAAAGGCGACGGCAGCACCGTGGTGCGCCCCGGCGCAGCCTTCCCGGTACCGCCGTTTGCCGAGGATGCGGGTGAAGAACCGGAAATTGGCGGCCTCTACGTGATTGGCCACGACAGCAAGCCTTATCGCGTGGGCTTTGCGGTGGGCAACGAGTTCTCCGATCACATCATGGAGCGCAAGAACTACCTGTACCTGGCCCATTCCAAACTGCGCAGCTGCAGCTATGGCCCTGAACTGCGGGTGGGCGAGTTGCCCCAGCACCTGGCAGGCACCAGTCGCCTGCTGCGCGACGGCGAGGTCATATGGGAAAACGAATTCCTCAGTGGCGAAGCCAATATGTGCCACAGCCTGGAAAACCTCGAATACCACCACTTCAAATACCGCCAGTTCCTCAAGCCGGGCGATGTGCACATTCACTTTTTTGGCACCGCCACCTTGTCATTCGCCGACGGTATACGTACCCAACCGGGGGATGTGTTCGAGATCAGCCAGGCGGAGTTCGGTGCGCCGCTGGTCAACAGTGTCGGCAGTGCCGACGCAGCATTCCAACCCGGCCACGTCATCACCCTTTAAGGAGCACGCCATGACCCCGTTTCTGGGCCACAATTTCATCGGCGGCCAACGCAGCGCCAACGGCAGCGTTACCCTCAACAGTCTTGACGCCAGCACCGGCGAAGCCTTGCCACAGGATTTTTTCCAGGCAACGGCGCAGGAAGTCGACGCCGCCGCCGAGGCTGCCGCGCAGGCTTACCCGGCGTATCGCGCACTGAGCGCGGCGCGCCGTGCGCAATTCCTGGATGCGGTTGCCGATGAGCTGGACGCACTGGGTGATGATTTCGTCGAACTGGTGTGCCGCGAAACCGCGCTGCCAGCCGCGCGGATCAAGGGTGAACGCGGGCGTACCAGCGGCCAGATGCGCCTGTTCGCAACGGTGCTGCGCCGTGGGGATTTCTACGGCGCGCGTATCGATAAAGCTCAGCCTGCGCGCCAACCGTTGCCGCGCCCCGACCTGCGCCAATACCGCATCGGCCTTGGACCTGTCGCCGTATTCGGGGCGAGCAATTTCCCCCTGGCATTCTCCACCGCAGGCGGTGACACCGCCGCCGCGTTGGCGGCAGGCTGCCCGGTGGTGTTCAAGGCTCACAGCGGGCACATGGCAACGGCTGAGCAGGTTGCGAATGCGATCATGCGTGCCGCCGAGGCCACCGAGATGCCGGCCGGTGTGTTCAACATGATCTTCGGCGCTGGCGTCGGTGAAGCGTTGGTCAAACACCCGGCAATCCAGGCAGTGGGTTTTACCGGCTCGCTCAAGGGCGGCCGGGCCTTGTGCGATATGGCGGCCGCGCGCCCGCAGCCGATCCCGGTGTTTGCCGAGATGTCGAGCATCAACCCGGTGATCGTGCTACCCCAGGCGTTGGCCGCAAGGGCCGACAGCATCGCCCGCGACCTGACCGCCTCGGTGGTACAAGGCTGCGGCCAGTTCTGCACCAACCCTGGCTTGGTGATTGGTATCGCATCGCCGGCCTTTACCGCGTTCACCCAGCAGGTCGCGCAACTGATCGGCGATCAACCGGCGCAAACCATGCTCAACGCGGGCACCTTGGGCAGCTACGGCAAGGGCCTGGAGAAACTCCTGGCACACCCCGGCATCCAGCATCTGGCGGGTAATACGCAGTCAGGCAATCAGGCGCAACCGCAGCTGTTCAAGGCTGATGCACGCCTGCTGATCGACGCTGATGAAGTGCTGCAAGAAGAGGTCTTCGGCCCCACCACGGTATTTGTCGAAGTCGCCGACCAGGCACAACTTGGCGCCGCCTTGCGCGGCCTGCACGGCCAACTCACGGCGACGATCATTGGCGAGCCGAATGACCTGCAACAGTTCGCCGAACTCACGCCGCTGCTGGAACAGAAAGTCGGGCGCATCCTGCTCAACGGCTACCCCACCGGCGTGGAAGTCTGCGATGCCATGGTGCACGGCGGCCCGTACCCGGCGACCTCCGATGCGCGTGGCACCTCGGTCGGCACCTTGGCCATCGACCGTTTCCTGCGCCCCGTGTGCTTCCAGAACTACCCTGATAGCCTGCTGCCCGACGCGTTGAAAAACGCCAACCCGTTGCGTATCCAGCGGCTGGTGGATGGCACCCCATCCCGCGATCCGCTGTAAAACGCACGCCTGAGAATAAAAACAATCCAGGAGGCAACATGTCGTGTATCGCCGTTACCCCGCACCGTGCCCAGTTGGGCGAGGCGCCGTTTTGGGATGGGCCGACCCAGGCGCTGTACTGGGTCAATATCGCTGGCAAGCAGGCGTTGCGCCTGATGGGTGGGCAGTTGCAGGTGTGGCAATTGCCCGAACATGTCTCGGCGTTTATCCCGTGTCAAAGCGGTGATGCGCTGGTGACCCTCAGCAGCGGCGTGTATCGGCTGGACCTGGCCACCGAGGCCTTGACCTTGCTGTGCGTGCCTGACCCGCAAGTGGGCAACCGGGGCAATGAAGCGCGCTGTGATGCCCAGGGCCGCCTGTGGCTGGGCACCATGCAGAACAACATTGGCGAGCAGGGCGAAGACCTGCCCATCACCCGGCGTTCCGGTGGCTTGTTTCGCATCGACGCCGATGGGCAGGTCACGCCGTTGCTCAGTGGCTTGGGCATTCCCAATACCCTGCTGTGGAATGAGGATGGCAGCCAAGTGCATTTTGGCGACAGCCTGGACCGCACCCTGTATCGCCACGCGATCCAAGCCGATGGCCAACTCGAGCCTGCCCAGGTGTGGTTCGGCCCGCACGAACGTGGCGGGCCTGACGGTTCGGCGATGGACGTCGAAGGCTATCTCTGGAACGCCCGCTGGGATGGCAGTTGCCTGCTGCGCATAGCGCCGGATGGCAGCGTGGATCGCGTCCTCGAACTGCCCGTCAGCCGCCCCACCAGTTGCGTGTTCGGCGGCCCCAACTTCACCACCCTGTATATCACCAGCGCTGCCAGCCCTTTGGATCATCCCCTGGATGGAGCGGTGCTGGCGATTGAAGTGGATGTACCTGGAATTCCCTGCACGCGTTTTGCCGGATAACAAGCTTGCTCCCGCTGTACTTCTTAAAAACAACAACAAGGAGTCACCGTATGAATCGTCGTCGTGGTTTGCGTTCCCTGGCTTGCGCCGCTGTGGCGGTCTCGGCCATGAGCTTGAGCGGGCTGTTGCTGGCCGCTGAAGAAGTGAAGATCGGTTTCCTGGTCAAGCAGGCTGAGGAGCCGTGGTTCCAGACCGAGTGGGCCTTTGCCGAAAAAGCCGGCAAGGAGCATGGTTTTACCGTGATCAAGATCGCCGTGCCCGATGGCGAAAAAACCCTCTCGGCCATCGACAGCCTGGCCGCCAATGGCGCCAAGGGCTTTGTGATCTGCCCACCGGACGTGTCCCTCGGCCCGGCCATTGTTGCCAAGGCCAAGGCCAATGGCTTGAAAGTGATCGCCGTGGATGACCGTTTCGTCGATGCCAAGGGCAACTTCATGGAGGACGTGCCGTACCTGGGCATGGCCGCCTTTGAAGTGGGCCAGAAGCAGGGCGCGGCCATGGCGGCAGAGGCGAAGAAACGTGGTTGGGACTGGAAGGACACCTACGCGGTGATCAACACCTTCAACGAGCTCGACACCGGCAAGAAGCGCACCGACGGTTCGGTCAAATCCTTGGAAGAGGCGGGTATTCCCAAGGACCATATTCTTTTCACCGCCGCCAAGACCCTCGACGTACCGGGCAGCATGGACGCCACCAACTCGGCCCTGGTCAAACTGCCCAGCGGCGCGAAAAACCTGATCATCGGCGGCATGAACGACAACACCGTGCTCGGCGGCGTGCGCGCCACTGAAAGCGCCGGCTTCAAGGCGGCCAACGTGATCGGCATCGGCATCAATGGCACCGACGCCATCGGCGAACTGAAAAAGGCTGACAGCGGTTTTTTCGGCTCGATGCTGCCTAGCCCGCATATCGAGGGCTACAACACCGCGCTGATGATGTACGAGTGGGTCACCAAAGGCACTGAGCCTGCCAAATACACCGCCATGGACGAAGTGACGCTGATTACCCGCGCCAACTTCAAGGAAGAACTAACCAAGATCGGGCTGTGGCAATGACCGCTGCCGCCTTGCGGTTTGACGGCATCGGCAAAACCTTTCCCGGGGTCAAGGCGCTGGATGGCATCAGCTTCAGCGCCCAACCCGGACAGGTGCATGCCTTGATGGGCGAGAACGGCGCGGGCAAGTCGACGCTGCTGAAAATCCTCGGCGGCGCCTACATCCCCAGCACGGGCACGCTGCAGATCGGCGAGCAGGTCATGGCCTTCAAAAACGCTGCCGACAGCATTGCCAGCGGCGTGGCGGTGATTCACCAGGAACTGCACCTGGTGCCCGAAATGACCGTGGCCGAGAACTTGTTCCTCGGGCATTTGCCGTCGCGGTTTGGCGTGGTCAACCGAGGGCTCCTGCGAGAGCAGGCCCTCGCGTGCCTCAAGGGCCTGGCGGATGAAATTGACCCGGCTGAAAAGCTCGGACGCCTGTCCTTGGGCCAGCGCCAATTGGTGGAAATCGCCAAGGCACTGTCGCGTGGTGCCCAAGTGATTGCTTTCGATGAACCCACCAGCAGCCTGTCGGCGCGGGAGATCGACCGCTTGATGGCGATCATCACGCGCCTGCGCGACGAGGGCAAAGTGGTGCTCTACGTGTCGCACCGCATGGAGGAAGTGTTCCGCATCTGCAACGCAGTCACGGTGTTCAAGGACGGTCGCTACGTACGCACCTTCGATGACATGGCTGCGCTGACCCACGACCAACTGGTGACCTGCATGGTCGGCCGCGACATCCAGGACATCTACGACTACCGCCCGCGCGAACACGGTGAGGTGGCGCTCAAGGTGGAGGGTCTTGTGGGCCCTGGCTTGCGTGAGCCCATCAGCTTTGATGTGCGCAAAGGCGAGATTCTCGGCCTGTTCGGGTTGGTGGGGGCAGGGCGTACGGAGCTGTTTCGGCTGTTAAGCGGTTTGACCCGCAGCACCGCCGGCAGCCTGCAGCTCTGTGGCGAACCGCTGCAACTGCAGTCCCCTCGCGACGCCATCGCGGCTGGCGTGCTGCTGTGCCCGGAAGACCGCAAGAAGGAGGGCATCATCCCGCTGTCCAGTGTGGCCGAGAACATCAACATCAGTGCCCGTGGCGCCCATTCCACCTTCGGTTGGCTACTGCGTGACGGCTGGGAACAGGGCAATGCCGACCAGCAGATCAAGGCGATGAAGGTCAAGACGCCCAACGCGGCGCAGAAGATCATGTACCTGTCCGGTGGCAATCAGCAGAAGGCGATCCTGGGCCGCTGGCTGTCGATGCCGATGAAGGTGCTGCTGCTGGACGAGCCCACGCGCGGCATCGATATCGGCGCCAAGGCCGAGATCTACCAGATCATCCATAACCTTGCGGCTCAGGGCATTGCGGTAATCGTGGTGTCCAGCGACCTGATGGAAGTGATGGGCATCAGCGACCGCATCCTGGTGCTGTGCGAAGGCGCGCTGCGCGGCGAACAAACCCGCGAACACGCGACTGAATCCAACCTGCTGCAACTGGCTTTGCCGCGCAGCGTGGCGAACTGAGAGACGACTATGACCCTTCAACACAACGCGCTACCGGCCGCACGCAAACCCCTGGATGTGCGCGCGCTGCTCGATAACTGGGCGATGCTGCTGGCTGCGGTGAGCATCTTTTTGCTGTGCGCCTTGCTGATCGACAATTTTCTCTCCCCGCTGAACATGCGTGGTTTAGGCCTGGCAATTTCCACCGTGGGTATCGCCGCCTGCACCATGCTGTTCTGCCTGGCGTCAGGGCATTTCGATTTGTCAGTGGGTTCGGTGATTGCCTGCGCCGGTGTGGTTGCAGCGATTGTGATGCGCGATACCGACAGTGTGATGCTCGGCATTGGCGCGGCGTTGCTGATGGGCCTGATCGTCGGGCTGATCAACGGCATCGTGATTGCCAAGCTGCGGGTGAACGCATTGATCACCACGTTGGCCACCATGCAGATCGTGCGCGGCCTGGCCTATATCTTTGCCAACGGCAAGGCGGTGGGCGTGTCCCAGGATCAATTTTTCATCTTCGGCAACGGCCAGTTGCTGGGGGTACCGGTGCCGATCCTGATCACGATTTTGTGCTTCCTGTTCTTCGGCTGGCTGCTCAACTACACCACCTACGGGCGCAACACCATGGCCATCGGCGGTAACCCGGAAGCGGCGTTGCTGGCGGGGGTGAACGTGGATCGCACCAAGATCCTGATCTTTGCCGTGCACGGGGTAATCGGTGCATTGGCTGGGGTGATCCTGGCCTCGCGCATGACCTCCGGCCAGCCGATGATTGGCCAAGGGTTTGAGCTGACGGTGATCTCGGCGTGTGTGTTGGGCGGCGTGTCGTTGAGTGGCGGGGTGGGCATGATTCGCCACGTGATTGCCGGGGTGTTGATTCTGGCGATCATCGAGAATGCGATGAACCTGAAGAACATCGACACCTTCTACCAGTACGTGATTCGCGGCTCGATCCTGCTGCTGGCCGTCGTCATCGATCGCATGAAGCAACGCTGAGTTTTCTGTATGAGGGGCTTGTGTGGGAGCTGGCTTGCCTGCGATGCAGGCACCTCGGTGCATCAGATGTACTGAGGTGATGCTATCGCAGGCAAGCCAGCTCCCACAGGTTTTAATCGGTGGTGAATTTGAAGACAGTGTGCTGGCTGTAAGTCTGCCCAGGGTTCAAACGGGTTGATGCAAAGCTCGGCTGGTTCGGCGCATCCGGAAAATGCTGGGTCTCCAGCGTGAACCCGCTCCAATGCTGATACGTCTTCCCAGCCTTGCCCTTCACCGTCCCATCCAGGAAGTTGCTGGTATAAAACTGCACCCCAGGCTCCGTGGTGAACAGCTGCAAACGCCGCCCCGATTCAGGGTCATGCACCTCGGCGGCGAGCTGCTTCACATCGCCTTTGGTGTCCAGCGCCCAGTTGAAGTCGAACCCACCTTGCTTGGGCTCGGCAAACTTGAGCTGGGGATGGTCATCCTTGATGTGCTGGCCGATCGGCGTGGGTTTGAGGAAGTCCATTGGCGTGCCTTTCACCGGCGCCAACTCGCCCGTGGGAATCAACGTGGCGTTCACCGGCGTGTAATGGCTGGCGTGCAAGGTAGCGACTTGCTTGAGGATGTCGCCATTGCCCGCGCCGGCCAGGTTGAAGTAGCTGTGGTTGGTGAGGTTGAGCACCGTGGGTTTGTCGGTGGTGGCTTTGTAGTCGATGTGCAGTTCGTTGTTGTCGTTGAGGCGGTAGGTGACCTCGGTCTTCAAGTTGCCGGGGAAGCCCATTTCACCGTCCTTGGACAGGTAGGTGAGGGTGACGCCCACCGAGTCCTTGGCCTTGACGGGGGTGGCGGTCCACACGTGCTTGTCGAAGCCCTGGGCGCCGCCGTGCAGGGAGTTCGGGCCGTCGTTGAGCGGCACCTGGTAGCGCTTGCCATCAAGCTCAAACGCACCGCCGGCCAGGCGGTTGCCGAAACGTCCGATGGTCGCACCGAAAAACGCCGTGCCGGCCTGGTAGCCCTGCACATCGTCGAAGCCCAGCACCACGTCTTCGACCTTGCCGTGTTTGTCCGGCACCTTGAGCGACTGCAACACGCCGCCGTAGGTGATCACGGTGGCTTGCATACCGTGGCTGTTGCGCAGGATGTACTGCTCGACGGCAGTGCCGTCATTGGTTTTACCGAAGGCTTTGTGCTCGCTGGTGAGCCCGGCCGCCTGGGCGCCGCCACTGGCAATGAGCATGGACAGGGCGAGGCCCGAGAGCAGGTATCGAGGGTGCTTCATGGTCGAACTTCCTTTTGTTGTTTTGAGTGGAATAGTTCTACTAATGTGCGATATTTTGTCGATTGGACAGCGAATTTATAGCCTTTAAAGGCGTTTTTGCAAAATAAAATAAGACTAATTAAGCGAGGCAACCTTTTATGACTACCCAGCACGCCGTTTACCCCGACCTTGAAGGCAAGACCGTACTGATCTCTGGAGGGGCCTCGGGCATTGGCGAGTTCATGGTGCGCGCCTTTGCTGCCCAAGGCGCCAAGGTGGGCTTCGTGGACCGCGCGCAAAGCCAGGGCGAGCGCCTGGCGGCGTTGCTGAGTTCCCGTGGGCACACAGTGGAATTCGTCAATGGCGACATCACGGATGAAATCGCCTACAAGGCGGCGATAGGGCGTTTCGAGCATTCCCTGGGGCCGATCACCGTGCTGGTGAACAACGCCGCCAATGACGTGCGGCATACGCTGGAAGAAGTCGATTCGCAAACCTTCGACAAGCTGATCTCGGTCAACCTCAAGCACGCCTTCTTCGCCGCCAAGGCCGTGGTACCGATGATGAAAAGCGCGGGCGGCGGGTCGATCATCAACCTGGGCTCGGTGGGTTGGATGATGGCCTCGGCCGGCTACCCGGTGTACGCCGCCAGCAAAGCCGCCGCCCACGGCATGACCCGCGCCCTGGCCCGGGAACTGGGGCCGAGCCGCATCCGTGTGAATACGCTGGTGCCGGGGTGGGTGATGACCGAAAAACAGCTGGCGATGTGGGTGGACGATGCCGCCAGGGAGCTGATCAGCCGTAGCCAGTGTTTACCGGGCAGTGTGTTGCCGGAACATATTGCCAATATGGCGTTGTTTCTGGCTTCGGGTGCGTCGTCGATGTGTTCAGCGCAGAACTTTATTGTGGATGGTGGGTGGGTCTGAGTCAGGCTCAATCCTTCAGGCAACATTGGCCAACATGTGGGAGCGGGCTTGCTCGCGAAGACGGCCTGTTAGGCGACTAAGTTTTATTGGATGTACGCGCTCTGAGGTGGGAGCTGGCTTGCCTGCGATGGCTATGTGTCAGGCGCCAGATAGTTGGGGGCATATCCGTTATTTCGGTAACGGCTTCTATTGGTTCCGCCCTTACGGCGGCTCACTTTTGAACAGCGCAAAAGTAAGCAAAACGCTCTTGCCCCACCACTCGGTGCCTCGCCTAGGCTCGGCATGCCCTCACTCCGGCTTGAATCCGTGGGCCGCCGCCACGCGCCATCCATGGCGCGGGGCGGCTAACCCGGCGTCCTGCCGGGTTACCCACGGATTCAAGCCTGCGTTCGGCCAGCGTGGTTTAACGGGGCGCCTAAGATCAAAAGCAGATCAAGAGCCAGAGCAGATCACCATCTACCTGATAAATGGAGATCAAAATGTGGGAGGGGCGGTGCGACGATTCGACTTGCTCCCGATTGCGGTGTATCAGCTACAAATTTGTTAGCTGACCCCCCCTAATCGGGAGCAAGCCCCTCCCACATTTGAACGGCGGTCTTCATTCGATCGGGTATTTCTTGAAGGCCGGGTGCTGTTCCAGTTGCTCAGTCAGGCGCTTGAGCTTGGGAAACCCATCCACCTTCACCACCGACGCCACGGTGTACTGGCTGAAGGACCAGGCCACGGCTGCGGTGAGGTTCGCCTGGTTCAGTGCGTCACTCTCGCCCAACTGCTTCTCAAGCAGTGAATAGGCTGCCAGCAATTGCCCGCTGATACGGTCGAGCCACGGCGCATGCAGTTTCTCGGCCGGGCGCAGGTTGTGTTCATACACGATCTGCACGCTCTTTTCGCACGCCGCCAGGGCCAGGCCCAGCACTTGCAGGTCATGGGCGCGGGCGGCGGGGGCCTGGGGCAACAGTTTTTTGTCGGTCGGGGCGAGGGTTTCCAGGTAGTCGAGGATCAGGCTGGAGTCCATCAGCACCGTGCCATCGTCCAGCACCAGCGTGGGCGCCTTGACCACCGGGTTGATCCTGGAAAACTCGGTGAAGGTGCTGAACACCGACAGCGATTGATGCTCAAATTCCACCCCGTACAGGTCCAGGGAAATGGCCACGCGGCGTACGTAAGGCGAGTCCAGCATGCCGATCAGTTTCATGAAGCCTCCAATGCTCACAACGAAATAGGCTCAAGAGATTAAGGGCACAGCAGGGGCTCGTTCAAGTGGGTCAGCAACCACGCCGTAAAACTGCGCGCCAACGGGTCATGCTCACTGTCGCGATGGGTTAGCAGCGCCCAACTCGGCCCGCGAATGGTCGCCTCGACCAGCGGCGTGAGCAGCCCGTCTTTTCGCGCCTGACGGCTCAGCAACTGGCTGACCAGTCCAATCCCCAGGCCCGCACACACCGCGTCGAGCAACAGCCCCGGATCGGAAAAATTCAGCCCCTGATCCTGCTGGCCCACGTCGATCCCGGCTTCCACCGCCCAATGGCTCCAGTCCATTTCACGCTCGCCGTGCAGGGTGGTGCGCTGAGCCTGGGGCACATTCAGCACGCGCGGATGGCACGCTGGGAACAGCCGGTCGGCGTGCAATACCGTGAAGCTGCATTCGGCCTGGGAACTGATGTCATCGCGTACCGCCAGGTCGATGGTCTGGCTGGCCATGTCAGGCACTTCGTCGGTGCTGAAAATCCACAGGTCGACCTCGGGATGGCGCTGGCGGAAATCAGCCAGGCGCGGCAGCAGCCAGTGGCGGGCGAAGGTCGGCGTGGTGTTGAGCACCAGTTGATTGGGTTTGCGGTACTGCCCCAGGCGCCGCACGCCCACCGCCAGTTGCTGCAACAGCGCCTGGGTGGTGCTGAGGAAGTCATGACCGGCGTCGGTGAGGCTCACGCTGCGGCCGCTGCGCAAAAACAGCGGTTGCTCCAGGTACGCCTCCAGGCTGCGGATCTGCTGGCTGATCGCCGATTGGGTCAGGTGCAGTTCTTCGGCGGCCTTGTGGAAACTGCCCAGCCGGGCAGCGGCTTCAAAGCCACGCAGGGTGCCGAGGGGCGGCCAGTGGTTGAGCATGCTGATAAGTTCCTCTAATCAGTTTTCTACAAAATCCATCGTTTGTTTGGTCTTTAGAGCCACCGTAGCATGCATGCCAAGACTCCGCGGTCAGTTTTACCTGAACACAATGACTTAACTCAAAGGTACTTGTCATGCAGCAGAATGCAATGCACAACAACGGTTGGTGGATGCCCGCGGAGTGGTCCCGGCATGCGGCAACCTGGATGGTCTGGCCGCATAACCAGGCGCTGTGGGAAACCACCTGGGGCGTGACCCTGGCCCAGGTGCAGCAGGACTTTGCTCGGGTCGCCAATGCAATTGCGCGGTTCGAACCGGTGAAGATGGTCGTTGACCCCTCGGCAGCGGCTGGCGCCAAAGCCTTGTGCGGGGCGGGTATCGAGCTGATCGAGCAGGCGGTTAACGACAGCTGGTGCCGGGATTCGGGCCCGAGTTTCATCTGTCACCCGCAGCAAGGCGTTGCTGGCGTGAGCTGGCGCTTCAATGCGTGGGGCGGCAAGTCGGCCCATGACCTGGATGAAAGCCTGGCGCGCCGGGTACTCAACGACCTGGGCCTGGAGTGTTTCGGCACACCGCTGGGCAATGAAGGCGGCGCCATCCATGTGGACGGCGAAGGCACGCTGATCACCACCGAGTCGGTATTGCTCAACCCCAACCGCAACCCCGGCATGACCAAAGCCGAGGTGGAGGCCATTTTTGCGCGCCTGCTGGGCATCAAGAAAACCATCTGGCTGCCCGGCGATCCGGATCATGTTACCGGTGACATGACTGACGGGCACGTCGACGGCGTTTGCGCCTTTGCCCGCCCCGGCGTACTGCTGGTGGACGCTACCCACGACAGAGGTTCGGTCTACGCCGAAGTGGTGCGCGAAAACCGCCGTGCCCTTGAGCTGGCCACCGACGCCCGAGGTCGCCGCTTTGAAATGCTCGAACTGTTCGAAGCCACTGACGCCGTCGACACCGAGGCCGAGGTGTTCTGCGCCTCCTACACCAACTTCTACATCGCCAACGGCGCAATCATCATGCCGGCCTACGGCATTGCCGCCGACCAGGTCGCGGCTGGGGTGTTGGCCCAGGCGTTCCCCGGTCGCGAAATCGTACCGGTGCACATCAACCATCTGGCCCATGGCGGCGGCGGGGTGCATTGCATCACCCAGCAGCAACCCGTGCAGGTGATGCCATGAGCCTGTTGACGATTGCCACCACGCAGATGCCGTGCACCTGGGACTTGCCGGGCAACCTTGATCGCGCTGAGCAGTTGGTGCGCGAGGCGGCGGCGAAGGGCGCCCAGGTGATCCTGCTGCAGGAGTTGTTCGCCACGCCGTATTTTTGTATCGAGCAGCACCACAAGCATTTGGCCCTGGCTGAAGAATACCAACGCAGCCCGGTGCTCAAGCGCTTTGCCGCCTTGGCCAAGGAACTGGGCGTCGTGCTGCCGCTGAGCTGGTTTGAAAAAGCCGGCAACGCGTTCTTCAACTCCCTGAGCGTCGCCGATGCCGACGGGCAACTGCTGGGGGTGTACCGCAAGACCCATATCCCCAACGCCATCGGTTATCAGGAGAAGGAGTATTTCAGCCCCGGCGACACCGGCTTCCGCGTGTGGGATACGGCATTCGGGCGCCTGGGTATCGGCATCTGCTGGGACCAGTGGTTTCCCGAAACCGCCCGCTGCCTGGCGTTGCAAGGCGCCGAGGTGCTGCTGTTTCCCACGGCTATTGGCTCTGAACCGGGCTGTGCCAGCCTTGATTCCCGCGACCACTGGCAGATGACCATGCGTGGACACGCCGCGGCCAACCTGCTGCCGGTGGTGGCGGCCAACCGTGTCGGACGAGAAGTGGCGACCACAGACGCAACCTTGCACATGCAGTTCTACGGTTCGTCGTTTATCTGCAACCACAAGGGCGCGCTGTTGGCCGAGGCTGACCGCGACAGCACCGGCGTGCTCGTGCACAGCCTGGACTTGGCCGCGATGCGCGAGGAACGCCTGACCTGGGGCATCTTCCGCGACCGCCGCCCGGAAATGTACGGCAGCCTGCTCACCCTGGACGGACTTCAATCATGAAGCTGCTCCTGACCTGCACCCTGATGCTCACCGCCACCTGCGTCGCGGCCGAAGACAAAACCCTCAAGCTCTACAATTGGGCCGACTACTTCGCCGCCGATACCCTGGCCAAATTCACCGCCGAGACCGGTATCAAGGTGATCTACGATGTGATGGACGGCAGCGAAACCCTGGAAGCCAAGTTGATGGCCGGCGGCAGTGGCTACGACCTGATCTTCCCCGGCGACACCGTAGCCGAGCGCCTGATGCGCGCGGGCAGCCTGCAGGCGCTGGACCCTGGCAAGCTCACCGCGCTCGACGATATCGAGCCGGGGTTGCAGAAACTGCGCAGCCACTACGTCAACTCGAACAAGGCCACGGTGCCCTACACCTGGGGCACCATCGGCCTGACCTACAACACCCGGCAGATCGGACAACGCCTGCCGAATGCACCGGTCAACAGCCTGGACCTGTTGTTCAAGCCGGAACTGGCTGCCAAGTTTGCCGACTGCGGTATCTCGCTGATCGACTCGCCGGATGAAGTGTTGGCCGTGGTGCTCAACTATTTGGGCCGCGACCCGCGCAGTGCCAAGCGCGAAGACCTGGCGGCGGCCAGCGAGTTGCTGCTCAAGCTGCGCCCGTACATCCGCAAGTTCCAGTCGCAACCGGTGACCGACCTGGTCAACGGCAACCTGTGCCTGTCTCTGGGCTACAGCGGCGACATGACCCAGGCCCAACGCGCCGCCGATGCCGCCGGCAAACCGGTGACCTTCGGCTATCACATCCCCCGCGAAGGCACCACGGTGTGGATGGACACCATGGCCATACCGGTCGACGCCCAGCACCCGGAATACGCCTACGCGTTTATCAACTTTGTGATGCGCCCGCAGAACATGGCCGCCATCACCAACTTCACCGGTTACCCCACCGCCAACGCCAAGGCCCGGCCCGATGTGGAGGCCAGCATGCGTGACAACCCGCAGATCTATCCCGATGCCGCAACCTTTGACCGGTTGATTGCCGGCAAGGACATCCCTCAGGCCGATATGCGTGCACGGATGCGCGTGTGGACTAAATTCAAAACCCAACAATGATTGATATGTAGTGAGCGAGCTTGCTCGCGCTGGAGTGCGTAGCGCTCCCGCTCTTTTTGGGGCCGCTACGCAGCCCAAAGCGAGCAAGCTCGCTCACTACGGGGATCTTTTTTTGATTCGATACTGTATTTCAGGAACCACCATGCCAACCCGCCGCACCTTCCTCAAACAAGCCGCTGTGGTCAGCGCCATGACCGTGCTCACCACCCACGCCCGCGCAGCCGTCAACGGTCGCTTCTACATGCCCGACGAAGGCGAAAAACACCACCAGGCCTTCATCGCCTTCGGTGCCCAGGAGGCGATCTGGGAGGATTTCACCGCCGACGTACAGGCCGCGCTGGGTCGCATCGCCCGGGCAATCGCAGCCTATGAGCCGGTCACGGTGTTTTGCCGCGAAGATGAGCGCGCACTAGCGCAGCAGCACTGCGGCACGCGCAATATCACCTTCGTGCACACCGAGTTGGACGACATCTGGATGCGCGACACAGGCGCCAATTTCGTCATCGACGGCACCGGTGGCCAGGGCGCGGTGGATTTCAATTTCAACGGCTGGGGCAACAAGCAGCAGCATGAAGACGACGCGCAATTGGCCGCCCTGGTGGCCGAACAAACCGGCGCGCGCCACATTCGTAGCGAGCTGGTGGGCGAGGGTGGGGCGATTGAGGTGGATGGCCTGGGCACTGGCATCATGACCGAAAGCAGTTGGATCAATCGCAACCGCAACCCCGATTGGAGCAAGGCGGATGTCGAGGCTGAACTCAAGGAGCGCTTGGGCCTGCGCAAGATCATCTGGCTGCCAGGCATCAAGGGCAAGGACATCACGGATGCCCATGTGGATTTCTACGCGCGCTTTGTCTCACCCGGCGTGGTGCTCGCCAACCTCGACACCGACCCCGAGTCTTATGACCACAAGGTCACCCTGGCGCACCTGGACATCCTCAAGAGCGCCACCGACGCCGATGGCCGCGCCTTGCAGGTCTACACCGTGTCGCCTCCGCTTAACCCGCGCAAAAGCAAGTTCAGCAAAGGCAATGCCGACTTTGCTGCTGGATATATCAATTACTTCGTGATCAACGGCGCGGTGATTGCGCCTGAGTTCGGCGACCCGGTGGCAGACCGCACGGCGTTGGACCTGCTGTCGCGGCTTTACCCGAATCGCAAGGTGGTGCAACTCAACATTGATGCGATCGCAGCGGGCGGTGGCGGCATTCACTGCGTGACCAACCACCAGCCGCTGGTTTAGTCATCCTTGGCCAGCAGCGCCAGGGCAAACTTATCGGAAGCGATAAAGTCCAGGGTCTGACGCAGTTTCGCGGCGGCCTCTCGGCCAAACGCCTGGTCAAAGCGCTCGGCCATTTTCAGTGAAATACGCCGGGCCGCCGCATGCGTGAGCGTGCCTTGCTCCGTCAGCAACACGCGGCGGGTGCGGCGGTCGAGGTCGTCCACGCGCAGTTCCACCAACCCATCGCGCACCAAGGGCTTGAGGGTATGGCCAAGCGCAGACAGGTCCATGACCAGGGTTTGCGCCAGTTCGCCCATCTTCGGTGTACCGGCCTTGGCGATATGGTTGAGCACCGCATATTGGGTCGCTTTCAAGCCGCAGGGTGCGTAGGCCTCGTCGTAGATCTGGGCCAGGCGGCGGGAGGTGCGGCGCACCGCACCGTTCACGCAGGCGCTGGGGTTCTCGGAGCAGGGGTTGGCGGCTTTCAAGGGCGAATACTCTCTGATACAAAAAACGACGCGGGCAATTATGCCCACCGGACCCATCAGGACAAGGCCTTTCAGACCGAAGATAGCCGGCTAGATGAAGACTGAGACAGCTTGAAACAATTTAGTTGCGTACGCCACTAAGTTCGATATCGTGGCGTATGCCTCTTTTTGCGGGGGCTTGGCTGTTCCACTCCTGTCTGGATTCAACCCTATGCTGAGCCTCGTGCGCATCGCGTTGCGGCGCCCTTATACCTTCCTGGTATTGGCCATTTTCATTCTGATTATCGGCCCGCTTGCGGCCTGGCGAACCCCCACTGACATCTTCCCGGAAATCCGCATTCCGGTGATCGCCGTGATCTGGCAATACACCGGCTTGCCGCCGGACCAGATGGCCGGGCGCATTACCTCGCCGTTCGAGCGGGTGCTGACCACCACCGTGAATGACATCCGCCATATCGAAGCGCAGTCGATGAATGGCTTTGGCATCGTCAAGGTGTTCTTCCAGCCCGGCGTCAATATCAGTACGGCCAACGCCCAGGTGACGTCGGTGTCCCAGGCGATCCTGCGCCAGTTACCGCCCGGCACCGTGCCGCCGCTGGTGCTCAACTACAGCGCCTCGACCGTGCCCATCGTGCAGCTGGCATTGTCGGGCCCCGGCTTGAGCGAGCAGCGCCTGGGGGATATCGGCCTGAACCAGGTACGCCTGATGCTCACCACCGTGGCCGGCGCGGCGTTGCCTTACCCGTTTGGCGGCAAGAGCCGTCAGGTGCAGATCGACCTCGATTCAGCGCGCATGCAAGCCCGTGGCCTGTCGGCGCAAGACGTCGCCAACGCGTTGGCGACCCAGAACCTGATCACCCCGGTGGGCACGCAAAAGATCGGCAGCTACGAATTCAACCTGCAACTGAACAACGCGCCGTCGGACTTCCATGACCTGGAAAACCTGCCGATCAAGACCGCCGACGGCACTACCGTGTTGATCCGCGACGTGGCCACGGTGCGCGACGGCAACCCGCCGCAAACCAATATCGTGCACGTGAACGGCAACCGTTCGGTATTGCTGCCAGTGCTCAAGACCGGTTCGGCTTCTACCCTTGGCGTGATCGCCGGGATCAAGGAGAAACTCGCGGATAACAAGGCCGCCTTGCCGCCCAACCTGAATATCGACCTGATCGGCGACCAGTCGCTGTTCGTGCGCTCGGCCATCAGTGGCGTGGCCCGTGAAGGCCTGATTGCGGCGGCGCTGACCAGCCTGATGATTCTGCTGTTCCTCGGCAGTTGGCGTTCGACGGTGATCATCGCCACCTCGATTCCGCTGGCGATTCTCGCCTCGATTGCCACGCTGTCGGCCCTTGGTGAAACCCTCAACATCATGACCCTCGGCGGCCTGGCGCTGGCAGTGGGGATCCTGGTGGATGACGCCACGGTGACCATCGAGAACATCAACTGGCACCTGGAGCAGGGCAAGCCGGTGGAGACCGCGATCCTCGACGGCGCCGCGCAGATCGTCACCCCGGCGTTCGTCTCGCTGCTGTGTATCTGCATCGTGTTCGTGCCGATGTTCTTCCTCGACGGCGTGGCGCGCTTTCTGTTCGTGCCAATGGCCGAAGCGGTGATCTTCGCGATGATCGCCTCGTTCATCCTGTCGCGAACCCTGGTGCCGACCCTCGCCAACTACCTGCTCAAACCGCATGTGCACGGCGAGGATGGGCATGCGCCGTCGCGCAACCCGCTGGTGAATTTCCAGCGTGGTTTTGAGCGGCGTTTCGAGGGCTTTCGCGAGCGTTATCACCGTGTCCTGGACAGCGCCTTGCACCATCGGCGCACCGTGGTGATCAGCCTGCTGGCGTTTGTCGCGGTGTCGTTTGCGCTGGTGCCGTTCCTGGGCAGCAACTTCTTTCCCGAAGTCGATTCCGGCTTGATCCTGCTGCATGTGCGCGCTCCGGTGGGCACGCGGGTGGAAAGCAATGCGCGGCTGATCGCCGATATCGAAAATTCGATTCGCCGCAAAGTGCCGGCCCAGGAACTCAAGGCGCTGGTGGACAACATTGGCCTGTCCATCAGTGGCATCAACGTGGTGTACAACAACACCGGCACCGTGGGCTCGCAGGACAGCGATATCCAGATCAGCCTCAACGAAGGCCACCGCCCGACAGCCGAATACATGCGCGAACTGCGTGAAAGCCTGCCACGGGAATTCCCGAGTGCGGTGTTCTCGTTCCCGGCTTCGGACATCGTGGGGCAGATCCTCAACTTCGGTTCGTCAGCCCCGATTGACCTGCAGATTACCGGCAACAACCTGGCGGGCAACTTCACCTATGCCAGCGCATTGCTGCGTGATATCCGCCGGGTGCCGGGTGTGGTGGATGCGCGTATCCAGCAGTCGCGGCAATTGCCGACGTTCAATATCGACGTGGACCGCACCCGCGCGCAGTTGGTCGGGCTCACCGAGCGTGACGTGACCAACAGCCTGGTGGTCAACCTCGCCGGTTCCAGCCAGGTGGCGCCGACGTTCTGGCTGAATCCGGCGAATGGCATCTCCTACCCGATTGTCATGCAGACCCCGCAATACAGCCTCGAAAGCCTCGCGGCCCTGCATAACCTGCCGTTGAGCGGCAGCAGCGGGGCGGCCACCGACCAGACCCTGGGCGGCCTGGCCAACATCCAGCGCAGCCACAGCAATTCAGTGATCACCCAGTCGGATATCCAGCCGGTGGTGGAAGTACTCACCGCGATCCAGGACCGCGACCTCGGTGGCGTCGCCGCCGATATCCAGAAGATCATCGCCGCCCACGCCGGTGAAGTGCCCACCGGCTCCAAGGTGATCCTGCAGGGCCAGGTGCAAACCATGAATGCGGCGTTCAGCGGCTTGCTGTTCGGTCTGCTCGGCGCGGTGGTGCTGATCTACCTGCTGATCGTGGTCAACTTCCAGTCCTGGGCCGACCCGTTCGTGATCATCACCGCGCTGCCTGCCGCACTGGCGGGCATTGTGTGGATGCTGTTCGTCACTCATACACCGCTGTCGGTGCCGGCACTGACCGGGGCGATCATGTGCATGGGCGTGGCCACTGCCAACGCCATCCTTGTCGTGAGTTTTTGCCGTGAACGCCTGGCGGTGCATGGCGACGCGGTACAGGCGGCGCTGGAGGCCGGCTTTACCCGGTTGCGCCCGGTGTTGATGACGGCCATTTCGATGATCATCGGCATGGCGCCCATGGCCCTGGGCATGGGAGAGGGCGGCGAGCAGAACGCGCCGCTCGGCCGTGCGGTGATCGGCGGCCTGGCGTTTGCCACCATCGCCACGTTGATTCTGGTTCCGCTGATTTTCAGTCTGGTCCACGGGCGTCGCCAGCACGCCACGTTGGCGACCACCGTTACCCAAGGGGTTTGACATGTCCGCTTCTATTTCCAAACCAAAAGCGTCGCACGGCCTGCTGTGGCTGATCGGGGGCGGGGTGATCGTGGTGGCCGTTGTTGGCGTTGGCCTCGGCGTGCGCGCCAGCGAATCGCGTGACCTCAAGACCTGGACCGACGCCCAGGCGCTGCCCAGCGTCAACCTGATCAAACCGGTGGTGCAAGCCCAGGGCCCGGTGCTCAACCTGCCGGGGCGCATGGAAGCCTATTCCCGGGCGTCGATCTTTGCCCGGGTCAACGGCTACCTCAAGTCCTGGAACGTCGACATCGGCACCCGCGTCAAAGCCGGGCAAGTGCTGGCCGAAATCGACACCCCCGAACTTGACCAGCAACTGCTGCAAGCGCGTGCCACCCTGGCCTCGGCCCAGGCTGACGCGCACCTGGCCGACACCACCGCCAAGCGCTGGCAGGCGATGTTGGCGACTGACTCGGTGTCGCGCCAGGACGTGGACGAGCGCACCGGCGACCTCACCGCCAAGCAGGCCAAGGTGGCGGCGGCCAAAGCCAATGTCGATCAACTGGTGGCGACCAAGGGCTTCCAGCACCTGGTGGCGCCATTCGCTGGCGTGGTCACTGCGCGCAGCACCGATGTGGGCGCGCTGATCAGTGCCGGGGGCACCGCCGGTAAAGAGTTGTTTGCCGTGGCTGACGTCAGCCGCCTGCGCGTGTATGTGCAAGTGCCGCAGACCTTTTCGCCGCAGATCCGTGAAGGCACCACGGCGCGCCTGAGTGTGCCGGAGTATCGCGGCGAAACCTTCACCGGCAAGGTGATCGCTACCGCCGATGCAGTCAACGCGGCTTCCGGTAGCACCCTGGTGCAATTGCTGGTGGACAACCCCGGCGGACGCCTGCTGCCGGGCGGCTACACCAGCGTGCAGTTCGACCTGCCGGTGCAGGCCGATGTCTTGCGGGTGCCGTCCAGCGCCCTGGTGTTCGATGACCACGGCATGCGCGTCGCTACTTTGGACAGCAACGACCATGTGCACTTCAAGACCGTCAGCATCGCCCGTGACTTTGGCGACAGCGTGGAAATCGCCAGCGGCCTGCAAGCCAACGACCGTGTGATCGACACCCCACCGGATGGCCTGGCGGATGACGACCCGGTGCAATTGGCTGGCGCTGCGGTCGCCGAGGCCAAACCCCATGGCTAAGCGCAGCGTGCTAGGCCTGCTTGCCACCTTGAGCCTGGGCGCCTGCTCGATGGCGCCACCGCTTGATGTTCCGCAAACGCCTGTGGCCGCGCAGTTTCACACTCAAGGCCCGTGGACCGTCGGCGCCCCCGATGACCAGGCCAACCGCGACGGCTGGTGGCGCATCTACCACGACCCGCAACTGGATGCGATGCAGCAGCAGTTGCTGAAAAACAACCCGGACCTGAGTGCGGCGCTCGCCCACTACCAGCAGTCCCAAGGTTATGTGGCCCAGGCGCGTTCGGGGCTGTTCCCGACGTTGTCGGCCATTGGCAGTGGCCAGCGTATCCGCCAATCGGACACCAAGCCTTTGCGCTCGGCGACTTCGCCGGACGTGTACAACTCTGCGACCCTGGGCGTGGAGGTGGACTATGAAGTCGACCTGTGGGGCCGCGTACGTGACACCGTCGCTGCCGGCACCAGCGACTCTGAGGCGGCCAAGGCTGATCTGGCATCGGTGCGCCTGAGTTTGCAGGCGCAGTTGGCCGACAGCTATATCCGCCTGCGTGGCATCGACTGGCAGAACCAGTTGCTGGAACAGACCCGCGACGCCTACGCCAAGGCCCTGGGCCTGACCGAAGGCCTGCACGGCGGCGGGATCGTCTCGGGCCTTGATGTGGCGCGGGCGCGCACGCAGCTGTCGACGGTCAAGTCGCAGTTGAGCCAGAGCCTGGTGCAACGGGCGATCCTGGAACATGCAATCGCAGCAATGTTGGGTGAGTCGGCCTCCACCTACAGCGTGGCCATCAATGTCGCGCCGATTGCCTTGCCCAACGTGCCCACCGGCGTACCCTCCAGCCTGCTGCAACGTCGGCCAGACATCGCCGCCGCAGAACGCCGCATCGCAGCGGCGAATGCGCGGATCGGCGTGGCGAAAGCCGCGTGGTTCCCGCAGATCACCCTGAGTGCGCAAGGCGGCTATCAGAGCGCTGAGTTCGCGCGCCTGTTAAGTGCGCCCAACCTGTTCTGGGCCATCGGCCCGTCGCTGGTGGGCACGCTGCTCGATGGCGGCGCACGCCAGGCACAGGTGGACATCGCCAAGGCCAATACCGATGAGGCTGCGGCCAAATACCGGGGCGTGGTGTTGGGCGCATTTGAGCAAGTCGAAGACAACCTTTCGCAGATCGCCGGCCTGGGCAGCGCCCTGGATGATCAACGTGACGCCGCCGCTGCCGCGCAATACGCCGAGGACCTTTCTACATCGCGCTATCGCCAAGGCGCCGTGGCCTACCTGGACGTGGTGACCGCCCAGGTGGCGGCGCTGGAAGCCAAGCGCAGCGTATTGCAACTGCAAACCCAGCAATTGAGCGCTAATGTGGGCCTGATCAAGGCCCTGGGCGGCGGATGGAACATCGCGCAACTGGCTGCATCGAACCGTACTGAAACCAAGGAGCAGTAAGACCATGACCGACTATGTACCCCCGAAAGTCTGGACCTGGGACACCGAAAACGGCGGCACCTTCGCCAGCATCAACCGGCCCATCGCCGGCGCGACCCACGAAAAAGAGCTGCCCGTGGGCAAGCACCCGTTGCAGCTGTATTCCCTGGCCACGCCCAACGGGCAGAAAGTCACGATCCTGTTGGAAGAACTGCTGGCCCTGGGGCACAGCGGTGCGGAATACGACGCCTGGCTGATCAAGATCGGCGACGGCGACCAGTTCGGCAGTGGCTTTGTCGGCGTGAACCCGAACTCCAAGATCCCGGCACTGCTGGACCGCAGCGGCGCCACACCCATCCGCGTGTTTGAGTCGGGCGCGATCCTGCAGTACCTGGCGGAAAAATTCGGCGCATTCTTTCCTACTGAACCGGCGGCCCGTGCGGAATGTTTGTCGTGGCTGTTCTGGCAGATGGGCAGCGCGCCTTACCTGGGCGGTGGTTTCGGGCATTTCTATGCGTATGCGCCGAGCAAGATGGCATACGCGATCAACCGCTTTGCCATGGAAACCAAGCGTCAGCTCGACGTGCTGGACCAGCGTTTGGCCGTAAGCGAATACATCGCGGGGGATGAGTACACCATCGCCGATATCGCCATCTGGCCTTGGTACGGTGGCCTGGTCAAAGGCCGCTTGTATGGCGCGGCGGAGTTTTTGTCGGTGCATGAATACAAGCATGTGCTGCGTTGGGCGGACGCGATTGAAGCGCGCCCGGCCGTGCAGCGCGGGCGCAGGGTGAACCGTGTTTCCGGTGAGCCTCACGAGCAACTAGCCGAACGCCACGACGCCAGCGACCTGGACTGACACGGTAAAAAAATGTGGGAGCGGGCTTGCTCGCGAAGACAGTGTGTCAGTCACTGAAAATATTGACTGATCCACCGCTTTCGCGAGCAAGCCCGCTCCCACATTTAGATCCGTGCTCTCAAGCCTACTTATAGCGCTGCTCGAACATTGCCACCTGCTCTGGCTTGATCAGTTCAAACGGTACCCACACCTCGGCCTCGATCGGTTCACCCTTGATCATCTTGATCGCCGACTCCACCGCCTTGGCCGCTTGAGCCTTGGGGTCCTGGAACACCGACGCCGCCAACAGCCCGCGCTTTACCGCCGCCAACCCGTCCGGCAAGCCATCGATGCCGACAATCGCCACTTCGCCCTTAGCCTTGCCCGCCTGTTGCAGCGCCATCCCTGCGCCAATCGCCATTTCATCGTTGTTGGCGACAATCGCATCAAACTGCGTGCCGGCCAGCAGCCAGTTGCTGGTCAGGTCCATGCCTTTGTTGCGCTGCCATTCGGCGCTTTGCTGCTCGACGACCTTGATGCCGGGAAAGTCTTTGAGCACCTGCTTGGCGCCCTCGGTGCGGTCGTGGGTGGCGTTCTGCGCAAGGTCGCCCATGATGATTGCCACAGTGCCTTTGCCGCCGAGCTTTTCGGCGAGGAAGCGCATCTGCAGTTGCCCGGCCTCGATGTCGTTGGAGGCTACGGTGACCACGCCCTTGGGCAGGGTGCGTTCGTCCGGGTGGCGGTTGACGTACACCAGCGGCGTCTTGGCCGCCACGGCGGCGCGGGTGATGTTGGCAGTGGCGGAGGTGTCCACCGGCAGCACAATCACCGCATCCACTTTTTGATTCAGAAAGCCTTCGACCTGGTTGAGTTGGCGCACCACATCACCTTGCGCGTCTTCGAACTGGATCTGCACGCCTTGTTGCTTGGCGGCGGTGTCCAGGCCGTTGCGCACGTAGGTCATGAAGTTATCGTCAACCCGGGCAATGCTCACGCCAATGCGGTAATCGGCGAACGACCATGGGCTGAACAGCAGCAACAGCGAGGCAATAATCAATGCATAGCGGTTCATAAGGGGGTTCCTTTTATTGTTATAGGGTGAACGCTTGACGGAATCGCTGCAGGGCCAACTCGCTGTCGCCGCTGGCCCAGCCTTCGAGGCCGACCACGCCGCTGTAGCCCATGGCATGCAAGGCCCTGGCGATGGCCGGGTAGTGGATTTCGCCGGTGCCGGGCTCCTTGCGGCCTGGCACGTCGGCCACCTGGATTTCGCCGATGGCGGTGCCGGCGCGCTGGATCAGCTCGATCAAGTTACCTTCGCCGATCTGCGCGTGGTACAGGTCCAGGTTCATCTTCAAATGCGGGCTGCCCACCGCTTCGATCAACGCCAGGGTATCGTCGGCGCGGGCGAACGGGGTGCCGGGGTGGTCAACCTCGGTGTTGAGGTTTTCCAATAGGAACACGCGGCCGGCGTCTTCCCCCAGGCGGGCGATTTTTTCCAGGGTCTTGCACGCGCTCAGCCACATACGCCCGGTGGTCTGGCTCACGGGTTGCACCGGCAGGCCGCCTTCGCCCAGGCCGGTGCCATGCAGGTTGAGGCTGGGGCAGTTGAGTTGCTCGGCGATGCCGATGGATTCGCGAGCGCTGTCGAGCAACTGGCGGATGCCATCCGTGTCGGTGAGGTTGCCGCTGATGTAGCCGGTCATTGAGGTGAAGTCGGCGCCGGTGGTGGCCAGGGCATTGATGTCCTTGTCGGTCCAGCTCCAGATTTCGGCGCTGAAGCCCAACTCATGAATGCGCTTGACCCGCTCAATGAACGGCAGGTCGAGAAACACCATCTCGGCGCTGATCGCCAGTTTGAACGGGCTCATACGGCCACCGCCTTACCTTGCTGGAACGACTCGATGCACGCACGGGCAATCGCCAGGGCGGCGCGGGCGTCTTCACCACTGGCCATCGGCTTGGCGCCGGTGCGCAGGCAATCGGCGAAGTGGTTGAGTTCGGCAATGTAGGCGTCACGCAACAGGTCAGTGTCCAGGCGCTGGGTGTCGGCCTGGATGCCTTGGGCCAGGTAGCGCACCAGGTCGGAATCGTTGAGGCTGCCCATGCTCAGCATGCCTTCGCTGCCGAACACTTCGCCGCGCACGTCGTAGCCATACACGGCCTGGAAGTTGGCCTCGGCAGTGGCAATGGCGCCGTTGTCGAAGCGGATCGCGACTACCGCGGTGTCGAGGAAACCTTTGCTCTTGTACGCCGGGGCGATCAAAGCGTCGGCCATCACGTACACCTGCACCGCTTCGGCACCGGGGTTGAGGTAACGCAGGGTGTCGAAGTCGTGGATCAGGGTTTCCAGGAAGATCACCCACTGCGGTGATGCGGCGGGATTGTTCAGCGCCGGGTCGCGGGTCAACGAACGCAGCAACTGCGGGGTGCCGATACGGCCGGCGGCGACATCCAGGTGGGCGGTGCGAAAACTCTTGGCAAAACGCCGGTTGAAACCGACCTGCAGCGGCACGCGGGCTTCGGCTGCTGCGGCGATGGCGCGGTCGGCTTCATCCAGGGTGATGGCCATGGGTTTTTCGCAGAAGATTCCTTTGCCGGCACGGGCCGCGCTGATCACCAGCTCGGCGTGGCTGCGGGCGGGGGCGGCGATGATGACGCCGTCGATGTCCGGGTCGTCGAGCAGTTGCTGTGGGTCGGTGTAGACCTTGTCCACGCTCAATTCAGCGGCGAGGCGGGCGGCTTGGCCTGGCGTGGGGTCGGCAATCGCCACCAGGCTGGCACCGGGGATATGCCGTGCGGCGGTCAAGCCGTGGAAGCTGCCCATGCGACCGGCGCCGATCAAACCCAGGCGGATGTTCTGTGTATTCATGAAATAACCCCTTTTTTATTGTTGGCCTCAGGACGCTCCTGATGGGCAGAGGGGTATGAGCAAGGGCTGTGCCAATTAATAACTAATTGATATTTAAAGCTTTATAAGAATATGTAAACAAAAAGTGTTCATTTCAATGACATGCCTATACTGACATGTCAAAAACATGAACATGAGTAGCCTTAAATGAGCATGACGTTCAGCGTGCAAGACCTCGATTACCTCACGAGCCTGGGGCCTGCCGTGTTGAATGACGGCCCGGTTGTCGCGCTGGAGCAGGCGTGGAGCGATTGTCTGGCCGGCCAGGTCGAGCGCCCGCTGGCGGTGCGCCAAGTGATCTGGGATTCGTGGCGGCGCAGTGTCGAGGCCGGTATTGATCCTGCGGACAGCGCGTACCGTTTTGCCGCCCCCGAAACCCTGGTCGCTACCCTGGCTACTCATCGCGTGCTGATCGCCGCCGCCGCACAGGTCATGCATGGCCTGCTGGCGTATAACCCGCGTGGCCATATCAATCTCACCGATGCCGATGGCACCACCCTGTACTTCTGTGGGTTGGATATCACTCCGGTGGGCAGTCGCCTGCTGGAGTCCGTGCAAGGCACCAACTGCACCGGCCTGGCCCTGGCCGAGGACCACTTGGTGTACGTGCTTGCCGAAGAAAACTTCGGCAGTGGCCTGCGCCAACGCCGCATGCATTGCGCCGCCGCACCGATCAAGAATGCCCAGGGCGACACGCTGGCCATGCTGACCCTGACCGCCGAACCCGGCTGGTTTCATTTCCATACCCTCGGCACCGTGCAAGCAGCCGCCGACGCGGTGTCACGCCAGATGGCGCTGCAAGGGCTGCTGGAAGAGCAGCAAACCGTGCTCGAAGTGCTCAATGAAGGCCTGGTGGTGCTGGATGAGCGTGGCTGCATCAAGGCGCTCAACCGCTATGCGCGGCAGTTGTTCGGAGTGGGCCTGGAACTGATCGGCAGCCCGTTCCAGCGCCTGGGGCGCAGCGAGTTGAGTGACGTGCTGGGTGAACCGGTGCGCGATCTCGATTGCACCTTTCACCTGCACGACCGCAGCCAACTCGCCTGCCTGGTGTCGGTGTGCCCGCTGGAGCAGGGCGGGGTGATCGTGTCACTGCGCGAAAACCGCCGCATCCGCGAAATCACCCGGCGCATCATCGGCACCCAGGCCAGCTACACCTTCGACACCATCCAGGGCAGTTCGCGGGCGATCCAGGACGCGCTGCACTTGGGGCGCATTGCCAGCCGCAGCGACTCCACCACCTTGATCCTCGGTGAAAGCGGCACCGGCAAAGAATTGTTCGCCCAGGCGATCCACAATGGCAGCGACCGGCACAAGGGCCCGTTTGTGGCAGTGAACTGCGGCGCGATCCCACGGGACCTGGTGCAAAGCGAGCTGTTCGGCCACGTCGAAGGCGCCTTCACCGGCGCAGCCCGTGGCGGGTCGGCAGGCAAGTTCGAACTGGCGGATGGGGGCACCATCTTCCTGGATGAAATTGGCGACATGTCCTTCGACGCCCAAGTCAGCCTGCTGCGGGTATTGCAGGAGGGTGAAGTGACCCGTGTCGGCGCAAAAAGCTCGCGGCAAGTGAATGTGCGCATCATCGCCGCCACTCACCGCAACCTGAGCCAGGCGGTGGCCGAGGGTGCGTTTCGCGAAGACCTTTACTACCGCCTCAACGTGCTGAACTTGACCGTGCCACCGCTGCGCATGCGTCGCGAAGATATCCCGTTGCTGGCGCGGCACTTCCTCACGCGATGCGCGCGTTCGCTGCGTAAATCGGTGCAAGGTTTTTCGCCGGATGCGCTGGCGTTGCTGTCGGCCTATGGCTGGCCGGGCAATGTGCGTGAATTGGAAAACAGCATCGAGCGGGCGACCAACCTGGCGATGGGGGAGTTGATCCAGGCAGTGGATCTGCCGCTGGAGGCCCGGCAACGCTCACCGGCACGCCTGCACGAGCCGCAACCGGTCCAGGACTTGAGTAGTCACGAAATGAACGCCATCGTCGCTGCGCTGCAAGGCACTGGCGGCAATATCCGGTTAGCCGCCCGCCAACTGAACGTGTCCCGAGGCGGCCTCTATAACAAGATGAATCGGTTTGGCCTTGTTGCTGGGGATTTTCGCTAGGGTTTCAACTGTTTCCAGTCAACCCCAAAGCGCGCCAGGTATTTGCGCAGACGATCCGCATCGTTCGGCTGGGCCTTGGCCTGGCGAGTTACGCCGAATAAACGCCGGCCAGCTTCGGACAGGCTGTCGCACTGCAAGCACACATCGATCACCGCCTTGAGTTGCAACTGGTCAAACAGGTCGAGGTCGGTGGGCAGCAGGGCGTGGGGTTCGGACAGCCCCCAGGCGTAGCGCAGTCGCTGGATTTCTTCTTCAACCTGGGCTTCGTCGATGCGCCCGCTGTCGGCCAGCGTCGCCATGCGCGTGATCGACGCTGACAGCTCACGAAAGTTGCCCAGCCACGCCGCTTCGCTGGAGCAGGCAAACGCCAGATAGCGGCGCCGCGCTTCCAGGTTGAAGCGCACACGGCGGCCTTGTTCGCGGGCGTGGCGCTCCAGTTCAAAATCGATGTTTGGCTCGATGTCCTCGCGGCGTCCCGCCAGGCCAGGCAGGTCAAAGGTCCATAGGTTGATGCGGGCATACAGGTCTTCGCGGAACAGCCCTTCGGCTACGCGCCCGCGCAGGTCGCGGTGGGTGCCGGCGATGATCAAAAAATCGCTGGCCACTTCGCGGTCGGCGCCCATGGGATAGAAGCGTTTTTCTTCGATGGCCTTGAGCAGCATCGCCTGTTCATCCAGGCCCAGTTCGCCGATTTCATCCAGGAACAGCATGCCGCCATCTGCCGCGCGAAGCAGGCCGTCCCGGGCGTTTTGCGCACCGGTGAAGGCGCCCTTGATATGCCCGAACAACGCCGACATCGCGCCGTCGCCGCGCAAGGTGGCGCAGTTCACTTCGACAAAACGTCCCTGCACCTGATGGCGGCTGCGCTTGAGCTCAAAGATGCGTCGGGCGAGGAAGGATTTGCCCGCGCCAGTGGGGCCGATCAACAGCATCGGCGCGGTGGAGCGCACGGCCACTCGCTCAATCTGTTCGATGGAGCTATTGAAGGCGCTGTTGCGAGTGGCGATTCCCGACTTGAGGAAGGCCAGGCCTTCCAGGCGCTGGTGGCTAAAGCGTGAAGCGATGCGGTCGTAGCGCGACAGGTCGAGGTCGATCAGGGTGTGGGTGCCGGTGGCGAGCTCATGCTCGTCGCGGCGGCGGCTGGGGGAGGTCTGGATCAGTCGCGCCGGCAGATTGCGCGCCTCGGTGAGCAGGAACCAGCAGATCTGCGCCACGTGGGTGCCGGTGGTGATATGGACCAGGTAGTCCTCGCGCTCGGTGTCGAAGGAGTAGGCGGCCGTAAAGTCGTGCAGCGCGCCGTAGACCTCTTCGAAATCCCACGGGTTGTTCAGCGGCATGGGGTGCAGGCGCACCTCGGTGTGCGGCGAAACCTGCTGGATATCGGCACGTATCCGTTCGGCGATGCTGACGTCGCGGGCGTCGATGTCGTGGATCAGCTCCAGGCGATCAATCTGCAAGTCATCCTGCTGGCACAGGCCGACGCTGGGCCGCCAGTGATTCCAGCGGTTGGCACCCTTGCCGACGCGATCCAGCTTGGAGCCGATAAACCCGATGGTGACCGTGCGCTTGTGTTTCATGGCTAGACCAAAATATAAGTAACGATATGTAAGGATATGAATAGGGTGGTGGGCTTGTCATCGGTTTTAAGCTCTTGAAGCTGAATAAAATTAAAATATGTATATAAAACAATTGGATGGATATTTTTAAGTGGACTTGAGTGGAATCTGGCACGACCGCTGCTATATCCCAGCCAACGCCGCAACGACGGCTTTCAAAAAAAGAATCGAGATCATGCAAGAGAAAACCTACCAACTGCTGGAAGTGGCCAACGGCAAGCCAATCAAACTCTGGACTCAAGGCGTACCCGTAGAACCTGAAGCCCGCCAGCAACTGATGAACACCGCGCAGATGCCGTTTATCTTCAAGCACCTCGCGGTGATGCCGGATGTGCATTTGGGCAAGGGCTCGACCATCGGCAGCGTGATCCCCACCGTGGGTGCGATCATCCCGGCGGCGGTGGGTGTGGACATCGGCTGCGGCATGATCGCCGCGCGCACCACGCTGATGGCCGGCGACTTGCCCGACAACCTCCATGGCCTGCGCTGCGCCATCGAGGCCGCCGTGCCCCATGGCCGCACTCGCAGCCGCAACGGTCGTGACAAAGGCGCTTGGGAAAACGTACCAGCCCAGGCCGACCAGGTGTGGTCGGTGCTGAATCCGCGTTTCAAGGCGATCACCGACAAATACCCGCAACTGGAGCGCAGCAACCACCGCCAGCACTTGGGCACGCTGGGCACCGGCAACCACTTTGTCGAGGTGTGCCTGGATGAAGCCAACCGGGTCTGGTTCATGTTGCACAGCGGTTCTCGTGGCGTCGGTAACGCCATCGGCAACCTGTTTATCCAGTTGGCCCAGGCGGACATGCGTCAGCACCTGGCCAACCTGCCGGACCGCGACCTGGCGTATTTCGAAGAGGGCAGCCAGCACTTCGATGACTACGTGGAAGCGGTGGGCTGGGCCCAGGATTTTGCGCGGCAGAACCGTGAACTGATGATGAAAGCGGTGGTGCAGGCCACACGCAAGGTGATCAGCAAGCCGTTTGAGGTCGCATTGGAGGCGGTGAACTGCCATCACAACTACGTGCAGAAAGAGCGGCATTTTGGTGAGGACGTTCTGGTCACGCGTAAGGGTGCCGTGTCGGCGAAGAAGGGCGAGTTGGGGATTATTCCGGGGTCCATGGGTGCCAAGAGCTTCATCGTGCGCGGCCTGGGCAACGAAGAGTCGTTTTGCTCCTGCAGCCACGGCGCCGGGCGCACCATGAGCCGCACCAAGGCCAAGAACACCTTCACCGTAGAAGACCAGATCCGCGCCACCGCCCATGTGGAATGCCGCAAGGACGCGGATGTGATCGATGAAATACCGATGGCCTACAAGGACATCGACCTCGTCATGCACGCCCAGCGTGAGCTGGTAGAAGTACTGCACACCTTGCGTCAGGTGGTGTGCGTCAAAGGTTAAAAGGGGATCCAAGATGCAAAAGGAAGAACGCCACCCATTGAGCGACGCCATGCGTACGCGGGTGTTGCAGGAGCTTGCACGCATAGAGCGCGAGCGCAATGTCACGGTGTTGTACGCCTGTGAGTCCGGCAGCCGGGCCTGGGGCTTTGCCTCCACCGACAGTGACTACGATGTGCGCTTCGTCTACGTGGAGAAGCCTGATTGGTTCTTGCAGGTGGATGCGCCACGGGACGTGATTGAGCGCCCGCTGGATGACGAGTTGGACATAAGCGGCTGGGAGCTGCGCAAGACCTTGGGCCTGCTGCGCAAATCCAATCCTACGTTGCTGGAGTGGTTGGATTCGCCACTGGTGTATCGCCAGAACGCTGAGGCCACGGCGCAACTGCGTGGCTTGGCCGAGGCGTTCTATAGCCCGCCGGCTGCGCGCAATCATTACTTGTCGATGGCCAAGAAAAACTTTCGCGGCTACCTGCAAGGTGACTCGGTGCGCTTCAAGAAGTACTTCTACGTACTGCGGCCGTTGCTCGCGGTGCGGTGGATCGACCTGGGCTTGGGTCGCCCGCCGATGACCTTCGCCGACTTGCTGAGTACGGTGGATGACGCGCAACTGTTGGACGAAGTCGCGAGCTTGCTGGTGTTGAAACGCAATGCCGGTGAGGCGGCGTACGGGCCACGGCGTCCAGCGCTGCATGCGTATATCCAGCGCGAACTGGAACGCACAGTGCCGGTATTGCCACGCACGCAGCAAGACTCACTGCAACTCGACCACTACCTGCGCGACACGGTTAAACGCTTTGCTTAAGGATATGCACAATGATTGAACTCGACGGCGCCATCGGTGGTGGCCAGGTACTGCGCAGTGGCTTGAGCCTGGCGATGGTCACTGGGCAGGCCTTGCACATCAAGAATATCCGCGCCAAGCGCAGCCGGCCGGGGTTGATGCGCCAGCACCTGACCGCGGTGCTGGCGGCGGCCGAGGTGTGTGGCGCCAAGGTGGAGGGGGCCGAGTTGGGTTCGCAGACCTTGCGGTTTGAGCCTGGCCCGATTCGCGGCGGTGACTACCGCTTCGCCATCGGCACGGCGGGCAGTTGCACCCTGGTCCTGCAAACGCTGCTGCCGGCGCTGTTGCACGCGCCGACGGCCAGTCGTGTGACGATCTGCGGCGGCACCCACAACCCATTGGCGCCGCCGGTGGACTTCCTGCAGCAGGCCTGGCTGCCGTTGTTGCGCCGCATGGGCGCGCGCATTGAGTTGAGCTTGAACCGCTATGGGTTCTCCCCTGCGGGCGGTGGGGAGCTGGAGGCATTCATCCAGCCGTCCGAACTGAAGCCTCTGCACCTGATGCAGCGCGGAAAGTTGCTGGCGTCACGCGCCATCGCGCTGAGCGCTGGGTTGCCCGCCCAGGTCGGTGAACGCGAACTCAAGCGTGTGAGGCAGCGCTTGGAATTCGACGATACGCAATTGCTCTGGACAGAGATCGACCCGCAACAAGGCCCGGGCAATATGCTGATGCTGGAGTACGTCCACGAACAGGTCACCGAGGTGTTCAGCGCCTTTGGCATGACCACAGTGAGGGCCGAAAAAGTTGCAGACCAGGCCATCGACCAGGCCATGGAGTGGCGCTGCACGGACACAGCGGTAGGTGAGCACCTGGCGGATCAGTTGCTGTTGCCGATGGCATTGGCGGGCGGTGGGCGTTTCACCACGCCGCATATGAGCGACCACTTGCACAGCAACATGCAAGTCATCCAACGCTTTTTGCCGGTAGCGATTGAAAGCCAAGTGCTGGAAGAGGGCGGGTTGAAGGTGGAGTGCCGGGCGCTTTAGAGATTCTCCGACGTCACGATCTGCGGCGGTATGTGCACCCGGTGCCGCACCGGATCGAACGCCTCACCGTCCTGCAGCTCCACCAGCAACTCGATCAACGCCTTGGCTGTTTGGCGCGGCTGCGAATCCATCACCACATCAATCAACCCCTGGCGAAGTGCATCACGCGACAGTGCGGTGGACTCCTGCAGGATGCAGCACAGCGCCGGGCGCTTTGGCAACTGGGCCAGGGCATTGATGATGCCGTCGCCGCCACCGCCCACCACACACAACCCGCGCAGGTCGTTGTGGCGGGTGATCAGGTCGAGGGTGGCTTCCTCGGTGATGTCGCTGTTGTCGAGGTTGATCAGCGGCTCAAGTGGCTTGAGCCCAGGTGCGTGCTCGGCAAGGTAGCTGTGCAAACCTTCGACCCGGGCCTGGTGGCCGAGAAAACGATGGCCGCCCAGCAAGATTCCCACGCTGCCTTTGCGTGCACCGCAGGTGCGGGCGAGCAACCAACCCATGGTGCGCCCGACCACATGGTTGTCCTGGCCCACGTAGGGTTCGGCGGCGTGTTCATGAATATCTGAGAGCAACGCCACTACCGGCACGCCGGCTTCACGGATCTGCTTGAGTGTGGCGTTGATCAGTGGGTGGGCAAAGCTGACGACGGCGAGGCCATCGCACTGCACGGCGAGCTGTTCGATCTGCGCGACGATGGCACTGGGGGTGCGATCCACGATGTGCTCGAACTGGCAGCTCAGGTTGGCGCCAGGGTGCAGTGCAGCGGCATCGCTGATTGCCTGCGCCAGGCTGGTGTAAAACGCCTGGGCAGTGGCCAGCAACAGGATGCCGAAGCGGTACGTGGGGCGACGTTCGCGAATGCGTTGGCCGATCAGCCGGGCGGCAAAATATCCCACGGCCTCAGCGGCCTGGAATACTTGCTCGGCAGTCTGCGGATTGACCGGCGCACGCGCATTCAACACGCGGTCGACGGTGGCCACACTGAGGCCCGCCTGGGCGGCCACGGTGGCGATGGTTGGGCGTTTATTGTTGTTCATGGCAGGCCCTTTATGCGTCTTGATAGAAAACTATCAAGCCCCGCTGGGCCTGGATGATAGCTTGATAGGGAATGGATTCAAGGCCTTGAGGGTGAATAACCGGTTCTCTATCGTTGGTTTCGCAAAGCACCAGAAACCCACGCTTGCGGAGAACAATAACAATGCCTGAACACACCGCTCACACCGCCCGGCGCGACTACAGCCTTACCGGCCCCGAAGCCGCCCGCGCCGCCGAAAAAGGCCTGGTATCAGCCAGTTGGTACCAATCGCCGATTTCCCGCAAACGCATGAAAGAACTGATGCAGCGCCGCGACGGTCCGGCGCTGCGCGATACCGCTATCTGGTTTGCCGCATTGTTCGCCACGGGCTTTGGCGGCTACTGGTTCTGGGGCTCTTGGGCTTGCGTGCCGTTCTTTATCGCCTATGGCGTGCTCTACGGCACCGCGTCCAACCCGCGCTGGCACGAGACCGGCCACGGCACCGCGTTCAAGACCCGCTGGATGAACGACGTGCTGTACCAGGTCGCCAGCTTCATGTGCATCTTCGAACCCCATGTATGGCGCTGGAGCCATGCACGGCACCACACCGACACCATCGTGGTCGGCCGCGACCCGGAGATCGTCGAGCCGCGTCCGCCGAGCTTCTTGATGATGTTCCTGAGCCTTTTCAATTTGCCCCTGGCCTGGAAAACCTTCAGCGGCGTGGCGCGGCATGCGATCGGCAAGATGAGTGCCCAGGAAGCGGATTTCATCCCTGAATCCGAATGGCCCAAAGTGTTCCGTGCGGCGCGTATCTGGGTGGGCATTTATGCCGTGGTCATCGGCACTGCGTTGTACCTGCACAGCTGGCTGCCCTTGATGTTGGTGGGTTTGCCAAGTCTCTACGGCGCGTGGCTCGGCTACCTGTTCGGCCTCACCCAGCATGTGGGCCTGGCCGAGGATGTGCTGGACCACCGCAGCAACTGCCGCACCATCTACATGAACCGCGTGCTGCGTTTTATCTACATGGACATGAACTACCACCTCGAACACCACATGTACCCGATGGTGCCGTACCACGCCCTGGCCCAGTTGCACGAAGAAATCCGCAACGACTGCCCGCCGCCGTACGCCAATCTCTTCGAGGCCTACAAGGAAATCCTCCCGACGGTCTGGCGCCAGCGCAGCGACCCCACCTATTTCGTCCAACGCCCAACCCCTGTAGTGAGCGAGCTTGCTCGCGCCGGGGTGCGCAGCAGCCCCAATGAGGCCACTGCGTTCTTTCAGACCCATCTCGACAGCTGATCTTGGGGCTGCTGCGCACCCCAGCGCGGGACAAGCCCGCTCACTACAAGGAACCTTTATGAACGATCAATGGATCGACGTCTGCGCCGTGGGCGAAATAGACGAAGAAGACGTGCTGCGCTTCGACCACGGCGCGCACACCTACGCGGTGTACCGCTCGGCCGAGAATGCGTTTTTTGCCACCGCCGGCCTGTGCACCCACGAGAAAATCCACCTCGCCGACGGCCTGGTGATGGACCACGTGATCGAGTGCCCCAAGCACAACGGCCGCTTCGATTACCGCACCGGCAAGGCCATGGGTGCGCCGGTGTGCGTCAACCTCAAGACCTACCCGGTACGGGTCGAAGCGGGGCGAGTGCTGCTCGCCGTCACGGCCTGATGATGAACGCACCCCTGATCATCGTGGGCGCCGGGCATGCCGGCGGCCGTGCAGCGCTGACCCTGCGCGAAGAAGGCTACACCGGGCGCCTGATCCTGATCGGCGACGAGCCGCACCTGCCCTATGAGCGGCCCCCGCTGTCCAAAGGGCTGTTGCAAGGCACGACGGACCTGGCCGGCTGCAGCCTGTGCGACAGCGACCGGCTGGCCGAACTGGGCATCGAACATATCGCCGGTAACCCCGTTACTCAATTGCAACCCCAGCAACACCGTCTGCAACTGGCCGACGGCCAATGGCTGCCCTACGCTGGCTTGCTGCTGGCCACTGGCGGGCGGGCGCGGCGTTTGCCCCAGGTGCAGGCCAACGTGCTGTACCTGCGCACCCACGATGAAGCGCTGGCCCTGCGCAGTGTGCTGAACCCCGGCACGCGGCTGGTGGTGGTCGGTGGCGGTTTTATCGGCCTGGAAGTAGCGGCGACCGCACGTGGCCTGGGCTGTGAGGTCACGGTGCTGGAAGCCGGGCCACGGCTGGCGGGCCGTGTGCTGCCGCCGGTTATCTCCCAGGCGCTGTTGGAATTGCATCGCGAACAAGGTGTGGACGTGCGATTGAATGTGGCCCTGGAATCCATTCAGGCCGACAGCGTGCAATTGGTGGATGGGCAATTACTGCCCTGCGACCTGGTGGTGGTGGGCATCGGCATGCAGCCCAATATCGAACTGGCCACGGCGGCTGGGCTAGAAGTGGGGCAGGGCATTCGCGTCGACGACTATCTGCGCACCAGCGCCCCGAATATCTATGCGGCAGGCGATGTGTGCGAGTTCCGCCTGGGCGGGCTCTTTCAACGCCAAGAGACTTGGCGCAATGCCGAAGCCCAGGGGCGGCACGCCGCGTTGAACTTGCTGGGGCGTGAGACTCCGTTCGAAGCGCTTCCCGGTTTCTGGTCCGACCAGTATCACTGGGGCTTGCTGACCGTAGGTGTGATGAGCCCCTCCGTGGTCACCCGTGCACTGCCCGGCGGCGGTCTGCTGCTGTTCTACCTCGACGCCGAGCAGCATTTGCAAGGTGCCTGCGGCTGGGCGCCCGGCAACAGCGTGGCCAAGGACATCAAGCTGTGTGAACGCTTGATCGCTGCGCGTATCCCGTTGAATCCGACCGGCCTGGCCGACCCTGAACTGTCCCTCAAACACCTGCTGCGAGGCTGATATGCGCCAATTCCTAGTGTTCCAATCCCTGTGGGCCATGCAAACCGAGCCCGGTCCGTTGGAGGCTCAGCTTGACCGTATCAAAGCCGCCGGCTTCGACGGCATCACCGACCATTATTGGAAGCCCGCCGAGGTCGCTCACCTGCATGCCGCCGCCACCGCCCGGGGCTTGCAGATCGAAGGCCAGTTGTTTCCGCAATCGGTTGACGACCTGGCTGCCGCGCTGGATGTGATCAGCCGGTATGGTTGCCACCACCTCACCTTGCAGGCCGATGTGCGCCCGCGTACTCAAGCCGAGGCCGCGCGGTTGGTAGAAGGCTGGCAGCGGTTGGCCGAGCAGGTGGACTTTCCGGTGCTGCTGGAAACCCATCGATATCGACTGACCAACGACCTGTTGTTCACCCTCGACCTGCTGGCGCAAATGCCGGATTTGAAACTGCTGGCCGACCTGTCTCACTACGTGGTCGGGCGCGAATTGCCCGAGCCTGGCGTCGCTGAAGACGACGAGCAGATCCGCACGATCCTGCGCCACAGCTGGGGCTTTCACGGCCGCGTGGCCAGTAGCGAGCAGGTACAGGTCGCGCTGGGTTTTCCCCAGCATCAAGCCTGGGTACAGCGGTTTACCGAGTGGTGGCGCTACGGGATCGAAGACTGGCTGGCTCGCCCGCACACCTCGCACAGCCTGTCCTTCACCTGCGAACTGGGCCCGCCGCCTTACGCGATCACCGGCGCAGACGGGCGCGAGCTCAGTGATCGCTGGGCCGAGGCGCTACAACTGCAGGCGTTGATTCGCGAGGTGTGGCGAAATTGTCAGAAATGATCTGCTAATCTGCGCGGGTTAAATCTTGCCATTAGCCTGGACGTTCACCATGACCCCATCCTCTGTTGAGCCGCCTCTCGAACCGCAGTCCGTATGCCACCCGATCACCAGCAGCGCGATTTTCATGGTCGCCACCCTCGCTCCCGGCACTGAGGACACTGTGCGTGGCTGGTGCGCCGATATCGCCGGGCTAGTGCGCTCGGTGGGCAAGCGCGTGCCGGCAGGCAACCTCACGTGTGTTTGCGGGTTTGGCTCGGACGCCTGGGATCGGCTATTCGGCGCACCGCGTCCGGCGGCGCTGCACCCGTTTCGCGAGTTCGGTGTGCAAGGGCGCAAAGCCGTGTCGACACCTGGGGATATCCTGCTGCATATCCGCGCCGAACAGATGGACCTGTGCTTTGAACTGGCCACCCAATTGATGGCGGCGCTGGGCGACAGCGTCAAGGTGGTGGATGAGGTCCAGGGGTTCCGCTACTTCGACATGCGCAGCATCATCGGCTTTGTCGACGGCACCGAGAACCCGGTGGGGCGCAAGGCCGAGGGCTTCACCATCGTCGGTGATGAAGACCTCGAATTCCGAGGTGGCAGCTATGTGCTGGTGCAGAAATACTTGCACAACATGACGGCCTGGAACGGCCTGACGGTGGAAGCCCAGGAAAAAGTGATCGGGCGTACCAAGTTGTCGGATATCGAGCTGGACGATGAGACCAAGCCGAGCAATTCCCACAGCGCGCTCACTGTGATCACGGATGAGAACGGCGAAGAAGTGAAGATCCTGCGCGACAACATGCCCTTCGGCCGACCGGGTGCGGGGGAGTTCGGCACCTATTTCATCGGTTACGCGCGTTCGCCGCAGCCGTTGGAGTTGATGCTGGAGAACATGTTCGTCGGCCGGCCGGTGGGCAACTATGATCGCTTGCTGGACTTCAGCACGGCAGTGACCGGGGGGTTGTTCTTCGTGCCCTCGGCGGACCTGCTTGAAGAGCTGGCCGAGCGAACAACAGATTTATAGTCAACACACTTCAAATGTGGGAGCTGGCTTGCCTGCGATAGCGGTGTATCAGCCAGAAATGCATTGCCTGACACACTGCTATCGCGGGCAAGCCCGCTCCCACATTGGATCTTTCCACATCGAATTTTGCGTCAGCTCAGCAAACCGGTACTCACCGCCACAATCAGGAACACCCCCAACAACGCCCGGTAGATCACAAACGGCCAAGTCGAAAACCGCTCCAGAAACTTCATCAATCCCCATATCGCAAAAAATGCCGAGATGCTCGCCACCACCAACCCAAACAACAAATGCGGCCAAGCGTGGGCGGGCATGTCGGCGTGCAGCAGCACCCACAGCTCTTTCAAGCCGGCGAGGGCAATCGCCGGCAGGCCCAGCAGGAAGGAAAAGCGCGCCGCTTCCTCACGCTTGAAGTTGAGGAACAGCGCGGCGGTCAGGGTCGAGCCGGAGCGCGAAATGCCCGGAATCAGCGCACCAATCTGCGCAATGCCCACGATCAACGCATCGCGCAGGCGCATTTCACTCACTTCCCGCGTATGGCGCGCGCGTACTTCAGCCACCGCCAACAACACCGCCATGACCACGCAGGAAATGCCGATCACCATCAGCCCACGCAGCGGCGAGTTGCATGCGTTCAGGGTCGAGGACAACGCGAGGCCGGCAATACCGATGGGGATGGTTGCCAGCACGATCGCCACCGCCAGCTTGAACCAGCGGTCGTTGTAGTCGCCCCGGCGCACTGCACCGATGCTGCCGGTGGTCACCTGGCGTACGTCGCGCCAAAAGTAACTGACCACCGCTGCCAGCGCCGCCAACTGCATGGCCGCCGAAAACGCCGAGCCGGGGTCTTGCCAGCCAAGCAGAGCAGGCACCACACGCATGTGGGCGGTGGACGACACCGGCAACAGTTCGGTGATGCCCTGGATCACGCCCAGGATGAAGATCTGCAGGTAGTCCAGGGAGGCAAAACCCACATCCAGGCCGGCGGAACAGACGTTGGTCAAAATACGTGCCCTCAAAAGTAAAAATCGATTTGTAGTGAGCGGGCTTGTCCCGCGCGGGGTGGCGAAGCCGCCCCAAATAGGGCGCCGCAGTGTTTCAGAAAGACCGAGGTGTTTGGTTTAGGGCGGCTACGCCCCCCAGCGCGGGCAAGCCCGCTCACTACAATTTGGGTAGAGTTTATTCTAAATGTTTCAGAGAATTTGACAGGCCAGCGCAAATCCGCAATCGGTTCAGCAAACAGAAAGGTTAGACAATGTATTGGCCTGCGCAGGGGTTTTGTGAACAATGGCGCCCTGCGTTTTTTCACCGAGAGTCCCATGCCTGAAACCACCGTCGAATTGATCCAGACCGGCCCTGATGATGCCGAGCTGATCCGCAATCTCTATCAGTATTACGCCTACGAGTCGTCGGACTGGGAGCAGGAAGATGTCGAGGCCGATGGGCGTTTTTACATCCACGACGAGCACCTGGTGCGTTACTGGGAAGACCCACAGTGGAGCGCCAACCTGCTGCTGGTGGATGGTTATATCGCCGGCTTCCTGTTGATCGAAGGCAGCGAGTTGCCGGGCATCGACGCCCTGGAGCTGGCTGACCTGTTCATCCTCAAACGCTACCGCCGCAAAGGCATCGGCCGTGCCATTGCCAGCCAGGTGCTGTGCAGCGGCGAGGCCAATTGGCTGGTGCGTTTCTATGACCAGGATGAAGTGTCCCAGGCGTTCTGGCGCACCGTGCTGGATAACTTGCCGCGCCCGGTGCAGAGCCTGGAGCTGGACGACGACCCGCAATTGGTGAGCTACCTGATCACGCGGGCTGCGCTGCATTAAGTGGCGGTGGTTGCAGAGGAAGAGGCTTCGGCCTCTTTTTTTTGCCTGAGTTTTAGCTATCAATGTTTTTATATGCATAAAAAAACATTTACAAGCAATGTGCTTGCTGTGAATATGTCCCGGCGAATTTAAAAAAACAAAAATCATCCGCGGCCCTGGCTCCTGTCAGGCCATAACAACAACGACCTAATACAGGCTTGAAGCCGGCTCCTGCCCCAGGCCGGTCTTTGCAGCGAAGGAGAACGTCTCCCGTGAATCGCTTACTCAATGGAACGCTGTGCGCCACCCTCGCGCTCGGCGCCGGCCTTGCGCAGGCCCAGACCACTTTGCGCGTGGGCTTGAACGCCGATATCCGCAGCACAGAACCTGGCGTCAACCGCGACGAAAACACCGACACCGTGATGCTGCACATCGTCGAAGGCCTGGTGGCCCACCGCGAAGACGCCTCCGTCGGCCCGTTGCTGGCCCGTGAAGTGCAACACTCCGATGACGGCATGACTTACACCTTCAAGCTGCGTGAAGGCGTGCACTTCCAGAACGGCGCAACCCTGACCGCCGAGGACGTGAAATGGACCTGGGAGCGCTACTTGAATCCCAAGACCCAATGGCGTTGCCTGGCTGAGTTCGATGGCCGTGGCGGGGCGAAGATCACCGGTATCGACACCCCGGACCCGCTCACCGTGATCTTCCACCTCGACCAGCCGAGCGGCCTGTTCCTGGCCTCGATGGCACGCCCCGATTGCGGCGGCAGCGGCATCCTGCATCGCGACTCGCTGGCGGCGGACGGCAGTTGGAAGGCGCCCATCGGCACCGGCCCGTTCAGCCTTACCGAATGGAAGCCCGGCCAATATGTCGTGCTGTCACGCTTCAAGGACTACAGCCCACGTGACGAGGCAGGGCCGGACGGCTTCACCGGCAAGAAGCAGGCGCTGGTGGATGACTTGCGCTTCATGGTGATCCCGGACCCGTCATCGGCCAAGGCGGCCTTGATGTCCAACAACATCGACCTGCTGCCCAACGTCAGCGCCAGCGATGCCGAAGAACTGAAGGCCCGGCCGGGCGTGCAGATTTCCTTCAGCCCGATCATGGCCATCTGTGGTTTGTTGTTCCAGACCAACGACCCGCTGCTCAAGGATGTGCGCATCCGCCAGGCCATTGCTGCATCCCTCGACTACGGGCAGATGGTCACCGCGCTGTCCAACGGCACCTCCGAGCCGAACAACTCGGCGATCCCGCAAACCAGCCCGTTCTACAGCGCCACCGCCAAGCAGGGTTACCACTACGACCCGCAGCAAGCCCAGCGCCTGTTGAAAGAGGCCGGCTACAACGGCCAGCCGATCAAGATGATCGTCAACAAACGCTACTCGCAGATGTTCGACATGGGCCTGCTCAGCCAGGCAATGGCAGTGGCCAGCGGCTTGAATATCCAGATGGAAACCCTGGAGTGGGGCACCCAGCTCGAGCGTTACCAAAGCGGCAACTACCAGATGATGGCGTTCTCTTATTCGTCGCGCCTGGACCCGGCCACCAGCTTCGATTCGCTGATGGGCGACAAGACCAAGGAACCGCGCAAAGTCTGGGACAACCCCCAGGCCCAGGCGGTGCTGCGCGAGGCGGTGCGTGAGAGCGACACGGCCAAGCGCCAGGCGTTGTTCGACCAGCTGCATACGATGATGATCCACGACACGCCGATGGTGATCATCTACAACGGCACGGTCGCCGCAGCGCTGCGCGACAGCGTCAAGGGCTTCCATTCGTGGCCGGTGTCGTCGCCACGGTTGTGGGGCGTCAGCCTCGCGGCACAGTAACGAGGCCTGAGTATGTTGCGTTTTATCCTGCAAAAACTCGGGATGGCGATCCCTACGCTGTTGCTGATTTCGGTAATGGTGTTCGCCTTGATCCGGCTGATCCCGGGCGACCCGGCGTTGTTGATGCTCGGCGATATGGCCGACCCGCAAAGCCTGGCCGATATGCGTCACACCCTGGGCCTGGATCACTCGTTGGTGACCCAGTTCCTGATCTGGTTCAAGGCCGTGTTGAGCTTTGACCTCGGGTTCTCCATCAGCACCAAGCAGGCGGTGTTGCCGCTGATCCTGGACCGGTTCAGCGTCAGCGCGACCATCGTGCTGGTGGCGGTGTTGCTGGCCACGTTGATCGCGGTACCGATCGGCCTGATCGCCGCGTGGAAGCAAAACAGCGCGCTCGACCTGGGGCTGGTGTCGGTGGCGACCTTGTTGCTGTCGATCCCCAGCTTCTGGCTTGGCTTGCTGTTGCTGCACGCTTTCGGCATCCAGCTGGGCTGGTTGCCGGTGGTGGGCTACGTCAGTTTTGCCCAGGCACCGTGGCAAGCCATGAGCTACATGGTGCTGCCGGTGGTCACCCTGACGTTGGTGGAAGTCGGCGCGATCACCCGCATGGCGCGGGCCAGCACCATCGAAGTGCTGCGCCTGGAATACATCGCCCATGCCAGGGCCAAGGGGTTGTCGGAGCGTGCGGTGTTGTGGAAGCACGCCTTGCCCAACGCTTTCGCGCCCACTTGGACCTTGGTGGGGTTGATCCTCGGCAACCTGTTGGGCGGCATTGCCGTACTGGAAACCGTGTTCACCCTGCCAGGCATCGGTCGCTTGATGGTGGATGCGATTTTCGCCCGCGACTACCCGGTGCTGCAGGGCTGCCTGCTGCTGATCACCTTTATCTACGTGCTGGTCAACCTGTGTGTGGATTTGCTCTATCCGCTGTTCGATCCAAGGGTGAAGTTATGAGTTCGACGATTGCCGTGCCGGCACCCGCCAAGCGCCGCCGCGCCTGGGCACCGGCCAACGCCTTGATCGGCGGCGGGTTGCTGGTGGCATTGGTTGCCCTGGCGTTGATGGGGTTGGTGTGGTCGCCGTTCGACCCGCTGAAGATCGACCTGCTGTCGCGCTTCCAGGCGCCCTCGGCCGTCCACTGGCTGGGCACCGACGAGTTTGGCCGCGATGTGTTCAGCCGTTTGCTGATCGGTGCGCGCACCAGTTTGTGGGTGAGCTTGCTGACGGTCAGCGTCGCCGTGATGGCAGGCACCCTGATCGGCATGCTCGCCGGTTACCTGCGTGGCTGGACCGACCGCGTGCTGATGATGTTCAACGATGCGCTGCTGGCATTCCCCGGCATCCTCATGGCGCTGGGCATCATGGCGATTATCGGCGCGAGCAAGTACGGCATTGTCCTGGCCCTGGGCATCGCCTACACGCCGTCAGTGGTGCGAGTAGTGCGCGGCACGGTGCTGTCCCTGCGCGAGCTGGAGTACATCGAAGCCTCGCGGGTGATCGGCAATTCCGAGCTGTACACCATGCTGCGGCACATTGCGCCGAACTGCCTGGCGCCGTTGTGCGTGCTGGCCACCAGCATGTTCGGTTGGGCATTGCTGTCGGAAAGTGCCTTGAGTTTCCTCGGCCTTGGCGTGCCGCCACCGGCGGCGACCTGGGGCAACATGCTCGCCAGCAGCCGACCGTACATCGCCTCGGCACCGTGGCTGGGTGTGTTCCCCGGGCTGTTTATATGCCTGACGTTACTGGCGATCAACCTGTTTGGCGATGCACTGCGTGATCGCCTCGACCCGCGGATGAGGAAGTGAGCATGTCGGCCAATCCTGTTTTGCTGAACGTGGAACACCTGAAAATTCGTGTGGGTGAGCACGGCCCGCTGGCGGTGGATGACTTGAGTTTCAGCATCGCGCCGGGTGAGATCGTGGCGCTGGTGGGCGAGTCCGGCAGCGGCAAGACCATGGCCGCCCGCGCCGCCATCGGCTTGCTGCCGTTGCCGATGCAAGTATGTGGCGGGCGCCTGGATTTCCAGGGGCGCGACCTGGCCAGCGTGAGCACCGAGGAACTGCGCGGCATTCGTGGTGCGAGCATCGGCATGGTGTTCCAGGAGCCCATGGTGTCGCTCAACCCTGCGTTGAAGATCGGCCAACAGATGAGCGAAGCGCTCAAGCTGCACACCGATCTCGACCCGCCGCAGATCCGCGAGCGCTGCCTGACCATGCTGCGCCGCATCGGCATCAAGGCGGCGGAGCGTTGCCTGGAGTCCTATCCGCACCAGTTCTCCGGCGGTATGCGCCAGCGCATCATGTTGGCTTCTGTAATGTTGCTGCGCCCAGCGCTGTTGATCGCCGACGAGCCCACTACGGCGCTGGACTGCCTGGCGCAATTGGACGTGATCGAGTTGATGCTCGAACTGACCCGCGAGCAGGGCACCGCCATCCTGTTTATCAGCCATGACCTGTCCCTGGTCGCCCGCTATGCCCACAAGGTGGTAGTGATGCGCCACGGCAAGGCGGTGGAACAGGGCACTACCGAAGACATCCTGCTGGCGCCCAAGGCCGAATACACCCGGCAACTGCTGGAAGCCTTGCCGCGTCGCGGCGTGCTGGCACCACTGCCGGCAAGCAATGGGCCGTTGGTCGAGGTGGACCAGGTGTGCATCGAGCATCCCGGGCCGACCTCGTTCTGGGGCAAGCGCCAGTTCAACCGCGTGGTGCATTCCGCCAGCCTGGTGATCGCCCCCGGCGAAACCCTGGCGCTGGTGGGGGGCAGTGGCTCGGGCAAGACCACCCTCGGGCGCTCGCTGGTGGGGCTGATCAAACCGTGTGCCGGGGCGATTCGCTTCAAGGGCGTGGATATCCTCAAGGCCGCCAACCGCACCCATCGCCTGCAATGCCAAATGATATTCCAGGACCCGTATTCGTCCCTGAACCCACGGATGAAGATCGGCGAAATCCTCGCCGAGCCCCTGCGCCACGAACCCGGCCTCAACGCCGCCGAGCGCCGTGAACGGGTGACACAAACCCTCAGGGACATTGGCCTGGGCGAGCAGTTTGTCGAGCGCTTTCCCCATCAACTGTCCGGCGGCCAACGCCAGCGCGTGGCCATCGGCCGGGCCCTGGTGCGCCACCCGCAATTGGTGATCGCCGACGAGCCGATCTCGGCCCTGGACATGACTATCCAGAAGCAGATCCTCGAACTGTTCGAGCGCTTGCAGATGCAATACGGCTTTGCCTGCCTGTTCATTTCCCATGACCTGGCAGCGGTGGAGCGCATCGCCCATCGGGTGGCGGTGATGCACCAGGGCAATGTGGTGGAAGTGGGCACGCGCGAGCAGATCTTCGATCACCCACAGCATCCGTACACCCGGCAATTGCTGGCCGCCGCCAGCCCGCTGGAGAAATTGCCGGACGGCGGCTACCGAATACGCCCGGCGATCTGATCCCCTGATTTCACCCGGCGCGCAGGCTTTTGAACCTGCGCGAAGGGGAATGTCGTGCCCAAAAAACAATAAGACCTACTCACCCCAAACGACTGCCAGGAGCCAAGAACATGCACAACAACAATCTCAACCTGATCTTGAAAGGCGTCGGCCTTATGAGCGGGGGCCTGCTGTGCGCCCCGGCCCAGGCTGACTTCATCAAGGACAGCAAGGCAGATCTGGACCTGAAGAACTACTACTTCAACCGCGATTACCGTGAAGACGCGGGGCAATCCAAGCGCGAGGAATGGGCCCAGGGTTTTATCCTCAACCTCAAGTCGGGGTTTACCGAAGGCACCGTGGGTTTTGGTGTGGACGTGGTTGGCATGCTCGGCCTGAAACTCGATTCCAGCCCGGACCGTTCGGGTTCTGGCTTGTTGTCGCGGGACAACGACGCCACGCCGGGCAAGCCGAGCTATGCCAAGCGCGCCCATGACGAGTACTCCAAGTATGGCGTGACCGGCAAGGTGCGCTTTGCCCAGAGCGAGTTGCGCAGCGGTTACCTGCTGCCCGATTTGCCTACCTTGCAGCCCAACACCAGCCGCTTGTTCCCGCAGACCTTTCGCGGCACCCAGATGACGTCCACGGACATTACCGGGTTGGCCCTGATCGGCGGGCAGATCGACCAGACCAAGCAACGCGAGTCCACCGATTACGAAGACATGGCACTGACCAGCCAGAGCGGCGCCTACAAAAGCACCGCCAAGAGCGACCGCTTCCGCTTTGCCGGCGGCGATTACAAGCTCACGCCGGGCATGACCCTGAGCTACCACTTTGCGCAATTGGAGGACATCTACCAGCAGCACTTCGTGGGCGTGAAAAACAGCTTTGCCCTGGGCGGCGGCACGCTCAAGACCGATATCCGTTACTTCGATGCCGACAAGTCCGGCGCGGGCCTGGCGGGCAAGGTGGACAACCGCGCGCTGAGTACGCGGGCGATGTTCAGCTACAAGGGCCACAGCGTTGGCGGGGGGTATCAGGAGCAGTATGGGGAGACGCCGTTTACCTATGTGGACGGGACCAATACCTACCTGTTTTCCGAGTACCAGTTGAGCAACTTCTCGCAGACCAATGAGCGGGTGTGGCATGCGCGTTATGACTTTGACTTTGCTGCGCTGGGTGTGCCGGGGCTGACGTTTTCGACGCGTTGGGCCAAAGGGGACCAGGCCGAGGTGAAGGGGTTTGCGGGGGAGGGGCGTGAGTGGGAGCGGGATATCGACTTGGGTTATGTGTTTCAGTCTGGGGCGCTTAAAGGGGTGTCGTTGCGCTGGCGCAATGGGTTGAGCAAGGCCAACTATTTCCGGGACATGAATGAGAATCGGGTGATTGTTGGTTATACCGTGGCGCTCTGGTAATGCGCATGCTTGGGGCGCAGTACATATCCATTGCTTGGCCCTGCGCGGCTAACCCGGCGTCCTGCCGGGTTACCCACGGATTCAAGCCTGCGTTCGGCCAGCGTGGTTTAACGGGGCGACTCAGATCAAAAGCCAAAGCGCGGCGGCCTTATAGCCGACCGATTAGGTGTGCCGAATGCTATCCAAATGTGGGAGCGGGCTTGCTCGCGAAGGCCGCACCTCGGTCTTCCAGAACAGTGGAGGTTTCCCTAGCCCTTATTCCTCGCCACCCGCAACTTGCTCGCCACATCCAAATGTCGATGCAGCAGCGTCGACGCCCATTCGTTATCGCCTTGCTCCAGCGCATCCAGGATCGCCAAGTGCTCGCAGCACGACACCTTGACCCGCTCCGGGTTGTTCACGGTGTGGAATTCGGTCAGTCGTCGCAGGCGGTTTTGTTGCTGGATGGCTTGCAGGATGTAGCCATTGCCGGAGGCCGCTGCCAGCAGTTCGTGGAATTCTGCGTTGTATTCGATAAAGCGTTGGCCATCCACCTTGCCTTCCAGCAGTTCCATCTGGCGTTCGCGGCAGCGGCGGAATTGCTCGGGGTTGATCTTGAAGGTCGGCTCCAGCAGCCCGGCCGGTTCCAGCAGCATGCGAAAGCGGTAGCTCTCGAAACGCGTTTGCGGGCTGTTCAGGGTCGGCAGGAACTGCCAGCCGTGGCCGTGTTTGCGCTGCATCACGCCTTCATCCGACAGGCGCAGCAGGCAGCGGCGCAGCACGCTTTTGCCGACACCGTAGCGGCGCAGCAGGTCGCTTTCGGAAATCTGGTCGGGCAGTACCTGGTTCAGTCGGTCGTCGATCAACCGGGTGTACAGATCGTCCTCTTCGTTATGCAACGGCGTGAGCTGCTGTACCCGACCGTCTGCCGCTTCGAGCGGTACGCGATAGCCCTGTTGGGGCAGCGGTTCGATGGCTTTCCGCTCGGCCAGGTACACCAGCGCGCTGCGGATGGGCGAGCGCGATACGCCCAGGCGCTGGGCCAGTTCCACTTCTTTGAGGTGCAGGCCGGGTTGCAGGTCGCCGCTGGTGATGGCGGCCAGGATCTGGCCGGCGACTTTGGTCTGCAGCGAGGTGAGTTGGGACATGGCGCGCGATCGTTCCTGTGACAGGGGAGGCAAGGATACCCGGAAAGTCTGGATTATAGAGGGCTCAAATACATCTGGGCCGCAGCGAACAAATCTTTATCTGCATTATTTGAAATATAAAAACATTATTGAGGACCCATCATGACCTACATCCCGCTGCCCAGAGCCTTGCCCGACGACTGCGGCGTCGACCCGGCCGGCGTTGTCGACTTCCTCCAGGCCGTCGCCGAGATGGGCCTTGAGCTGCACAGTTTCCTGCTCTATCGCCAGGGCGCCGTGGTGGTCGAGGCGTACTGGCAGCCGTATGCGGCGCATCGCATGCACGTGCAGCATTCGGCAACCAAGAGCTGGACCGCCACGGCCGTCGGCCTGTTGATCGACGACGGTCGCCTGAGCCTGGAGGCCAAGGTGGTCAGCTTCTTCCCCGAGCTATGCCCGCAACCGATCAGCGCCAACCTTGCGGCGATGACCGTGCAGGACCTGCTGACCATGCGCACCGGTCACACCCGTGGCATCTCCGGCGGCGACTGGCGCAACCTGCAAAGCAGCTGGGTCGAGGCGTTTCTCAATGAACCGGTGGATGAGCCGCCGGGCCAGTCGTTTATCTACAGCAGCGCGTCGAGCTTCATGTTGTCGGCCATCGTCACCCAGGTCACCGGGCAAACGATGCACGCGTTGTTACAGGAACGCGTCCTCGATCACTTGGGGCTTGATCACCTGGAGTGGGACCTGGCCCCTGGCGGTTTCAATTCCGGTGGCAATGGCTTGAGCTGCACCAGCGAAGACTCGCTGAAATTCGGGGTGCTGCACCTCAACCACGGCCAATGGCAGGGGCGCCAGTTGTTGTCGCCGCAGTGGGTGGCCGATGCCACGCGCAACCAGGTGGAGGACGTGTGGATGGGCGAGTTCGACGGCAAGCAATACCTGCCGCGCGACAAGAACAAGGCCAATGAGGCCCAGCGCGAAGGTTATGGCTACCAATGGTGGATGACCGAACACGGCGGCTATTACGCCTCTGGCGTGTTCGGCCAGCAGTGCATGGTGCTGCCGGACCAGGACACGGTGATGGTCTTCACCTGTGGCCTGCGCCTGGGCGAAAAACGCCTGCACGCTGCGCTGTGGCAGCACCTGTTCCCAGCATTGGGCCGCACGGCCAAAGACGCCCCGGCCAGCCAGGCACAACTGGATACGCTGCTCGACAACCTGCACTTGCCGACCCTGCAAGGGTTGAAAACCTCACCCGCCAGCAGCGCGTTCCACGGCCGCTTTGCGATTGAGCCGAACGAAGACGGCGTGCGCGAAATCGCCTTCGATTTCCAGGGCGACCATTGTGATTTCACCCTGGTGGACCACCGTGGCACGCACCACGTACGCGCCGGTTTCAAGGAGCCGGTGGAGAGCATCACCAGCATCACCGGCAACTACTTGCACCACCAATACCAACCGGAACAGACCCCGGTGGTCGCCCAGGCCTGCTGGTCCACCGAAGGTGAACTGCTGATGGATTGGCGCTTTGTCGAAACCGCTTTCGGCGATCACGTCACCTGTCGCGTGCAGGACGGGCGGCTGCGCTTTGATCGTGGCGTCAACACCAACGCCGGTGCCTTGCAACGACCCACCCTGACCGGTTCGCGAATCCAGCTTTAAGGAGTACACCCCATGACGTCTTCCCTGTGGGCCCCGTTTACCGCAATGCGCCCGTTCAACCGCCAGCCGATGCTGTTCGACCGCGCTGCCGGCATGCACTACACCACCCCAGAAGGACGTGATGTGCTGGATGCCATGGCCGGGCTGTGGTGCGTCAATGCCGGTCACGGCCAGGCGCGGATCGTCGAGGCGATTCGTGAAGCGGCGGGGCGCCTGGACTTTGTGTCCTCGTTCAAGATGAGCCACCCAGCGGCACTGAACCTGGCCGACCGATTGGTGGCGACCGCCCCGGCGGGCCTGGACAAGGTGTTCTTTACCAACTCCGGTTCAGAGGCGGTGGACACCGCGTTGAAAATTGCCCGGGCCTATCATCAGGCGCGGGGGGATTGCCGGCGGACCAAATTCATCGGCCGCGCCAAGGGCTATCACGGCATGGGCTTCGGTGGTTTGTCAGTGTCGGGGATTGGTCGGCAAAAACGCGACTTTGGCCCGTTGCTTGGCGATGTCGCGCACTTGCCGCTGCCCTACGATGCGGGTTCGCGGTTCAGTCGCGGCCAGCCGGAGCAGGGTGCGCACTACGCCGACGCATTGCTGCAGCTGTTGGAGGTGCATGACCCAGCCACCGTGGCGGCGGTAATTGTCGAGCCGGTCACCGGTTCCGGTGGGGTGTATGCGCCGCCGTTGGGTTATCTGCAGAAACTACGTGAGATATGTGATCGCCATGGCGTGCTGCTGATTTTCGACGAGGTCATCACCGGTTTCGGCCGCGTCGGGCATTCGTTCGCCGCCCAGGCGTTCGGTGTCACGCCGGACCTGATGAGCCTGGCCAAAGGGCTCACCAACGGCGCCGTGCCCATGGGCGGGGTGCTGGTCAGCGGCATGGTGTACGAGGCCTTTATGCAAGGCCCGGAACAGGCCATCGAGTTGATGCACGGCTACACCTATTCCGCCCACCCGCTGGCCTGCGCTGCTGCGTTGGCGACACTGGAGGTGCACGAGGAACTGGGTATCAACGCCCATGTGCAGCAGATTGCACCGCTGTGGCAAACCACCGCGCTGGCGCTAGGTGATAACCCATTGGTGCAGGACGTGCGTGCCATCGGCCTGCTGTGCGCGGTCGAACTCAAACCCCGCGAGGGTGCGCCGGGTGCCAGGGCTACCGAAGTGGCCCAACGCTGTTTTGACGCGGGTGTGCTGGTGCGCGCGTCTGGAGAAAACATCGTACTGTCGCCGCCGTTGATCATTAGCGAAGAACAGATCGACCGGGTGTTCGGCACCTTGGCCAAGGCGATTGAGGCGACCCGATGAACACCCTGGACTTTTACATCGACGGTGCGTGGGTCAAGCCATTGGGCGGTGAAACCCTACCGGTGATCGATCCCGCCACCGAGCGCACCGTCGCGACCATCAGCCTGGGCACCGTTGCCGATCTTGACCTGGCCGTGGCAGCCGCCAGGCGCGCGTTTGACAGCTACGCGCAGTGGTCGCGTGAACAGCGCCTGGAGCTGCTGGCGGCGATCATCGACGGTTATCGCCAGCACAGCGAAGCCCTGGCGCTATGTGTGCACCGGGAAATGGGCGCGCCGTTATCGCTGGCGCGCAGCGCGCATGTGCCGGCAGGGCTGGGTCACTTGCAGCGTGCCTATGAAGTGCTCAAGGACTTCGCGTTCGACCAGCCCCACGGCAGCACGCTGATCAGCCGCGAGCCGATCGGTGTGTGCGGCCTGATCACGCCGTGGAATTGGCCGCTCAACCAACTTACCTGCAAGCTCGCTCCGGCGTTGGCGGCGGGGTGCACGATGGTGCTTAAACCGAGTGAAAAAGCGCCGCTCTCAGCCCTGTTGCTCGCGGATATCCTGCATCAGGCCGGCGTGCCCAAGGGCGTGTTCAACCTGGTCAACGGTGATGGACCGACGATTGGCGACGGCATTGCCCGGCACGCCGACATCGATATGGTCTCGTTTACTGGCTCAACCGGCGCGGGTATCGCGGTGGCCAAGGCGGCGGCGGACACGGTCAAGCGCGTGTCCCAGGAGCTGGGCGGCAAGTCGGCCAACCTGATCCTGGCAGATGCCGACCTCGATGCGGCGGTACGCCATGGCGTGAGTAGTTGTTTTCGCAACAGTGGGCAGTCTTGCAATGCACCGACGCGAATGTTGGTGCCGCGTGCGCTTCAGGCCCGCGCCGTGGAGATTGCCCAGGACGTCGCCGCCCGTATCTGCTTCGATGACAGCCACCCCGCGACGGCCATGGGCCCCTTGGCCAACCAGGCGCAGTTCGAACGGGTGCAGGGGGTGCTCGGCGCCGTGGATGCGCCGCCGGTATGCGGCGGCGTGGGGCGGCCCGAAGGCGTGACGTCAGGGTTCTATGCGCGGCCCACGGTGTTTGCCGATGTCGACCCGAATTCGCCCATTGCCCGTGAAGAAGTGTTCGGGCCGGTGCTGGTGATCATTCCCTACGACAGCGAGGAGCAGGCCATCGCCCTCGCCAATGACAGCCCCTACGGCCTGTCGGGCTATGTCACCGCTGGCAGCCTGGAACGGGCGCGGGCCGTGGCGCGGCGCTTGCGTACCGGTATGGTCCATCTCAATGGCAGCAAGGCCGACAATGGCGCGCCGTTTGGCGGGTACAAACAGTCGGGCAACGGGCGCGAGTGGGGCGTGTTTGGTTTGGAAGACTACCTGGAAGTGAAGTCGCTGTTTGGCTACCAACCTACACCGGGTTGAACAGCGCCTGCTGCATTGCCTTCGGCGGTTGCCCGAAGGCGCGCAGGAACGCCTGGCGCATGCGCTCGCGATCACCGAAGCCGGTTTCGCGGGCTACCACTTCTACTGGGTGCCGGCTGGTTTCCATCAGTGCCCGCGCGGCTTCCACTCGCAGCGACTCGATGGCCTTGGCCGGCGTTTGCCCGGTTTCTTCGCGAAATACCCGGCTGAACTGGCGGGGGCTGAGGCGCGCCACGTCGGCCAAGGCATCCACCGACAAATCGTGGGTGAGGTTCTCGCGGGCGTAGGCCAGGGCCAGTTGCACGCGGTCGGATTTGGGGTCCAGTTCCAGCAAGGCCGACAACTGCGACTGCTCGCTGCCCCGACGCTGGGCGATCACCAGTTTGCGTGCAATACGCCGGGCGAGGTCGCTGCCCAGGTCGTTCTCCACCATCGCCAGCGCCAGGTCGACGCCTGCGCTCATGCCCGCGCCGGTCCACACCTGGCCGTCCACCACGAACAATTTGTCTTCTTCCAGATGAATATGCGGGTAGCGCTTGCGAAAGGCCGGCGCGTGAATCCAGTGGGTGGTGGTGCGCTTGCCCTCCAGCAGGCCGGCCTCGGCCAGTACGAAGATGCCCATGCACAACGAGGCGACACGCCGCGACTGGGCGGAGGCGGTCTTGACCTGTTCCAGCAGGTTGGCCTCCGGCAGACGGAACTCCATGTAGCCGCCGACGATCAGCGTGTCGTAGCCCTGCGGCCGGATCGGCGTGGTGTTCACCGAAAAACCCTGGGAAGTCATCACCGCGCCGCCGTTTTCCGACACCAGGTGAAATTCGTAGGCCGGCTCGCCCTGCATCAGGTTCGCGCATTCGAACACCGAGCCCACGCTGAGGCTCAGGCATTCGAAATTCGGGTAAACCAGCAGCGCAACGCTGTGCATCGTCATTCTCCAAGGGGTGTGGGAGGGGGGATTGTCGGCGGCTCGTGGGCAAACGGCAACTGCCATCGGGCATGTCCGAAAACCTTGCGGATATGACGTTGTGACAACACGCCCCGGCTCCTAAGCTTCAACCCACACTCATCCCGAGGCACTCGACAATGAAAGTATTGATGGTATTGACCTCTCACGATCAGTTGGGCAACACCGGCCGCAAGACCGGCTTCTGGCTCGAAGAATTTGCCGCACCTTATTACGCGTTCAAGGACGCCGGTGCCGAGATCGTGCTGGCATCCCCGGCGGGTGGACAGCCGCCGCTGGACCCGGTCAGCGACCTGCCGGACTTCCAGACCGAACAGACCCACCGCTTCGCTGCTGACCCGGCCGCCCAACAAGCGCTGGCCAACACCCTCAAGCTGGACGCGGTCAACGCGGGTGACTTCGACACGGTGTTCTACCCAGGCGGCCACGGCCCGCTGTGGGACTTGGCAGAGTCCCCGACCTCCATCGCGTTGATCGAAGCCTTTGAGCGCGCCGGCAAGCCCATCGGTTTTGTCTGCCATGCACCGGGCGTGTTGCGCCACGTCAAGGCAGTCAACGGTGAACCGTTGGTCAAGGGCCGCCGCGTGACCGGGTTCTCCAACTCGGAAGAAGCGGCGGTGGAGTTGACCGATGTGGTGCCGTTCCTGGTTGAAGATGAATTCAAGAAACTCGGTGGTCAGTACGAGAAGGGCGCCGACTGGCAATCCTTCGTGATCGTCGATGGGCTGCTGGTTACCGGGCAGAACCCTGGCAGCTCCAGCGATGTGGCCAAGGCCCTGCTGAAACTCACCGCCTAACTCAGTTAACCCGTTATTGATTGGCGACTCTCAGGAGTCGCCAATGCTTTTGCTCGTCCCGGATTTGGAAAAAAGCACATGACAAACGTTTTAAGCACCCCGGTAAAACTGGGCCGACATACCCTGAACAACCGTGTCGTCCTGCCTCCGCTGACCCGCCAGCGCAGCGCCCAACCCGGTGATATTGCCACCGACCTGATGGCCGAGTATTACCGCCAGCGCGCAAGTGCCGGGTTCATGGTCAGCGAAGGCACGCAGATCGAGCCGCGTGGCCAGGGCTACGCGTGGACGCCGGGTATCTACAACGCGGCGCAAGTCGACGGCTGGCGCACAGTCACCGACGCGGTGCACGCCGACGGCGGGGTGATCTTTGCCCAGTTGTGGCACGTGGGGCGTGTGTCTCATACCGGTTTGCAGCCCGAGGGGGCGGCACCGGTCGCGCCGTCGGCCATCGCGCCTTTGCAGGCCAAGGCCTTTATCGAAACCGCGCCGGGCGCGGGTGAACTGGTGCAACCGCCGGTGCCGCGTGCGTTGAGCACGCGTGAGGTCAAGGAGTTGGTCGGGTTGTACGCCGAGGCGGCGCGCAATGCCATTGCCGCTGGGTTTGATGGCGTGGAGATTCACTCGGCCAACGGGTATCTGGTCAACCAGTTCATCTCGGCCCACGCCAACCGCCGCGACGACGAGTACGGCGGCTCGTTGGATAATCGCCTGCGCTTCTTGCGCGAGATTGTCGAGGCGGTGAGCGATGCAGTGGGCGCAGAGCGGTTGGGCGTGCGCTTTTCACCGTTGTTCAGCGGCACCGACCAGGACCGCGTGTACATCGGCCTGGTGGAGGAAGACCCGCACACCACCTATATCGAAGCCATCAAGGTGCTGGCAGCGGCGGGCGTCGCCTACGTCTCCATCGCCGAAGCGGACTGGGACAACGCCCCCGAACTGCCGGAAACCTTTCGCCGAGCCGTGCGCGAGACGTTCAGCGGGCGGATCATCTATGCCGGGCGCTACACCGCTGAACGCGGCGAGAAACTGGTGAACGCAGGGCTGGCAGACTTGATCGCCTTTGGCCGACCGTTCATTGCCAACCCAGACCTGCCGCAGCGACTGTTCAACGGCTGGCCGCTGAACCCGCTGCGGGCGGAAGGGATGTACGGTGGTTCGGAGCAGGGCTATACCGATTACCCCGCATACCGTTAGAAACCCGGTCTTCAATACAAAGCAGGTCAAATGTGGGATCAGCGATGCACCCATTTTTCGGGCCTGGCACAAAGTTGAATGTGGGAGCTGGCTTGCCTGCGAAAGCGGTGGGTCAGCTTGCATGTGTGTCGGCTGACACGCCGCCTTCGCGAGCAAGCCCGCTCCCACAGGGGATTTGCGGTGTTGCTAGATCACCCGCAACACAATCTTCCCAATGTGCTCCCCGCCCTCCATCCGCGCATGGGCCTTATCCGCTTCGGTATAGTCAAACACCTGGTCGATCATCGGCAGACAGCGCCCTGCTGCAAGCACCGGCCAAACGTGTTCGCGCAGTTGCTCGGCAATTTCGGCTTTCTCATCCCGGGTCCGCGCCCGCAACAGCGAGCCGGTGACGATTGCGCGTTTGCCGAGGATGGTCAGCAAGTCCACCTCGTTGGCCTTGGCGCCGCCGAGGAAGCCCAGCATCACCAGGCGCCCGTCCATGGCCAGGGCCTTGAGGTTATTGTTGAGGTAGGAGCCGCCCATGATGTCGAGGATCACATTCACGCCTTGGCTACCGATAACCTCGACAAAATCCTGCTGGCGATAATTGATCGCTTCGGCACCCAGCGCACGGATCGCCGCGCATTTGTCTTCGCTGCCAGCGGTGGCAAACGCCTGGATCCCGAACTCGCGACACAGCATCAACGCGGTGGTACCGATGCCGCTGGTACCGCCATGGATCAACACGCGCTGGCCTTTATGCGCGCCGCCGAGGCCGAACAAGTTGGCCCAGACGGTGAAGAACGTTTCCGGGATCGCGGCGGCTTGAATCCACTGCATACCTTCGGGAATCGGCAACGCTTGGCCGGCAGGCACCGTGCAGTATTGGGCGTAGCCGCCGCCGTTGGTCAGCGCGCAGACCTTGTCGCCGAGGGCATAGGCGCTGACGCCTTCGCCCAATGCCACCACTTCACCGGCCACTTCCAGGCCGGGGTACGGGCTCATGCCGGGTTTCATCGGGTAGGTGCCTGCCCGTTGCAGGGCATCGGGGCGGTTGACCCCGGCGGCGTGCACGCGGATCAGAATCTCGCCGGCCACCGGGGAGGGCACGGGCACCTGGCGCGGCTTGAGCACCTCGGGGCCGCCGGGGGTGGTGATTTCGATCAGGGTCATGGTGTTGGGCAGGGGCATCGTGCAAATTCCTGTATCCGAGAACGTAAGAATTGAGACCACCATACCCCTCTGTTGATTCAAGTGTTAAGCGAACCGGCGCCTCACAAAAAAAACCGCAACAAACGGCGGCGGCATTTGTAGTGAGCGGGCTTGCCCGCTCACTACAGAGTCATGTTGTGCGTGCCGTGGCTCGGTCTTAGTCAGCGGTTCAGGAACGCCAGCAGGTCTTCATTCAAGGCCTGAGTGTGGGTGGCGGCAAACCCGTGGGGCGCGTCCTTGTAGACTTTCAGCTCGGCGCCCTTGATCAGTTCGGCGGCCACTTTGCCGGTGGTTTCGAATGGCACGATCTGGTCGCCATCGCCATGGATCACCAGGGTGGGTACGTCGATCTTGGCCATGTCCGGGCGGAAATCGGTGTTGGCGAAAGCGGTGACGCAATCCACCGTCGATTTGAGCGAAGCCTGTAGGGCGATCTGCAAGGTCTGGGTCAGTACGCCGGGCGAGACGACCTGGCCTTTGTTGAGGCCAAAGAACGGGGTGTTGAACTCGGAGATGAACTGCGCGCGGTCTTTCAGCAGGCCGGCCTTGATACCGTCGAACACCTCGGCGGGCACGCCTTGCGGGTAATCGGCGGTCTGGCCGAAGATCGGCGTTACCGCACCCAGCAGCACCAGGCCGGCCACGCGTGCGCTACCGTGGCGTGCGATGTAGCGCGCCACGTCGCCGCCGCCCATGGAGAAGCCCACCAGGGTCACGTCCTTGAGGTCCAGGTGTTCGATCAGTTGGGCGATATCGTCGGCGAAGGTGTTGTAGTCGTTGCCGGTCCACGGTTGGTCCGAGCGCCCGAAGCCTCGGCGGTCGAACGCGATGGTGCGAAAACCGCGGCTGCTCAGGTATTCCATCTGGTATTCCCACATGTCCGCATCCAACGGCCAGCCGTGGCTGAACAGCACGGGCTTACCGCTGCCCCAGTCCTTGAAGTAGATCTGGGTACCGTCTTTGGCAACGAATGTGCTCATGGAAAACTCCTTGGGGGTGGGCGAAACAGCTCAGGCTCACTATTGCGGTAAACCGGACGAAGGGCTTGTACGCATGTGCTCGGTTGAACGGTTCAGCGTCTATGCTGGTCCACTGACTTCCACTGTCCGATCACACAGGTGAACGAAAATGGCCAAGACATACAGCTACGCCGCTCGGGACTCCAAGGATTCGCTCAAGCCCTTTACCTTCGAGCGTCGCGCGCCGGGGGCGGATGACGTACAGATCGACATCCTGTTCTGCGGGGTCTGCCACTCCGACCTGCACACTGTGCGCAACGAGTGGCAGAACACCCTGTATCCCTCGGTGCCGGGCCACGAGATCGTCGGCCGCGTCACGGCGGTGGGCGCCAATGTGAAGAAGTTCAAGGTGGGCGACCTGGCGGGCGTCGGTTGTATGGTCGACAGCTGCCAACACTGTGCGTCGTGCGCCGAGGGCGAGGAGCAGTACTGCGAGAACGGCTTTACCGGCACCTATAACGGGCCGATGTTCGGCGGCGAGAACACCTTCGGCGGCTACTCGGACAATATCGTGGTCAAGGAAAAGTTCGTGCTGCGCATCTCCCACGGCGACGCCAACCTGGCGGCTGTGGCGCCGTTGCTCTGCGCCGGTATCACCACCTATTCGCCGCTGCATCACTGGAAGGTCGGCCCTGGCAAGAAGGTCGGTGTGGTCGGGCTTGGCGGCCTGGGCCATATGGCGGTAAAGATCGCCCATGCCATGGGCGCGCATGTCACGTTGTTCACCACCTCACCCAACAAACGCGAAGACGGCCTGCGCCTGGGCGCCGACCAGGTGGTGGTGTCGAAGAATGCTGATGAAATGGCCAAGGTCACCAACAGCCTGGACTTCATCCTCAACACCGTGGCTGCGCCGCACAACCTCGATGCGTTCATCAGCCTGCTCAAGCGCGACGGCACCATGACCCTGGTCGGTGCGCCAGACAGCCCGCACCCTTCGCCTGCGGTGTTCAACCTGATCTTCAAGCGCCGCAGCCTTGCGGGGTCGTTGATCGGCGGTATTCAGGAGACCCAGGACATGCTGGATTTTTGTGCCAAGCACAAGATTGTCTCGGACATCGAGATGATCGATATCCAGGGCATCAACGACGCGTATGACCGGATGCTCAAGGGGGATGTGAAGTACCGGTTTGTGATTGATATGGAAAGTTTGAAAAAAGAGCATCACGCCGCGTAAAAAACACCGCCAATCCAATGTGGGAGAGGGCTTGCTCGCGAATGCGGTGTATCAGCCACAGGTGTGGCAACTGACCCACCGCATTCGCGAGCAAGCCCGCTCCCACATGGGTTATGTGTTGACCTTAAACGGACAGGTGCTCATACAAAATCGTCGCACCCACCAACATCAGCACCACACCCCCGACCATCTCTGCGCGTTTGCCCACCACTGTCCCCAACACCCGCCCGAGCATCATGCCGATGGTCACCATGGTCATCGTCGCCAAACCAATCGCCGCAGCCGCCACCAGAATGTTCACATCGACAAACGCCAGCCCTACGCCCACCGCCAGCGCATCAATGCTGGTAGCAAAGGCTGTGACGGCCAGAATCATGAACGAGTGCTGGGTGGGTTTCTCTGCTTCTTCATCATCGGCCTTGAAGCCGTTGTAGATCATGTGCAAGCCCAGGGCGACCAGCAGGGTAAAGGCGATCCAGTGGTCCCAGTCTTCCACCCAGCGGGTGGCCGCGTGGCCGATGGCCCAGCCGATCATCGGCGTAATGGCTTCGATCACACCAAAGATCAGGCCGGCGCGCAGGGCTTCGGTGAGGCGCGGTTTGTGCAGGCTGGAGCCTTTGCCGATGGCCGCCGCGAAGGCGTCGGTAGACATGGCCAGGGCCAGGAGGATCAGGGAAATGGGATTCACGGTAAGGCTTCCAGTCGGGCTATGGGACGCAACGACACCCCCACGCGCCCGACTTTAGGCATGGAAGTGTCGCTGGTCTCACCAACCGAAAAACGGTGTTCGTACCACGGCAGGTTGCCGAATATGTTGATACGAACGCTTCCAACAGGGTCAGAAGCCGGTTACTCCCCAACGAGGGAGGCGATCATAGGTGGGCAAGCATGAAAATTTTGTTAAACCCGTTATCGCAACTCGCGGATGATCCGGCAGAACACCGGGTCATCCAGGTAGGCCACGTTCAGCCGGGTCCAAGGCGAGGTGTTTTTGGGTTGGGTCGAGAAGATCGAACCTGGCGCCAGCATCACCCCTTGGGCCAGACAGTGGCGGGTGAGGGCATTGGCATCTTCGATATGCGGGAAGCGTGCCCACAGGTACAGGCTCTGTTCCGGTCGGCAGAACACCTCGGCGCCGAGTTCGTCAAGCAGGTCCAGGCCGCGCGCGGTGGCGTGGCGCAAGCGGTCTTGCAGGCGCGACAGGTGGCGCAGGAACTGGCCTTCGCCGAGGATCACATCGATGGTGCGCTCGCTGTACTCGGCGCCGCTGTTGTGCAGGATCATCTTGATATCCGCCAACTCTTCGACACGCTGCTTGCTGCCAGCGATAAAGCCAACGCGTAGCGCCGCGGAAACCGACTTGGAAAAGCTGCCCACGTACAGCGTGCGATTGAGTTGGTCCAGCGCCGACAGCTTGATCGCCGAACTGGGTTTGAAGTCGGCCATTGCGTCGTTCTCTACCAACAGCAGGTCATAGGTCTCGGCGATGCGCAGCAGTTGGTGCGCCTTGGCCGGGGACAGGTCGGAGCCGGTGGGGTTGTGGCCGATGGACTGCAAAAAGAACAGGCGCGGGCGATGGGCCTTGATGAGTTGCTCCAGTGCCTGCAGGTCTGGCCCATCGGGCTCGCGGGGCACGCCGAACATGCGTGCGCCCTGCAATTGCAGTTTGCCGAACAGCGGGTAGTAACCGGGGTCTTCCACCAGCACGGGGTCGCCGGGGTTGAGGTAGCGGCGGATGATCAGGTCCATCGCGTGGTTGGCGCCCAGGGTGGTCACCAGTTGCCGAGGCGAAACGGGCAGCGCGTAGTCCGCGAGTTTTTGCACCAGCCGCGCGCGCAACCCGGCGTTGCCCAGGCGCGTGCCATAGCGAAACAGCGTGGTGACCCCGGCGCGCACCACTTGGCGGTGGAACTTGTCCAGGCGCATGTCCATCAACCATTCCACCGGCGGGAAGCCTTCGCCGAGGTGGGAATGGCCCGGGTCGCGCACAAACTGCTGGCGCATCATCCAGATGGTGTCCAGGGCGCGGTTGTACGGCAGGCTGTCTTCCTCTTCGCTGGTGTGGGCCACGCGCTTGATCACAAAAAAGCCCTGGCCATGGCGCGCCTCCACCAGCCCATCGGCGGCCAGGTGCTCGTAGGCGGTGATCACCGTGTTCTTCGAATGCCCATGCAAGCGCATGTATTCGCGCAGCGACGGCAGCTTCTCGCCCGCCTTGAGCGCGCCATCGGTAATCTGCTGGGCGATGGCGCTGGCCACCTGTTGCGCGAGGGTAGGGCGCGACATGCTGCAATTCCTCGTAGGTTCTTGTTATGGGTACAGTCAGCGAACTGTCCGGCAAAACTGTACCTTCTTTCAAGGCTACAGATGGGGCAATTTGGCGGCATCCAATAACAAATGACTCCTCGAGGAGCCCCTGAATGTCGATTGATTCCCGCTTGCCCAATTTCCGCAGCCTGTCCCCCCGCCAGCGCCTTGAACACCTGCAACCCTTGCTTGGCCTGAGTGACGAAGACCTGGCACTGCTGCGCGACGCCGGTGCGTTGCCGTTGGAAATCGCCGACGGCATGATCGAAAACGTCATCGGCAAATTCGAACTGCCGTACTCCGTGGCCAGCAACTTCCGCATCAATGGTCGCGATGTGCTGATCCCGCTGGTGGTGGAAGAACCTTCGGTGGTCGCTGCCGCCTCGTTCATGGCCAAGCTGACCCGTCCGACCGGTGGTTTCCAAACCTCCAGCAGCGCACCGCTGATGCGCGCCCAGGTGCAGATCATTGGTATCAGCGACCCGTTCAATGCGCGCTTGAGCCTGCTGCGCAACAAAGACGAAATCATCGCGCTGGCCAACAGCAAGGACCAGTTGCTCAACACCCTCGGCGGTGGCTGCCGCGACATCGAGGTACACACCTTTGCCGACAGCCCACGCGGGCCGATGCTGGTGGCGCATCTTATCGTTGACGTGCGCGACGCCATGGGCGCCAACACCGTCAACACCATGGCCGAAGCCGTGGCGCCGCTGATGGAACGCCTCACGGGTGGCAAGGTGCGCCTGCGCATCCTGTCCAACCTGGCGGACTTGCGCCTGTGCCGAGCCCAATTGCGCATTGCTCCGGAACACTTGGCCACCAGCGAATACAGCGGTGAAGACGTGATTGAAGGGGTGATCGACGCGTATACCTTCGCCGCCATCGACCCGTACCGCGCCGCCACCCACAACAAAGGCATCATGAACGGCATCGACCCGCTGGTGGTCGCCACCGGCAACGACTGGCGTGCCGTGGAAGCCGGTGCCCATGCCTACGCCTGCCGCAGCGGCCACTACGGGTCGCTGACCACCTGGGAAAAAGACAGCCAGGGCCATTTGGTCGGCACCCTGGAAATGCCGATGCCGCTGGGCCTGGTCGGCGGTGCCACCAAGACCCATCCGCTGGCGCAATTGTCGCTGCGTATCCTCGGGGTTAAAACGGCCCAGGAATTGGGTGAAATCGCCGTTGCCGTCGGCTTGGCGCAGAACCTCGGCGCTTTGCGTGCCCTGGCCACCGAGGGTATCCAACGCGGGCATATGGCCTTGCATGCGCGCAATGTGGCGCTGTCGGCCGGTGCCCGTGGTGATGAAGTGCAATGGTTGGTGGAGCGCATGGTCGCGACCCACGACGTGCGCGCCGACAGTGCGCGGGCTTTGTTGCTCGATAAGCGCGGTCAGTGAGCATGCACGCCGTCAGGCTGGTGGAAGTGGGCGCACGGGACGGTTTGCAGAACGAAGCCCGTTGCCTGCCCGTGGACACCCGAGTGGCCCTGGTGGAGCGCCTCGCCGATTGTGGCTTGCGCACCATTGAGGCCGGGGCATTCGTGTCGCCGCGCTGGGTGCCGCAGATGGCCGGTTCCGATGAAGTGCTGCGCCAAGTGAGCCCGCGTGCGGGCGTGACCTACACCGCCCTGGTGCCCAACCTGCAAGGCCTGGACATGGCCCTGACCGCCGGGTGTCGGGAGGTCGCGGTGTTTGCGGCGGCGTCCGAGGCGTTCTCGCAAAAGAACATCAACTGCTCGATTGCCCAGAGCCTGGAGCGTTTCGAACCCGTGCTTGCCAAGGCCAGGGAAGCGGGCGTCGCGGTGCGTGGCTACGTATCCTGCGTGCTCGGCTGCCCGTTTACCGGCGCGGTTCCCGTCGCCCAGGTGGTGGCGGTCACCCAGGCGCTGTATGCCATGGGCTGCTACGAAATCAGTTTGGGCGACACCATTGGTACCGGCACGCCGGGTGCGACGCGCCGATTGATCGAGGCCTGCGCCGGCGAGGTTCCCATCAGTGCCTTGGCTGGGCATTTCCATGACACCTACGGCATGGCCGTGGCCAATGTGCAGGCTGCGTGGCAAGCCGGGGTGCGGGTGTTCGACAGTTCGGTGTCGGGCTTGGGCGGCTGCCCGTATTCACCGGGGGCCACCGGCAACGTCGCAACCGAGGAACTGGTGTACCTGTTTGAAGGGCAGGGCATTGCCACCGGGGTCAACCTTGCAAAATTGATCGAGGTAGGCGTCTTTATTGATAGCCAGCTGCAACGCAGCGGTGAATCGCGGGTCGCCAAGGCATTGCGCGCACGCATCCAATAACAATAAGTGGAGCACCCATGAACCCTCTCGCAACCACCCTGGCCGGTTTCGGCCCGCTCAAGGGCGTGACCATCCTTGACCTGACCCGCGTGGTCGCAGGCCCCTATTGCGCCATGCTACTGGCAGACATGGGCGCCAACGTGATCAAGATCGAACACCCCACCGACCCGGACCTGACCCGCGAATTCCCACCCATGAGCCGCAGCAGCGACACGCCGGTCAGCGGCTTCTTCGCCCAGTTCAACCGTAACAAACAGGCGGTGTGCCTGGACCTCAAGCACCCGGACGGCAAGGCCACGTTCCTGCAGATGGTGGGCAAGGCCGACATCGTGATCGAGAACTTCCGCCCCGGCACCATGGACAAGCTCGGCCTGGGCTACAAGGTGCTCAAGGCCGTCAACCCGGCACTGGTGTTCACCGCCATCAGCGGCTTTGGCCAGCACGGGCCCAACTCTTCACGACCGGCATTCGACAGCAGCGCCCAGGCATCCGGCGGGCTGTGGTCGATGAATGGCACCGTGGAGGAGCCGATGCGCGTCGGCACGGTTTTGGGTGACCTGTCGGCGGCCCTGTATGCGGCCATCGGCACCCTTGGTGCGCTGCGTGAGGCCGAGCGCAGTGGTCACGGGCAACTGGTGGACGTGTCCCAGCAGGATTCGATCATTTCCCTGACCGAAAACGCCCTGGTCACCTACACCGAAACCGGCGAGGTGGTCGGCCCCACTGGCAATGGTCATCCCTTTGTCAAACCCTACGGGCGCTATGCGTGCAAGGACGGCTTCGTGTTTTTCGGTGCCTACACCGACAAGTTCTGGCGCGAGGCCTGCCAGGCCTTTGGCACGCCTGAATTGGCCAGCGACCCGGAACTGGACACCATGGCCAAGCGCTTCGAGCAGGCCACCTACCTGCGTCGGGTCAAACCCATCGTCGAAGGATGGTGTGCGGCGTACACCAAGGCCGAACTGGAAGCCCTGACCGGCGACCGCTTCCCGTTGTCGCCGATCAAAAGCATGGACGAAGTGGTTGCAGACCCCCACGTGCGTGAGCGCGACATGGTGGTCAGTGTGGAATGCCAGGGCGCGCATTTCGAGGTGTTCGGCAACCCGGTCAAACTCTCCGGCGGCACCTTGGAGAAGGGCGCCAGTGCCCCCGCTGTCGGCCAGCACAACCAGCAGGTCTACCGCGAATGGCTGGGCCTGGACCCACACCAATACGATGAACTGGTCGCCCGAGGTGTGATTTGAGCCTGCTCACCGAACAGATCATGAGTTGCATCGGCCTGGCCTTGCCGCCGGTGCGCTTTGAGGTCAGCCGCAATGACATTCGCAAGTACGCCGTAGCCACCGGCCAACGCCAGGCGCGGTTTCTTGCCGGTGACGAAGCGCCGCTGATGTTCCTGTTCAGCGTGCTGATGCCGGTGCTGCCCCTGGACCAACTGCGTCAAGACGGCCATTGCCCCGACAACCCGTTGCTGCCGCAGCTGCCGCTCAAACGCATCCTGGCCGGGGGCAGCCGCTATCAGGTGCACGGGCGCATCTACCCCGGCGACGTGCTGGTGTGTCGCCAGAGCCTGGTAGACATCCACGAGAAACAGGGCAGCGACGGCCCATTGATTTTCCTGGTGTTCGAGAACCGTTTTGAAAACGAAGCCGGCGAGCCGCTGGTGATCGAACACCTGACCCGGATAGCGAGGTAAGCATGGCCATTCCTGAAGTCGGCCAGGCGCTGCCTGAGCGCCAATACACCCCGGATAGCGTGCAATTGTTCCTGTACAACGCGGCGATCTGGAATGCCCATCGCATCCATTACGACCTGCCTTACGCCCAGGACGGCGAAGGGCACCCGGCGCTGCTGGTGGACGGCCCGTTGCAGGGCGACTGGCTGACCCAATTGCTCTACGACTGGATGGGCGCCAACGATGAATTGCTGGCGTTCGAGTACAGCAACCGTCGCGCCGCCTATCTCGGCGATGTGCTCACCGCTTGCGCCGAAGTCGAGGCGGTTGAGCAGGCAGACGTCACGTTCGCCTTGCGCATCGTCAACAGGCACGGCCAAGCGACTACCGTCGGACGGGCCACTGTCCGCCGTGGCTAATGCTTCACCCCCCTATAAAAACAACAAGCCCGAAAGGGCCGGAGGGCACCATGCAACAACCTCTTTTACCGCCGGACAAGCAACACCTGTATGAGGTGTGGGGCGACACCATCGATGGCCGCCACCTGGCAATGTCCATCGGCATTGGCGCCGTGGTCAGCCTGGGCGCCTACTTTGCTGCGCAGCACCTGTTGCACTACCTGGTGGAGTCGGCGCAGATGGCCCGTGCCTATGCCATGTTGATCGGCATCCTCGGCTGCCTGGCGGGCGGGGCGATCAGCGCCAAACTGTTCCCGCCCAAACGTGACGTGCAAGAGAACCTCGCCGACCAGGGTTTTCGCGAACAAGTGGTGGCCGACCTGCTCAAGGAGTACGGCAGCCTAGGGCGTTTGCAAGACTTGTCTGCTGAGGTGATTGCCGAACTGCGCGAGCTGGAGCTGTACGAGCTGTTTCGCGAGGCCCAGGCACGTGAAGAAAGCCTGCGTGAAACGCCGGCCACCTCACTCACCGCCAGCCTCAGTGGAGGGCGCGGGTGATGGAAGTGTTACTGCACGAAATCATGATGGCCTTCGCCCTTGGGCTGCTGGGCGCGGTGGTGTTCGCCGCCATCGGCCTGGTGTCCGGTACGGATGAAACCACCACGCTCGCACCGCTGACCATGCTGGTGGTGCTGTTGGGTGCGCCGCCGGCCGGGGTGCTCACGTTCTTCCTCGCCGGCGCTGTGGCCAAGCACATGACCCACGCCGTGCCCACGGCGTTGTTGGGGATTCCTGGCGATACCTCGGCCACGGCGCTGCTGGCGGATGCCAACTACCTGCGCAAGCTCGGCGTGCCGCATATCGCGCTGCGCAAGATGATCTCCGGTGGCGCGGTGGCGGCGCTGATCGCGGTGCCGTTGTCGGTGTTGTTCGCGGTGTTGCTGGCGCCGTTCGGCGCGGTGATCAAGCAGTTCGCACCGTGGGTGTTCCTGTGTGCCGCGTTTACCATCGCCTACTTCTCCGCTGGCCGTTGGGCAGCGGTGCTGGCCCTGGTGCCGTTTGTGGTGGTAATCGTGGCGTTGCAGGCGTTGACCGGGCAGTACGGGGTCAAGTTGTCGGTGAGCTACTTCCTCGGCATCGCCGTGGCACCGCTGATTGCCTCGCTGTTTTCCCTGTTGGCCCCCGGCGAGCGCCAGCGCATGCGACGCGACCAATACCGGGTGTTTTCCCTGGCCCCGGACGTGAAGGGCTGGAGCGGCTATTTCCCCAACCCGTTCAAGGTCATCAACCCACGCCAGGTGCGCGTCACGGCCATGGCCGCCAGCGTCTCCAGCGCGACGTTCGTGTTCAGCCCGGTGGCGATGACGGTGATCATGGGCGAAGTGATCGGCTCGCGCATCAAGCATGCCTACGACCGCCTGACCACCGTGATCACCGCGCGTAACGGCGTGACCGAGTCCACTTACATCGCTGAAACCCTGATCCCGCTGATGGCCTTTGGTTTGCCATTGAGCCCGGTGGCTGCTGGCCCCGCTGCGCCGCTGTTCAACGCACCGCCGCGCTTCTTCGTCGACAACGCCACCGGCGAGATCAACAACCTGCACAACCTGCTCAATACCTGGGAGTTCCTCGGTTACGGCATGCTCGCGGTGATTGTGGCGATCCTGGTGGCGTACCCGTTCACCATGAACTTCGCCCATGGCGCGGCGGCCTTTGTGGTGCGCAAGATCAGCCATGAAGCGGTGATCGCGACCTTTATCGGCCTGGTGCTGGTGATCGGTATCTGGGAAGGCGGGCTGCTGGGGTTGATGGTGATTGTCACCATAGGCTTGCTCGGCGGGTTCCTCGCACGCTTCCTGGGCTTCAACATCGGTGTGCAGTTCATGGGCTATTACACCGCCGTACTTACAGTACCCGCGATCATCGCGTTGACCGGCAACTAACTCCCTCCATCCCACCAGCCAGCAGATACCCGTTATCTGCGACGGGAGGCGTTCGCCTCCCAAAAAGGAATAATAAAAATGAAGATCCTTTTGCGCTCCAACCCAGTGGTACTCACGTGCCTGGCGCTTACCGCCGGCAGCAGCCATGCCGAGGGCTTCCTGGACGACAGCAAGGCCTCGCTGAACCTGCGCAACTTCTATTTGAATCGCAACTTCGTCAATGGCAACTACCCCCAGGCCAAGGCCGAGGAGTGGACCCAGAGCTTTATCCTGGATGCGCGTTCCGGCTATACCGAAGGCCTGGTGGGCTTTGGTGTGGACGTGCTGGGGCTGTACTCGGTGAAGCTCGACGGTGGCAAGGGCACCGCCAACACCCAGTTGCTGCCGGTGCATGGCGATGGCCGCCCGGCGGACGATTTTGGCCGGCTTGGGGTTGCGCTCAAAGCCAAACTGTCGAACACCGAATTGAAGGCGGGCGAGTGGGCACCGGCCTTGCCGGTACTGCGCTCGGACGATGGCCGCTCACTGACCCAGACCTTTCACGGCGCGCAGATTACCTCGAAGGAAATCACTGGCCTGACCTTGTACGGCGGCCAGTTCCGCGCTAACAGCCCGCGCAATGACGCAAGCATGGAGGACATGTTCATGGGCGGCCGCCCGGATGCCACCTCCGACCGCTTCAACTTCGGCGGCGCCGAATACCAGTTCAACGACAAGAAAACCCAAGTCGGCGCCTGGTATTCAGTGCTGGCGGACATCTATCAGCAACGCTATTTCAACCTGATCCACAGCCAACCGGTAGGCGGTTGGGTACTGGGTGCAAACCTTGGGTACTTCTCCGGCGAAGAAAACGGCAGCGCCCGCGCTGGCACCCTGGACAACCGTGCACTGTCGGCCATGCTCTCGGCCAGGACCGGCGCGCACACCTTCTATGTGGGCCTGCAACGCCTGTCCGGCGACAACGGCTGGATGCGCGTCAATGGCACCGCCGGTACCAGCCTGGCCAACGACAGCTACAACTCCAGCTATGACGCGGCCAAGGAGCGCTCGTGGCAACTGCGCTACGACTACGACTTTGCCGCCCAAGGCGTGCCGGGGTTGACGTTGATGACCAGGTATATCCGGGGCAGCAATGCGCACGTCGGTGCGGTTACCGATGGTGAGGAATGGGGCCGCGAGTCGGAGTTGGCCTACGTGATACAGAGCGGCCCGGCGAAGAACCTGAATGTGCGCTGGCGCAACTCCACGCTGCGGCGCGACTTCAGTACGAATGAGTTTGATGAGAACCGGTTGATCATCAGTTACCCGTTGTCGCTGCTGTAACACTCTCAAAATGTGGGAGCGGGCTTGCTCGCGAATGCGGTGGATCAGCCAATGAATTTGTTGACTGACACACTCCATTCGCGAGCAAGCCCGCTCCCACATTTGGATCTCCATTTTTCAGATAGACAGTGGTCTGCCT